>NZ_JAMXSE010000001.1:0-441983 GCF_024124685.1 Pseudoalteromonas sp. OANN1
AACAAGCTTATAAGTGGTGGGTCATGATGGACTCGAACCATCGACCAATGGATTAAAAGTCCACTGCTCTACCAACTGAGCTAATGACCAGCTCAAAATCGAATTCACTAGCTTATAAGTGGTGGGTCATGATGGACTCGAACCATCGACCAATGGATTAAAAGTCCACTGCTCTACCAACTGAGCTAATGACCCGCTCAAAATCGAATTCGTATGCTTGTAAGTGGTGGGTCATGATGGACTCGAACCATCGACCAATGGATTAAAAGTCCACTGCTCTACCAACTGAGCTAATGACCCGCTCAAAATCGAATTCGCAAGCTTATAAAGTGGTGGGTCATGATGGACTCGAACCATCGACCAATGGATTAAAAGTCCACTGCTCTACCAACTGAGCTAATGACCCGCTCAAATATGAATTCTGAAGCTTGTAAAGTGGTGGGTCATGATGGACTCGAACCATCGACCAATGGATTAAAAGTCCACTGCTCTACCAACTGAGCTAATGACCCACTTAACGCAGCAGTTTTTTGTTACCAATCGCCTGCTGCGGGCGCTTATAATACTTATTTAAATTTTGAGTGCAACTGAAATAGCTAGTTTTTTTCACTTTTTATGACTAAGCGCCTAATTTTAAGGCACTCCGCTCAAAAAGTGATAATTACATCTTCGCTAAACGCTCTGTTGCCAATTTTGCAGGAGTCGTACTTGGATACTCTTTAATCAATTTATTAAGGAGCGTCTTCGCTTCTGCTGCTTGTCCCTGTTTATGTAAAATAGTACCCAGCTTTAACATCGCTTCTGGACGTTTATTCGATTCAGGGAAATTATCAACAACGGTTGCAAAATAAGACTTAGCTTTACCATCGTCAGACTTTATTAAGAATAGCTGACCCAACCAGTAATGCGCATTCGGCACATACACCGAATTTGGATACTGCTGCAAGAAACTTTGAAACTCAGGGATTGCTGCATCGTAGCGCTTATCCTTCATTATCATGTTTACTGTACGGTCGTACGCTTCATTCTCAGACAGATTACTGCTGAATGCTTGCTCTGGCGTAACATCAGGCGTTACCGCGGCTGCGGTGGATTGTGACTGGTCATAAGCTTGACTGACGCGATTTTCAATCTCTTGATACAACTCACGTTGACGTTGTAGCACTTTTTCAAGCTTATAACTCTGCTCTTCTGTCACACCGCGCACTTGGCTTACTTCTTCTTGCAAAAGATTAAGCTGTTGCTGTAACTCAGCCTGCAGCAAATTGCGGGTTCTCATCATACTCTCAAGTTGAGAGACACGTTCTTCTAGTGTTTGATTTGAATTTGCAGCTTCTGAAACAGGAGCGGGAGCAGCCCAAACTTGGGCGCTCCCGCTCATGAGTAAGAATGCTGCCAAAATAGTATTCGGCTTCATAATAACTCTTTCTTAGTACACTAATACCGCGCGACGGTTCTTAGCGAACGCTTCTTCTGTACGTGACTTAATCATTGGTTTTTCTTCACCATAGCTCACTACAGAGATTTGGCTGTCAGAAACACCAAGGCTTTGAAGGTATTTAGCAACTGATTTACCACGGCTTTCACCTAGTGCGATGTTGTACTCTGGCGTACCACGCTCATCAGCGTGACCTTCAACAAGTACTTTCACGCTTGGGTTTTTCACTAGGAAATCAGCGTGCGCTTGAAGTAGTTCAGCATATTTGCTCTGGATAGTAGATTTATCGAAATCGAAGTAAACGATCTGTTCTTGACGTAGGGCTTCATATTTCTCACGTAGTTTTTCTTCAGCAGATTTCTCGCGAGACATAGTGTTTACGTCAACAGTGTTGTCCTGTGTGGTTGCCGCTTGGTTGCTTTCGCTAGCCGCGCCCTCATCAACACTTGAAGATGAGCTACATGCTGCAAGTGTCATCACTGGCAACGCGACCATTAAGGCTTTTAGAGTTTTGTTAAGTTGCATCGAGTATATTCCTATATCTTTATAAATCTAACCAGCAAAATTACTGTAAAAACGGCGACCAGGCTGGTGCCTTAACTTGACCGTCCAAGACAGGTAACCTTGCCTTGAAACGACCATCCATAGACACCAATGCCAATACCTGCTTATTATTGTGCAAGGTGCTGTATATTATCATCGAACCGTTTGGTGCAATACTCGGAGACTCATCTAGTCTCGTACGAGTTAGCACTTGAAACAGCCCGGAATCTAATTCTTTTTTCGCAATATGGTAACGGCCCAGCGTACGGTTAACCATAATCAGACGTTTACCATCTGGCGTGATCGAACCTGCTAAGTTCATGTCGCCGTCGAACGTAACTCGCTTAGACCTACCAGTTTTTAAATTTAACTTATAAATCTGAGCATTACCACCCCTTTCAGATGTATACACAATTTCTTGACCGTTTGGATGCCAAGAAGGCTCAGTATCTATACTACGATGACGAGTTAAGCGTGTTTCTTGACGAGTTTTCAGGTCAATTAGGTATACTTCTGTCGCTCCACCTGCATCCTTAGAGAGTACTGCAAGTAATTTAGTTCCATCAGGAGAAAACTGTGGCGCGCCATTAATACCTGGGTGACTCGTGATCAGTTCGCGTTTTCCGGTGTAAATATCTTGAATGTAGATTTGCGATTGGCGATTTTCAAAAGTCACGTACGCAAGCTTGTTTGCATCCGGCGACCATGCAGGAGACATTAACGGCTCTTTGGAGCGCAATAACACCTGCTCGTTGTAACCGTCATAATCGGCAACAACCAATTGGTATGGTTTATCTTGGCCGTCACGTACGATAACGTAGGCAATCTTAGTTCTAAATGCGCCTCTTTCACCTGTTAAGGCTTCATATACTACATCACTAATTTGGTGCGCATAGTTTCTAAAGCCAGTACCGCTGACAATACTTTGCCGTCCTTCAAGCACATGGTCATCGCTTTGCATTAAGCGACCATTTGACATAATGCGAGTTTCACCACCGGTAAGCTGTGCTCTGATCACGTCAATCAGTTCATACTTTACCAAGTAACGCCCAGCAGATTGCTGGGTCACGGTGCCTACAACTACCGCTTCAACCCCGGCATCAACCCATGCAGCGTAGTCGATTTCCGAGTCAGTTGTTGGCAATTGAGGCATGTCAGCCTCGGCAACAGGCTTAAATTTACCACTGCGCATCAAGTCTGCAGAAATAACGTCACTTAAACTCGACGGCATTTCACCAGTGCCATTATATTTAAATGGTACAATTGCGATAGGTCTGGCACTGTCTACCCCTTCTGTTATCACAATTTCAAGTGCGGCTTGCGCAAACTGTGATACACCCAGAGTAAAAACCAGCAATAAGGTTGTGAACTTCTTTAGCATGTTCGTCCTTTAAAAATTTGGTTTAATTGTTAAATTGATATTCTTAAGCTGCTCAAACACGTCTTTATCTTTAGAAACAGGTAAAGTATCTGCCATTTTCACAGCACGGATAGCAGCTTCACAAACTAGTTTATCGCCGCCCAATGACTCTACATGCGTCACAAGGCCGTTAAAGGCTAGACGAATGTTTACTCGGCATTGTTTACCTTTCATTGTTTCATCGATAAGTAAGTTTGCTTGAATGCGTTGCATGATAAGTGCTTTAAACTTATCCACTTCGCTCAATACTTGCTGTTGACGGATCTTCGCTCTTGCTGCCTGCTCCTTAGCAAGCTGGTCACGAAGCATTTGTTCTTCAAGTGCCTTTTGGCGTTGACGCTCCGCTTCTTCCGCTTTTCGTTTTTCCTCAGCTTCGCGGCGTTTCCTCGCCTCTTCTGCCTTTCTTAAGCGATCTTCCTCAGCTTGGCGCTGGGCCGCAGCTTTTTTAGCCGCTTCTTCCGCAGCAGCTTTCTCAGCTCTCGCTTTATCAGCCTGCTCTCGTTGCTTTTTCTCTATTTCACGAGCGCGTTTGGCTTGCGCCTCAGCTTGGCGAGTCTCTTCCAACTTAGCTTGACGCTCTTGCTCCAGCTTTTTAATGCGCCGCGCTTCGGCTTCACGGTCTTTTCTAGCTTGCTGCGCACGCTGTTCAAGATCGCGAATACGGCGATCTTCAGCAGCTTGCTTTTCTTCTTCACGCTTTTTTAAATCCGCAATCTTTTTCTCAACCGCTTGCTGATCAACCGACACCGCAGAAACGGCCCTTTCAGGCTTTTGATCTTTTTGCTGTGGATTTAAGGTGACTTCCATCACAGTAGGTGTATCAACTTGAAAATTTGCCGTAGCAAATAGCAGACCGCCAATTGCGCCATGAAGCAATACTGACTTAACTACGCTGCTAGATAATGAACTCATTACTCATCCTCAAATGATTTAGTCATTAGGCCAACAGAAGGAACACCCGCTTTTTTCAAGAAATCCATTAAATAAAGTACTTCTTGATACGACACTCTGCCTGAACCTTTAATCATTACAGGGGTATCTGGATTTTGTTCTAACTTAAGTTTAATTACCGCAGCTACTTCTACTGCATCCATTGGTGCTTCAGGATCCGTACCAACAGTCACAAAATAGCGACCTTCAGCGTCAATGGTGGCAATAATCGGTGGCGAGTCTTTGGTTTCAACCAATTCAGACTCTTCCATCTGAGGTAAGTCTACTTTTACGCCGTGCTGGATAAGTGGAGCCGTTGCCATAAAGATGATTAACAGCACCAACATAACATCAATATAAGGAACGACGTTGATCTCCGCGACGGGACGACGTCTCTTACGCTGATACATTTTGTTTTGCCTCTACTTGTGTTGCAGCCTGACGATAAAGAATATTAGCGAACTCTTCCATAAAGTTAATGTACTGAGTTTCTAGCTTTTCTACATTTTTGGCAAATCGGTTATACGCCATAACCGCTGGAATTGCCGCAAACAGACCCATGGCTGTTGCAATCAAAGCCTCAGCAATACCTGGTGCAACCATTTGCAGTGTTGCTTGTTTCACTTCGCCAAGCGCGATGAAAGCATTCATGATCCCCCAAACGGTACCAAATAGACCGATATAAGGACTGATAGAGCCAACTGTTGCTAAAAAAGAAAGGCTTGATTCTAACTTTTCAATTTCACGAGAAAGCGCGACACGCATTGAACGGTGAGTACCTTCAACAACAATTGAAGGAGATTGGATATTGCCTTTTTTATGCTTTGCAAACTCTTTAAAGCCGGATACAAATAGCGCTTCTAGTCCTGACGCACTACCAGTCCTTGCAGCTATTTCATTATAGAGTTTGCTAAGATCCATACCGGACCAAAATTTTTGCTCGAAATTCTTTGATTGGCTTTGGGCTTGAGAAATGACTGTTTTACGTTGAAAGATAATTGCCCAAGAAGCAACAGACAATCCCACCAGGGTCAACATAACAAGTTGTACCAAAAAACTGGCTTTTAAAATTAGATCGACAAAATTTAGTCCCGATTCCACGTTATTATACTCCCAAAAGTGTTTCGGCAATGGTAGCCATTTATATTCTTTCGCTCTACCGAGCAATATCTAGAGATAGACTAGATTTACTACCAAAAGGTTCAGCTAGTTTAACCACACTACAAATACCTTACAATCTCAATACTGCGAATTCATTGTATTTGACGATAAATAGAGCAAAACAGTGTAACTCCTTTTGCTTTACCCAAACTTAAGCAAATTCGACAATCTCCATCACAGCCTCTAAATATGACCCAAAACTGCATAAAATAGGAGTTTTATGCACAAATAGAGAATAAAACCTCAAAAAACAGATTGGTCTTACCAATTAACAACAGATTATCTAATATTTACATTTTGCGCATTTAACATACAAAACCATATTTTACATAAACTTACATAAATACATCGCCACGTTTAAGCTCACTTTTTAACCTCAAAAAAATTCTTGCATTAGTTTTTTTTATCTGAAAAAAGAATTTTTCTAGTTTGATGAAAAACCAAAACCTCTTTAATATACACCTTGTACTGAGCGAGCAGCTGAAGTTTCAGCAAAGCACAGTTACTTGCAATAGGATTCTGATTTTTCGTATTGCTAAGATGACGCATTTTGTGGATAAAACCCAAGGTAACTCATCTTGTTCCCTGGATTACTTCCTTCAACTTGTTGTTTTGCCCGCATTATTTGCGGGCTTTTTTTTGCCTGAAATTTGGTGCAAGCTCCTTATTACGATCCACGTTTTCTTTAGCACTCGGTCATTTTGCGGTTTTTATTTAGCACTTGGTTTAAAGGACGAGACAATCTACAAATAGTTTAAGCAACGTATAGCCCACACAGGTCGAGATAAATTTACCTGAGGTTTGGATAAGAAAGCTTCTCACTCCTTGTTGTTAAGGGGAAACTTAATTTACCTCCTTGTCTAGCCAGAAAGTTTTAGGGGAAACTAGGCGAATTTACGCACCAATAGCAGGCTATTGGAAGTAAATTCAACGCAGTTAGCGCTGAAACTGGCTGCTAGAAAGGCATTAATTATCCGAAGCTCAGGTAAATTACTTCAGCAGTAATGAATCTTGCTTGAATTGAGCGGATACAAAATAATGGATTTATGCACACGTGATTTGCGATAAGCGAGTGTAGAAATGAAATAGCCAAGTGAATACTCGGCTATGAAGAATAAAGGTGTTCGTTACCCTCCTTGAATTATTCTGGCTTGCTTAGCTCAAAATGCATATAAGCTTTATCAGAGACTATACGTCCTCTTGGCGTGCGTTGAATAAAGCCTTGTTGGATCAAAAATGGTTCTATCACATCTTCGATGGTTTCTTTTTCTTCTCCAATTGCCGCAGCAAGGTTATCCAAACCAACCGGGCCACCGGTAAACTTTTCTATGATTGCCAGCAGATATTTGCGGTCCATATAATCAAAGCCACATTTATCAACATCGACCATATCCAACGCTAAGTGCGCAATCTCTTCAGTGATAGAGCCATCGCCCTTCACTTCAGCAAAGTCTCTTACCCTGCGTAGTAAACGATTTGCAATTCGTGGTGTACCGCGCGCTCGACGCGCCACTTCAGTTGCGCCCGACTCGCTGATCTCTAGATTTAAATGATACGCTGAGCGAGTCACAATCGAAGACAAATCTGCAACCGAATAAAACTCCAAGCGCTGCACAATACCAAAGCGGTCTCTCAATGGTGAGGTTAACGAGCCGGCACGTGTCGTTGCACCAACTAAAGTAAAAGGCGGTAAATCCAGTTTAATCGAGCGTGCTGCTGGGCCTTCACCAATCATGATGTCCAATTGGTAGTCTTCCATAGCGGGATAGAGAATTTCTTCCACCTGAGGGCTTAAACGATGGATCTCATCGATAAATAGCACATCCCCTTCTTCAAGGTTAGTGAGCAATGCGGCCAAGTCTCCCGCTTTTTCAAGCACAGGTCCCGAGGTGGTTTTTATATTAACCTCAAGCTCGTTTGCGACAATGTTCGCAAGCGTGGTTTTACCTAAACCCGGCGGACCAAATATCAGCAAGTGATCTAAGGCTTCCTGTCTTGAACGTGCCGCTGCTATAAAAATTTCCATTTGCTTTTTGACATGTGGCTGACCGGTATAATCATTTAGTAATTTAGGTCTAATCGCCCTATCAACTAAATCTTCATTACCTTGGATCTCAGGTTCAATTAATCTATCTGCTTCAATCATAGTTACATCATCGATTTAAGAGCGTCTTTAATGATACTCTCGGTCGTCATGCCTTCTCTGTTTACGGCTTTTACCGCTTTTTGTGCTTGAACTTGTTTATACCCTAATGCCATTAAGGCTGCAATCGCTTCATCTGCTGGGGTATCACTTACCGTCGGATGCTCTTGCGGCGCAAGTACAGCGGCATCGCTAAACGGTGTGAGTAAGTCATTGCCAAAGTCTTTTAGCTTATCTTTCATTTCAAGCACTAGGCGCTCAGCGGTCTTCTTACCAACTCCTGGGATCTTAACCAAAGTCGTTGCGTCGCCATGATTCACGCAGCTAACAAATTGCTCCGCAGACATGCCCGATAATATTGCAAGTCCGAGCTTTGGACCGACTCCGTTCGCTTTAATTAACGTTCTAAACAATGCACGTGCGATCTTGGTATTGAAACCAAACAGTAGCTGCGCATCTTCACGTACCACAAAGTGAGTAAATACTGAAACCGACTCGCCCACGCTCGGTAATTCATAAAAACAAGTCATAGGCATTTGCACTTCATAGCCTACACCTGCAACATCAATTAATATCTCTGGTGGCTGCTTTTCTAACAGTGTTCCGCTTAATTTTCCTATCATGGTTATCTCAACCTTCCTCTTACGGTTTTACGCGCTGCACCTGCCATTTTTATTAAGTTTTGCCTTGAGTGCGCGTGACAAATCGCCACCGCCAACGCATCTGCTGCATCTGCTTGGGGTGTGCCAGGCAATTTTAATATGCGCTTTACCATTTCCTGTACTTGGGCTTTGTCTGCACCACCGGTACCCGCAACGGCTTGTTTAACTTGCCTTGCCGAATATTCACTCACAACCACTGACTGCATGGTCGCTGCAACAATGGCCGCACCTCGCGCCTGACCAAGTTTTAAGGCTGAACTTGGATTATGCGCAACGAACACTTGCTCAATCGCAAAGTCGCTCGGCGAAAACTGCTCTATGAGCTGCGTGATCCCTTGATAGATCATTTTTAATCGAGTGGGAAAGTCATGCTCACCAACTTTAATGCAACCGCTCCCCAAATATTGGAACTTTGCACCTTGGTGGGCAATCACACCATAGCCTGTAAATCTTGACCCCGGATCAATTCCTAAAATGACAGCCAAATGCATCGTCTCTTGGTTTTTTGGTTATAATGCCAAAATACTGTATAGATTACCAGTTATAAGCTAGTTCATCTGATCAAAAAAGGCGACCAAAGTCGCCTCTTTTACATCAGGTTGGCGAACTTACTCGCCTTCACCTTGCTCTGCTAACTGCTTTTCTATCGAGATAGCAAGCTCTTTTAGCGCATCTGGGTTTGCTGGGCTTGGCGCATCAGTCATCAAGCACGACGCTTGCGTTGTTTTCGGGAACGCAATAACGTCACGGATGTTGTCGGTGCCACACAGTAGCATCACCAAACGGTCAAGACCGAATGCCAAACCTGCGTGCGGAGGCGTACCATACTTCAGAGCATCGAGTAAGAAACCAAACTTCTCTTGCTGCTCAGACTCTTCAATACCTAGAATTCTGAACGCCGCCTGTTGCATTTCGTTGTTGTGAATACGAACCGAACCGCCACCGACTTCGTAGCCGTTAAGTACCATATCGTATGCATCAGAAAGTGTACCTGCTGGATTTGCTTCAAGGTCCGCAGCACATACGCCCTTAGGCGCAGTAAACGGGTGGTGTACCGCGTGTAGGTTACCTTCGTCGTCTTCTTCGAACATCGGGAAGTCAACAACCCAAAGTGGTGCCCATTTAGTTAGATCAGTGATTTCTAAATCAAGACCAATCTTCAGACGTAGCGCGCCCATCGCTTCGTTTACAGTATTACGCTTGTCTGCGCCGAATAGAATAATGTCACCTGTGTTTGCGCCTGTGCGCTCAAGTAGTGCATTGATCACTTCTTCATTCAAGAACTTAGCGATTGGCGACTGTACGCCTTCGATACCCGCATCACGGTCGTTCACTTTCATCCAGGCGAGGCCTTTCGCACCGTAAATACCTACAAACTTAGTGTATTCATCGATTTGCTTACGTGAAAGTTGTGCGCCACCAGGTACTGATAGTACTGCAACACGACCTTTTTCGTCGTTAGCAGGGCCGCTTAGTACTTTAAATTCAACATCTTTTACGATGTCTGCAACGTCGATAAGCTCAAGCGGGTTACGTAGGTCTGGTTTATCCGAACCATATTTGCTCATCGCTTCGCTGTATGGCATCACAGGGAACTCACCCAAATCAACGTCTAGGAAAGACTGCCACATTTCACGGATCATTTTTTCTGTCACGCCACGAACTTGATCTGAGCTCATAAATGACGTTTCGATATCTATCTGAGTGAACTCAGGCTGGCGATCGGCACGTAAGTCTTCATCACGGAAACACTTTACGATTTGATAGTAACGGTCAAAACCAGACATCATTAGCAGCTGCTTAAATAGCTGCGGCGACTGCGGTAGCGCATAGAAACTGCCTTTGTGAACACGACTTGGTACTAGATAGTCGCGTGCACCTTCAGGTGTTGCTTTAGTTAGTACTGGCGTTTCAATGTCTAAGAATGCATTTTCATCCAAGAAACGACGCACAAAGCTACTCGCTTTAGCACGCATCTTAATGCGATCGCTCATTTCTAGACGACGTAGGTCTAAATAACGGTATTTAAGACGACGCTCTTCAGAGTTTTGCTGATTGAAGTCAAGCGGTAATGGTTCTGAACGGTTGATAATGGTTAAGCCAGTGCCTAAGATCTCAACTTCACCGGTTGCCATGTCTTTGTTTACTTGGCTTTCAGGACGCGCACGGACAACACCTTTGATCTGAACACAGAATTCTTGGCGCAACGTATTCGCTTTATCCATTAAGCCTTCCACTTCAGGATCGAATACCACTTGCACAAGCCCTTCTCTATCTCTTAAATCGACAAAGATTAGGCCGCCAAGGTCACGACGTTTATTGATCCAACCACATAGTTCAACTTCCTGATCTACATGGCTCTTATTTAGTTTTCCGCAGTATATAGAGCGCATAAAATTCCTGTCAGTCCAGTTTGCTCTTACGACTAATCACTTCTCACCACACAATATGAATTCACCGTATTGGTAAGCCAGTCGCTAAGACTCATTTTCAATAACCGCCAATTATATAAAAATACGCTGCATTGTCATCCTCAATCTAAGGATCTGATACACTATTCACACATTTAATCGTTGTTTTGATCACTATGTTGTATCTGGGTTGCCCACAATGGAGTAGCGCACACTGGAAAGGTCGAGTATTTTCCAGCCATTGTAGTGCCACAAATATGCTCAAAGAGTATGGCCAAATTTTTAATAGCGTTGAAGGCAATACGACTTTTTATGCCGATCCAAATCCGCAGACCGTATTAAAATGGCTAGAACAAGTGCCCGATGACTTTCGCTTTACGTTTAAAATTCCTAAGCGTTTTAGTCATGAAATGGCACTTAGCCACTGCCAAGATGAATTATTGACTTGGTGTAAAAACATGGCGCCGCTGTTTCCTAAATTAGGCGTGTTAATGCTGCAATTACCTGCACAGTTTGCGCCTGAACATAAAAATAAAATGCGACAATTTCTATCTTGGTTGCCCAAAGCGCTAACTGTTGGTGTTGAAGTACGGCATTGGGACTTTTATCGCAAAGGCGATGCTGAGCGCAGATACAACCAATATTTAATCGAAAATAACTACAACCGCATCGTGATGGATACTCGCGCACTCTTTAGCGAGCCTGCCAGTACCCCTGCGATAGTAGATGCACAGCAAAAAAAGCCGCGATTACCTGTGCATGCTATTGCCACTGGAGACAGCCCTATTCTGCGATTTGTTGGTTGCTCTCAGCTTGAGTCTAATAGAGACTTTTATCAACCTTGGTTAACTAAACTTAATCAATGGCTCAGCGAAGGTAAATCACCTTATGTGTTTTTCCATACCGCAGACAATTTTGATGCACCATTTTTAGCAAGACAATTTATCGCTGATTTAGAGATACATCATCAAGTAAGCAATCCATTCCCCGCTGAAAAAGAAGCAAAGCAAGAGGCGCTGTTTTAATGTCCCATCCCTATTTTTTAAACTACTCAGAGCAAGTCCAGACTCAAGTCACTCAGCTAATAGAGAGCAAGCGACTCAGTGCTTTTTTCAAAAGCCGCTATCCTGAAGCGCATCAAATCAAAAGCGATAAGCTACTTTACGAATATGTGGAAGGATTAAGACAGCAGTACTTAAAAAATACCCCACGGGTATCGCAGGCCAAGTTTGAGAAGCGCAACAATATGGTATTGAATGCGTTAGGAACCCATACGTTCAAAACCACACGACACGGGCAAAAACAAAAAACGTCGCACCAAATACACATCGCAGCACAGTTAAAACACGCTCCCGAGGCGGTACTACGAGCATTGGTTGTACACGAGTTAGCGCACTTTAAAGAGAAAGACCATAACTATTCCTAACAATCGGCTTATCGGCTAAATGTTGTCAACATATGTATAACGATTGAGGGTCAACATCACTAACTTTTTAGCTCATTAGAAATAAAATCATGAACTTTCATTTGTGTCTGGAATAAAGATTAAATTTTTGACCTTACGCTCAACGATGAGATAACGCTATCGAGAGCTCACCGATTAGCTGTTGTCACTATCAGAATAAAAATAAGTAAGGTACAATTTTCTTTATTCATCTTCCTAAGCTAAAAAACACAAAGAATGCCATCTTCAAAAGTAAAATTAGCTCCGTTAAAGTATCTATCGTCATACTCACTTGAAGTGCAAAATCAAGTCAGAACGATGATTGAACAAGATACACTAGGTCAATTTTTACTTAAGAAGCATCCCAAAGTGCATGATATTAAAAACGATAAATTGCTTCGTGAATACGTCCTAAGTTTAAAGAACACTCACTTACGGAAGTCCTCTCCATTAAGTAAAGTTATTTACGATAAAAAAATCCATGCTGTAAATAACGCTCTGGGCTCGCATACATTTATTTCAAGAGTTCAGGGAAATAAGTTAAAGAGTAAAAATGAAATACGAATTAGTGATATTTTCAAAACAGCACCTGAAGTGTTTTTAGAAATGATTGTTGTTCATGAGTTAGCCCACATCAGAATAAAGCAACACGATAAGGCATTTTATCAATTGTGCCAGCACATGCTCCCTAACTATCACCAGCTAGAGTTTGAAATGCGTGTATACCTAACTCAACTAGAATTAAAAGGTCAAATTTACAAATAAAAATAAAAATAAAAATAAAAATTTGATGTTTATTTGAATGAGTGTGACTGCCAAGGCTTAGATAAGTTTGGTTGCCGCAAACTTAGGGCTATAACCGCATAACGCTTATTACCTGAGCCGAATTTACGCCCAATTTAGCTAGATTTATAAACGTAATGGCTCACTTTAAAATTCTCTTCCTCCATGAAGAATGTGCTACCAAACTTGACCCACCGAGAAGTATATTAAATAGCGGAGTACTCAATAGCTATTGCTGAATTGTAGTAGCCCATATTTAAGCTTACAGCTTAGAAGAACTAGTTTAGACTTCACCTGCAAGGAACTATAAGCTCTCAATAGACGGTCAATCTAACTCATTTTTGGACAATTGTGAGTTGGGATGAATGCGTGCTTTGTGCCAGAAGCAAACCTTAAGATATCTAAGATTTACCTTCAGCTGACAATCGCGACAAAACTCTTTTCTGAAACTCCCGAATCGGCAATTCGCCATGACTTGCCGACGGGCCAAACTCAAAATAAGGACTAGCAAGCGACTTTTGTAGCTGCTCGCAAACATAGATGTCTTCTTTCATAAAATCACCGCTACCTAAAGCGTGTGTTTCATCAAGACTTTGATATTTGCCCTTCACCTTTCGTTGCCAGTAACTGTAAGAAACGCTTGCCTGTTTAAGGTATTCCATAATTGAGCAATCTTTCACTTTACTGCGAATCACCACTTTAGTTTTGTTAACCGCTAACGGAATAATCTGAAATACTGACCAACTTGATTCCGTTTCAGCCAAACCTGTACATGGAAATAACATAGGTACCCAAGCACCAAGTCGCACATCGTCTTTATCCAGTAACATCGGATATGGTGAATTTTTGGCAATATCAGCGCGGTAATCTTTGGTTAAAGGTTCCCAAAAGTAAAAATGCTCCCCGGCAAAACCAAACTCAGCGCGTTGATGGTCATACATGGCTAACGTACCTGCATGAAGCTGTGCAAGATGGTAATGATCTATATAATTTTCTACTACCAGCTTCCAGTTTGCATTGATAGTTTTTTCAATGACATATTCCTTAGCCTCAACCAAACGCTCCACTTCGTAAGGTGCGAGGTGCTTGTCCATCGGCGAAAAAAATTCAGATAGTGACACCGCATTGATATCTGGGTGCACCCAAATCATACCTCGCCAAACTCCTACTTGAGCCGGTTTTAACGATAAACATTTCTTATCTACACCTTCAAAATCTTGCTTTTGCTTTGGCATCGATTTTAACTCTCCTGTTTGGCTATAGGTCCAATCATGATAAGGACAAGAAATGATGCGCGTTAACTTGCCCTTACCTTCAACTAACTGCATTCCTCTGTGACGGCAAATATTATGCAGCGCTCTTAATTCACCTTGTTCATTGCGATAAACCAAAATATTGTTGTTACCCGCCTGCACGGTTAAGTACTCGTTGGGCTGGCTTAAATCTTCAGCCAAGCCGCAAAAATACCAGGTGTTCGACAATATTTCTTGCTGCTCTAAAGCGAATATTTGCTCATCGGTATAGTCTTGTGCAGAAAATAAATTTTGATTCAATATCTTGCTCCTATTTGCTTACGGTCATCAGTCTTGAAGATTAAAGGTTAATAAAATGGCCAGTGAGGATAGATAAAACATGAAGCCGCCACCAACCCCCAGACCAACATGGTCAACCAATACATACCAGGCTGATCTGCTCGACTATAAGGGTGCCAAATATAGGCAACCCCTCTTACTAAATCGACTAATAACCAGAGCACAAGAACAATGCCTAACCAATAACTATAAGGTAAACTCATCAACACATTCATTCTCCTCTACTTTCAGCCTTTTTTACAAACCTTGATCTGCATTCAAAATGCCGTCTAAATTATTGTCTAGCGCAGCTTGCCAACCTTTGCCTGGGACCGTACAAGTTAAGGTTAAGCTATTTTGTTTAGATGTTGCTAAGGTAATCAGTTCATCTGAAGATAAAAGCGCCTCAGAGGCTTTATCACTGCGATATTTTTGCTGCGTTGTATCGTAGAAATAACCACGTTTTTCATTTGAAATTACACCTAAAGCAATCAAGTCACATTCTGTCACTTCACCGCCTAATAATTTAGAAACAAATGGTGTTGTAGCACGCTGCTCTAACAGTTGTATTCTTGCTCCAACTTGACCAGCGGTTTGACTATTTAATGTAACTTGCTGACCAACAATTGGCGCTAAGTCGTTATCAAACTCCATCATGTAGTCCACCAAACCTTGTCGAGTTTCTTCATCAGGAATACCTATCTCACCTGCGTTAAAGTGACAACCATAGCGTTCGTCAGCGCCTTCAGGACAACCAATTTCACCATTATCGAATACTCCCCCTTTTAAGAAGTTTAGTAATTGATCAGTGGCGCCATCATGTAAGAAGCCAAAACCACGGATTTGATCACCTTGGTGCTCTTTAGTATGTGAAGGAAGAAAGCCTTCTCTATCAGGTAAACCAAACATGCCAACTCGGGTATACAAATTTCTAAGCTGAGGTACTTTTAAGATTTGAATTTCTCCACCATGGGCAATTTCGCCGCGACTACCATAAAAGCCTTGTGAATGATCGACACCATGGCAGCCCTCACAGTTAACGCCATCAACACTGTCACCGTTAAGCGGCGTATCTTCAGCAGCACCGTCTGCACGACGTTCGCCATGGAAGAACATTTCTCCGGCTTGAGCTGAAGTAGATAATGAGTTGTTTAAACCGCGGATAGGGTTAGGTGGTAAAGCG
This sequence comes from Pseudoalteromonas sp. OANN1, assembly GCF_024124685.1. Lineage (NCBI taxonomy): Bacteria > Pseudomonadati > Pseudomonadota > Gammaproteobacteria > Alteromonadales > Pseudoalteromonadaceae > Pseudoalteromonas > Pseudoalteromonas sp. OANN1. The sequence goes on from NZ_JAMXSE010000001.1 coordinate 15,690, forward strand.
ACTTTTAGCATGAAGTCGGCAAACTTATCCATATCTTGTTCAAGTTCAATCACTTGTGCTGATTTATCACCAGCACTAACAGTTGTTGGCAATTCGATATCCAAGCCAAGTAAGCCTTCAAACGCAACGATAAAGTTTTTAAATGAAGTTCGCTCATCTAACGTTTGCTCAACATCGTTACCAAAATAGCCGACTGAACGATCACCACGCCAGTGCATATGTCCATGGTGTTGCATACCACGTAAAGTTTGTGTGGCCATAGGGCCTTTCATCGATGCGAAGCTACGCTTGTCGCCATTGCCGTTGATTATCTCTAGCAATTGACAACTAGACTCATCAGGTCCTACTAATAAACAACCTAATTCAGATAGATTATCGGTTGGAAATGGCTGCGGATTACTGCTATTGCTAGCATCTGGGTTACCTAAGTTCCAACTCAAATGATCGGTATCACCAAAAATATGGCAACTTGCACAAGAAGATTCCCCATTTGAAGATGAGCGATTGGCGTCGTAAAGCATCGCACGACCCGCCATGTAATCTTCTGGCTCAGTTGTCGGCATCGCAATTCGTTGTACTTCTTGTTTACTGTTTAGGTCAACCCGCACAAGACTATTGTCAAAGCGGGTGAACACATAAAGTGATTGCTTTTCTTCGTTAAGTAAAAGCCCTGCTGGACCACCTTCAACAGACATATAACGACTACTTAAATGCAACGGATTAAACTCTTCTCCGTCGCCATCCCAATATTGATCATCAGACAATAGAATCGTCGGTAAAACGGCGACCTTATTTGAGCCTATTACTGCGCTATATAGCCATTGTCCATCATTAGATACCGCAAGTTGCAACGGCGTAGACAAACTGTGTTCTTTAATTGAGCCATTTCCCTTTAGGTCTTGATAGTTGATATGGCGATTTAAATGTCTTGCCTTAACCGCGCCTGTCTGAGGGTTTATCACGCTAATCTGGCTTTTTGCAATATTGCCTTGAACCGTTGAGCCAGCGAAATCACCTGGCCCTTCAAATCGCGTCGCATTATTTGCATCAGTATTTGATACAAATAACTCACCCGTTTTTGGACTTACCGCTAAGTTAAATAAGGTTGTACCAACATGGTTATACGAACGGATTATATGATGACTGTCAGTGTCGATTGCAAACACATCGTTATCTGGCAAATGAAAGCGAATGCCGTTAGAAAAATTGCGACCTTTGGTATCGCGCCATTGTCCAGATTCACGATCGTATTTCACTATCATGCTGGTCCACGGCTGATATTCGCCATCTGCGTTAACCCCTGGCGCTGTCCTTCCACCAGGTAGATAACCGTCAGCTAAGCCATTTGGCGAGCTTTTGCCATCAAGTACCTGGCAAGGGTAACCACCATATTCATCATCTTCAAAGCCATTACACATTACCGCTTCATGAACAGCCGTAGTCTGATTGCCGGAATTCAACACCGCAGCGTAAACGGTGTTTTGATCAGGTGAAACAACAAGCCCTCTTAATGTATCACCAAACATAGAAGCAACTTCTAACGGCCTGCCTCCCAAGTTTTTACCGACATTTAAGGCATCAAATATCCAGATATCTGCACGACCAACCCCTGCCGTATGGAGTTTAGGATCTCCAGCACCTTTAACATTAACTAGATCTGGACTCGTTCGTTGTTGTCCACGATGTGCTGTGGTAATGAATGCCTTATTTTTAGCAAAAACAATATCCCTAGGCTCATCACCAACAAGTAAAGTACGTACAACGCGTGCAGGTTTTTGGGATAAATCGACAATACTGACAGAGTCAGATAAATGATTTACTACCCAAGCATAATTTTCGTGAACAGCAACCGCTACAGGCTCTAAACCAACATCAACCGACTCCTTATACTCAACTTCGCCTGCGTCATTCATTGCAAACAGCTCAAGTGTGTTGTTTGAGGTGTTAGTTACTAATAAGGTATTGCCACCTTTCGTTTTTGCAATTGGTCGAACTGGCGCTGACTCAAAGCCAACAAAATCGGCTAAAACTTCTGGTGGTGAGACCTTTATTGGTGGCTTAGGTTCTACTACCCGTTGCTCATTTTCATTTTTAGTTGAGCGATCACCGCACCCTATCAGTGCTAGGCCTAATAAATAACAAAATGCTTTACTCATAATACTCCTCCCACATCTGCATAAAGTGTTTACGCAAGCAGACACAAGCAGAAATATATTTTCACATTGACAATTTACACTTTAGATCGACACCCTATAAATTGTCAATGTGACAATTTAAAAAAGATTGCTATAGTTTTAAAAAATGAAAATTAAAGAGATATGTTATGGCACGCCCAAGTCTGGCACCCCAGAGAATTGAAGAAATTCTCAATGCGCTAGAAGTATGTATATTGAAATATGGTATTCAGGCAACGTCTCTGGAAAACATTGCAGAAACTGCCGGCATGAAACGTACGATTTTGCGCCACTACATTGGTAATAGAGACGATATTATTTGTGCTCTCAGTAAGCGGTGGCGCGATAAATACAGTGAGCAGTGGCAACAAATTGTCGCCTGGTTACCTACTGCAAATAGAGGTGAAGCCATGATTGAAGCTTTGTTTACTGTGGGTTCAGCTGACCGAGTTAATGCCACAATTATTGGCGAGGCGATATTCTCTGAAGCGAAACGGCTTCCTGCCATAAAAGAAGATCAACAACATATCATGTTAGAGTTCCACCAATACGTATCTGATGCGCTTAAGGTGGATTTCCCTGATGCCCGAGATGAAAAGGTAAACCTTGTAAGTCATGGAATTTATGCCAGTTATTTAATGGCTGAATCGTTACTGCCATTAAAATTAATCGAACAAGTTCATCAGTTAAAGCTGAGTGCCAAATTACTGTGTAGTACATTGTCTGCAAGCTAAAACATATTTATTTTCACATTGACAATTTAAAGTTATTCGAATACGCTTTGCATCACTCAAGTCATCAAATTTTTTGGGGAGTAGCCATGAAGTTGTTCGGTTCTTTATTAACTACAGGTTTAATTATTACCTGTGTATGGGGCATCGCCCTATTACAGGTCCCTTCTGCTGAAGCAAATACAATATCGGTGCCAGTGCAATCAGCGTCGAAAGAAATTGAAACGTTAGAAGAAACAGCAAAACAGGTTAAACAAAACATCAGTTCAAACGTAAAAGTAAAATCATCTGAAATTAACGAGCAGAAATCAGAAACCTCTCGTCATAAAAATAACTTGTCTAATCTGACTATTACAGGGGTTAGCGAGCGTGTTTCAATAAATAACATCGCCTCTCTTTGGCAATCGTTCGATGATAAAACGCTCTTACATACTAGGCTGATGGAAAAGCCTAACAAGGTCTATGTTTATTATCGTAACTTCAGTAAAGATTATCAGTCGGCTGACGTGTCTATTGGTTATGCAGCAGACATTATTAAACCCTCAACCAAAGCAACAACGCAAATAAATGGTAATTATCAGCAATTGTTGATCAAAGGTGCCTATACAACAACTGAGCTCACGAAGGCTTGGCAAAAAATCGATTACCGACAGCGTGTACATTCAGTGGTAGAGGTTCACTATTTAGATAAAAATAGCCAACCAATAGCCACCGAAGTACTGGTTAAATATCTTTAGGAGCACATGATGGAATTCTTAACATCTACTTTCAGCACCGATGATATTTGGTGGTTAGAAACCTTTATCGATGATTGGTTTTTAGTGATTGCATTAGCGCTTTTTGTCGTTGAAATGATTCGCTACGCTGTTAAAAAAAAGTTCACTCGTAATTTGCTTGGCGATAGTGTCGCTAACTTTATTACGTTAGGGGCATTTATTATGCTAGTAGCATTGGTTGCTGCTGCTTATGCTGGCGTGTTTTTCTATGTTTACGAAAACTTTAGGTTAGTCGATTTACCGCTAACACCCTGGACTATTGTTTGCTGTATTGTCTTAGCTGATCTTGCTTATTATTGGGAGCATCGCTTTCTTCATAAGAACGGCTTTGCTTGGGCAACACACACCGTACACCATAGCTCAACGCACTTTAATATTTCGGTAGCTTACCGTCACGGCCCCTTAGATTGGTTATTCCCGTTATTCTTCCACTTACCTCTGGCAGTGCTTGGCTTTAATCCGTTTATTATTTTCATATCGGAAGTGATTGTACAGGTATACCAAACGCTACTTCACACTGAGACAGTGAAAAAATTACCTCGCCCGATTGAAGCGATATTTAACACTCCTTCTCATCATCGCGTACACCATGCAACCAATAGACAATACTTAGATAAAAACTATGCTGGTATCTTTATCATTTGGGACCGTATGTTTGGTACCTTTGCAAAAGAAGAAGAGAAAGTCACTTACGGTGTATACCCCTCTATAAACAGTGTTAACCCCGTAAAGGTTTTCTTTAGTGGTTACGTTAAACTAGCTAAGCAACTGTGGAATGCGCCAAGTTGGAGTTATCGGATAAAATTATTAGTTAAACCACCTATTTGGGCTTGGCAGCAAGAGCAAATGAAAAAGTAACCCATAAAATATGCGATCAAACTAGTTTGATCGCATATTTTTGAGTGCCCGTTTTTCGCTCTTAAGCGACCTTAACCTATTAGCTCTAAATCGTTAAGGGGCAGAAACGAGTTACACTTGAAGGTCTGCTATTTGGCACTTAAGATACGATTGTTATTCGGTTCTGGCGTTTGGTAAAAGCGAAACGTTATTACTTTGACCGTTTGATATGGTTTTTTCTAAATTGGATGTATAACTGCATTGCCCACAATCGAATATATAAACAACTTATTCGTCCTGGTTGCTTCTCACCCCATATTCAAATAACCTACCGAGCACAGCCAAATCTAGTGGCGCATTGTGTGCAGATTTTCCAGAATACAAATAATTAGGATAAACTGTCCTCTTTCTGCTACGGAGCTTGTTAACTCATTGGTAAGCCAAGCTTGTCGAAGAATGCCTTATTTCGTTCTTTCGCCAAGTTAACTAAGCGATCAAACGAAATAACTTCGATATATGCTTTAAAGCCTTTGTTGTAACCGAAGTAACCTAGATGATCATGAGTCACTTGCAGGTCTAGCATCTTACATCTCTTAAGCAAAGATGGTGTGAGGTCAGCAATCACGTAGCAATAACCTGGAATGTCACTAGCATGTGGAATAGGGCGACCTTGCGGTGTTTTCGTTTCACCATCTCTCACTCTCTCTAGGTAGCCAAGTGCTTGCTCAATAGGATCTTTATCTTCTCCTGCCTTAACATCGTTACGCATAGGTCGTTTTATTTCGACCACAGTAATAGAAGCAAGCGGCATAGACTTATTATCCGACACCAGCATTGGATTATCATAGATGTTCATGGCGAGTAAATCAGGTTCTTTAGCACTGCTAGTATCTACAATAGGCATAGCAGAGAGTGGTTTATCGGATGCTAAATAATTGTGGAATGCCAGACGCTCATCAACTAGCCATAGGTTGCAAGAGTCTAAGAAGACTTCACTTGACTCTTTTCTCATTGGCATAATTAGCTCATGGATGATTTCTTCCTTAGCATACTTACCCTCAGAAGTACGCTCGATAGACTTTTCTAGCAAATCGATAATAACTTTACGATGAGATACATAATTGGCTAGGTCAGACTTTTTCAAGTCTTCTACTTTTTGTAAATAGCTCTGGATACGTTCTTCATATTCTTCCGCTTGCTCATTACGTTTTGGAGTCATGATATGCTGACCTTCGCATAGCAACTGACGCTCTACTGCATACCATTGCTCATGAAGATGCAACTCAACATCTTTATCAGACTTATCCGGGTCAATAATCAAGTCTTTTTCTTCGATGTAGTTAGTAATTGGGCGATAACGAGGAGCTTGGGTCACGATATACTCATCAATCCTACGCTTACCCGCTGAGATATTCTCTTCTAAAACATCTTTAAGGTAAGCTTGTGCTCTCTTAAGAACATCTTCACGAATTACCTTTAGTGAAAGCTCTTGGTTAGCAAAGAGACCATCAAAGCTTTCCGCTATTTCAAATGATGTTCGTTCTGCCCGAACGTTGTCATCCAAGAACTTAGACGATACGTAACAAGTATAAACAAACTCTCCAGAGTCATCAGAAATCTTCTGATAAAGGCCAGGAAGTTTGCCTTGAATTCCCTCTTCTTTTACTAAGCGGTTCGCAGCACATAGAGACAGTTGGTGCTTCTTATTAACAGAAGCCCTGAACTTGATGTGCGTAAGCTCAAACATCTCACCAAGAATTTCAATCTGTTCATGTGCTGCCTGTGAGTGCATGTGCTCATCAAACAACTGATATAGGCTGACGGTTTCTAAACCATCTTCAACAAAGATCTTAGGTACACCACCTTCACGAACAAAGTACCATAGACAGTGTTCTAGCAGCGCATTAGCAATTGTTTCTGTACCTGATGGGACTGCTTTTCTATACGCCTTATCAAAATCATTAAGTGATACTACAGAGCCAGTTTGATTCTGCTTTGACGGCGAAACCTTCTCGCCATGTACACCGTTGCTACTGTTAAAAGCGAACTCACGGTGGCTAAAACTTTCTTGATCAGAAAAGACACTAGATACACTTACTTGGTCAAATACCTTAAGCCACAATAAGCGGCCAACACCACGACACCCTTTATCTATCTTGTGGTCAGAATCTAAGGTCTGGAAGGAGTTAAAGTTTATATTGTTGAAACCACAGCCATTATCTACGACTTTAAATCCAAGAATAGGCGCACAAGACCCACCACTAATATCCATCACCTCTTGTGGTTCACGAATTATGGTTAGAGTTATTTTGCCTTGGTCTGTGTTGCCTTTTTCTTCAATAGAGTGAATAGAGTTAACAACCGCCTCAAATACTGGCATCAAGCCATGATTTCTTGGCAAAGAAGTATTTCTCAGTCGACCTCGTAGGTTCGTATGTAAGTTCATCGCCAGTCCCTTGAGTTTAATATCGTGTTTTTCATTTTAGTTAGGAAAGCATGTTATTGCATAATTGGTTATAGATTAAGTGATATTCTCAAATTTACCGAACTTAATTACCATTTTGGAACTTCGTTTCTCAAAACAAAATTTTATTTGCTACTCCATACCGCATTAACTATTCAACCTATTCGTTAATGGCTCTATGGAATAAAGTCAGAGGATGACTATTGAAATACGCAATTGAAAAGTTGTAACTCGTAGTAGGTAGAAAAATTTCGCCCGAAAGTCCAGTCCGCTTCTGCCACAAAGCAAACTAGTTCCTCCAAACCAATTCCATAGCCTTTGCTCACGCTTCTAATCAAATCTATTAGTGAAGCTCTTTAGCAAATATTGACGCAGCTTTAATCAAAATATCTCGCTCTCTTGATAACTCTTCTAGACGTTTTTCAAGTGAATTAACAATCAAGCTATATTTCGAGTTTTCTAGTTGCTTCGCTGATTGTATCCAATGATACAAAGTGCTCTGACCTATGTTCAAATCTTTAGCAACATCTGCAACCCGCTCTCCTTCGGACAATACCCTTCTTGTCGCTGATAACTTTATTTCATCTGAGTAAGTCTTACTCACAATTATATTCCTCGATAGTGGCTTAGGATTCCTAAGTATACATGATAGAGTAAAACTTAGAGAATCTAAGTACCAGCTTTTTATTATGATTAACCTTTGGATTTTATTAACCCCCTCCCGGTTCGGCTTAAAGAGGCTAGGACAAGAGCAAAAATTTCTCAAAGAGACTTGGGAATTAGAATTGGTCTGGAGCCGAGTTCTGCGAGTGGGCGTATGAACCATTATGAAAAAGGCAGACATACACCAGATTTGCAAACTTTAAAGCGAATAGCTGAAGAGTTGGGCGTCCCACTAAACTACTTCTTTTGCGAAAGCGATCAAATGGCAAAGTTTGTTTTATTATTCGAACAACTATCTGAAGATGAGAAAATCAAGTTACTAAGTGAGTTGGTTCGCAAACGAAAGACCTCGCCAAATTAGTAAATTCAGCTGAATTAGCCTGTCTTCATTTTAATAACCTCCCAACTAAAGTATTAGCTGGTGTCCATTCAAATTTTAGCCTGTTCAATATCTAGCCTAAACGCCTTTATTGTACTTTTCAGTGATGCAAGGGCTTCTGTAAAGTTTAGTTCGTGATTCTGAATTTGCTTTTCAATACGACCTAGCTGGTCTTCAACCACTCCTACAGATGCAGATAGTGCAACTGCACTATAAGCTTTATCATAGCCTCGCATTTTTGCAAAAGCTAAGTGAATATACGTCTCAAGGGAGTGCAATTGCGTATGCCCTGTCCACTCTCTTAACTGTAATTTGAAGGCTTCGGTATTAAGCAAATGTTTTCGAAAATCATCAGCATTAATAATATCTACATGTTGCTGAATAATTTCAATAAGTTTGTTTGTGATAAAAGCGTGGCGATAAAGGTGCGGATGTAGAGCGCCTTTGATTCCCAAATCCTTTTTCCACTTGTTTAAGTAGGTAGTCCATGAGTCAGCTTTAAAAGGCTCACCTGTTTTTGTCGATATAAATAAGAAACCATGATCTTTACCTCCAGTTAGCCCTTTCTCCTTCATAACTTTTCGGCGATACTTCATGTATTGAGCAATATCAGTTACAAGAGTATGGGGAATAGGCACATGTCTTGAAGATTGCTCGTCCTTACGCTTTAACGTATGCATTTTAAGGCACGGCTCGTTCATACTTCTAGCTTCTTTGAAGTCGTCCACGGTTACGAGATGAAGCTCTGCTACACGAGCACCTGTCTGCTCCATTAATTGATACAAAGCTATATCACGATAGCGAACGGCTTTATTTTTATTGGTTTGTATAAAACTCCATACCTTTAGTGCATCTTTCTCACCAACTGGTAACCGTCTTTTAACCGCATCTTTGCTAGGTAGGCAAATATGAGAAGTCGTGGTTATTTCTTTCTTGTACCTACTTCCCTCAATTGAAATTTTGTGAGTAGTTTCGACCACTGTTATGGCATTCGCTTTGTCTACGCCAATAAATAGTTTCAAATCATGGTACTCTTGGACAAACTCAAGAAATTTCAGGCATCGAATGCCAACTTCCAAAACTCTATTGTTACTTTTAACCGTTTCACCATTAGGATGCTTCTCACTTTGCAACCCCTGTATAAAGAGGCGAAAAGTAGCGTCAGATAAATCACTAAAACGGTTAAGATGAGTTGCACTTTCGACATGATAGACCAGAGCTACAATACAGTTAGCATACGTCCTGATTGTCTGGTATTTTAGCCCTTCCTCTAGCAATTTATGAATATACATATTGGCTTCATAGCAGGGAACACCATTTTTATAGGTGACAAAGGGAACGTCCCTTGGTTTATAACATGTTAATTTGCCATCAAACCCAATATGTGACCAACGAGAAAAGTCTTTTAATTTAGTTACAGGCATTAAACTTCGCCATAATTTGCATAATTAAGTTGCGCTTCAACCCTCTTATTAATATCTTTGTAGCGCTTTAAACGCTCTTCATCAGTTCCATCTTGAAATGCCATTGCTTTTAAATTTGCTCGCATTTCTTTAATAACTATATTCAATAAGAAGTTACTTTGCTGAGTGATGGCGAGCAGTTCTTCAGTTGATGCAAGCTTTTGTCGTGCGCTCTCTTCATTGCTCTTTTTTATTTTTCTTGTTAAAGCTTTCTCTATGGCAGTGCGAGCATTAATTCTTAGTCTATCAAGACCAGCGAAACCGTCATCTAACAACAGCTCTGAAAGACTTTTGACTGTATTGATTGCAAGAGAGCCGATGTGCCGTTCAGCATTTTCATACTTGGCTAAGCCACCTTGTGATTTAAGCGCTTTTACTAAGTAATTATTGTTTTTAAACTCATCTGGCGATTTGATGATCTCCAGTAACAGAGCTTCGGTAGCCAGAATTGATCTTTGATTATTTTCTTTATTCTTTTTCATCGTTACTTTTCTTACATTGCTTTTACTTGGAATGCTAAGTTAAACGTTTCTCTAACCTTTCCGTCTTCGTCGGTGACTGTAAAAAAGTTAGGTTCCAAGCTGATTTCACCCGTTTTCAGTAACTCTTCTAAGTTCGATTCCAGATTTGCTTCTGCTTTTAATTGATCAATGTGAGGAACAGTTATGTCTTCGTCATCTGCCAAGTCGATGACGCTTTCCAAATCATCAATAATTACTACCTCAGCATTGTATTTTTTAGCAAGCGTTTCTTTTAACTCAGCAATACTTTTAAGCTTTTCTAGCTCCCCATCCTTATTTAGCACGCCTTGCACGATAACACTGGCCTTCACTCCATTGAGGATATCGCCCACTTCATTACCAGATATATAATGATATAAGTGAGACATATCAGTATGTCCGAGCATCCATCGTAAGGCTTCAAATCCTCGGAAACGTTTTTGCCAGAAGAACAACAAGGCAAAGAATCTACGTAATTGATGTTGCCTCACATACTGTCGTCTTAGCTCTCCATTATTCATTTGAACAAGGGGGGTTTCAAAGTAATCACATATCGAATCGAAGTGTGCATTAAAGCTTCTAACGGTAGTTTTAGTTAAGTGACACATTCTTGCGTCTAAATTATTAAAAAGGTTTGTACTTTTACCCTTAACTATCCCTCGCGATATAGCTGACTCGTTAAATACTTCGATTCGCCAGATAATTTTAGCAATGGAGGTTGTAATAGGTCTTTCAATGGTTTTGTTAGAAGATATCTTTCCCCCATTTCCAGACTTTTTGAGTCTAAAAATGAGGTTGTAATCAATATTTTCATGTTCAAATGGGCTTAAATTTGGAGATAGATTACCACTACTTTTTAATGATATTAACTCATCCTGTCGTCTCGCAGTAATGATACCGGTGAGATACTGGCAGCTCCCCATGAGTATGCTGTAAAGCTCAAATAAACTCTCATGATTCCGTATAGCTTCATACTTATCAGCAGCTAGAGTTTCAAAAGGTAAAACCTGTCGAATACCCATAGCTTTAACCCCTTTTTTATCCAACATACCCATTACTTTGTTTTTCATAAAATGGCCACGCTCAGTTACTGACATATTTTGATGGATACTAGGATTGAAGGTACCCAATCTTTTTTTGGGTCGCTCTTTGTTACTTCCTGTTTTCGGATTTTTGGCAGCTCCTTCTGATAGAGCTAACAAGCAAGCATCCAAAATTTCTTGTTGATATTTGAGAGTAAATTCAAAAGATTGGCGTGTGAGTTTAAAGACCACATCAGGGGATAAGGTTTGGGTACGAGCTTTGGGTTTCAACTTAACTAGGTCATTAATTTTTCTTATGCAAAGTGACTTTGTCGCCTCAATGGAAGGTGAACTTGAGTTGTCCTTGAATATATTGGTGTTAATCAACTTAGCCATTGATATGTAGGTTTGAATTGTCACTTCAGCTGCTGACGCTTCTGGGCTTTCGGTGTTAAGAGGAGGATATTCAGTGGATCGCACTTTTTCGGAAAGCCATAGCTCAGGATATGCTGGAATGTTTAACTCTGATATTATCTTCCCTTCAAACAGTAGTTTCGAAAGCACAGCGCCTGTAACCGTAGTCCCTGATTTACCTTTGTAATAACCCTGATCGTAAAGCCAACAGCATGCCTTAACGCGATCTTCTTTCGCTAGCTGAAGAATTAAGTCTTCTTCTGCTATATCTCTACTTACAAAAGGGTATTTGACTAAAAAGGCACCTAACTGCTTTTGTGTAATACTATTCCCAAGCGTTTTAACTAAATTTATTGTACGGCTTTTAAATTCATATATTCCATTGTTTGGTCCGTCCTCACACATCTCTTTAAAAAGAGACAACCAAAAGTCAGCGGTAATGTGGCTAAGGTGATGTTGGCTTAGCTCGAGTTCGTTTGAGCGTAATAAAATAGCATCAATTAATGATAGGACTTTAGATACCCTACTTTGTACTGTGGTAGTAGTGATAACCGAACCTCCATTTTCAAGAGGATCAGACACAGCAAGTAACCAATTTTTAAAACTATTGAGCAGAGGTTTGTGCTTCGAATGAGTGAGTAACAAACCATCATCAAGCGTCACTGATGACCAGTCAACAACCTTATTCCTTTTATTGAAGTTCATGACTGTGACTTCATCATCATAACTACTTTTAAACCAATAAGGCATTTCATAAGCCTGATCGTAAATGTGGGTAAAATGATTTCCAATTTCACGTTGTAAAACGAAGTCTTGACTTTCAACGGCGTAGTGAAGCGCTTCTGTTAACTCTTCACTGTTTAGTTCATGAAGTCCGATTTTTCTTTCTTTTAAGTTATTTACTATCAGTTTTAGCATGTTAACGCTCCAGCGATGAGCTGAAGGTCAAGTGGGCTCTCCTTTGCTCTCGAGATAAGCTTTGAACGCTCTGCATTGATTGTGTCTTCTCGAGCCTCTTCATTCAGAATGAGCGTAGCAGCCTCATACCAAGTTGATACAATGTCACGAAAGGCTTGACCATCACGCTTTTCTTTTGACCGCTCAACAATGCTTTTTATGGCAATAAGAACTCTCATCACATTCTCAGTGATAGTCAAAGTTACCTCATCGAATCGTGCTTGAGACTCTCTACTCCCAACAAGAGACAAGGTTGCATCATTTCTGAATCTACCAAACAATTTAGGTATATCGTGAATACCATGGTTTTGTAGAAATTCATCGAGGTATTCAGGTTTAATATCAACCGCTTCAAAAAGCTCTTCTGATTCCTGCATTGCGATGTAAATAAGTGCATTTTGAAATTGGCGTATCCATCTTGCATTAAAAAAATCCATTAGCGCAGAGGGAAGGTACTTGTTTAATAGGTCAACATTCACTGTTTCATGTCCCAACACCTCTGCTACTTCGCGCAAAGAGTTGGTTTTAATATAGGTACGAATTGCTCGGAGTCTACGGCCTGAACGTAAGCCTACCAACTTCGATAGCAATAATTTATCGGCTTCATTCATATTACAAGAGTGGTTATACACCCATTGTCTATAGTCACTATTCATGGCAACCGAACGTAAATCACTACCAAAATTAACGTGCCAGTTTGCCTTTTCCAAATTAGCCTTGAGTAACATATAACGCCACGCGCTTTCTTGATACTCCTCTGTACTTGGATTAGTTTTTAGATACTGTCGAGCAAGTCCAGTATGATTGATTAACGTCTTCACAATGGCTCGGCTGTATTCGTTAAGAATAATATCTTGTTGAGCTTTTGCCGAACCCTTGCGGTTTTTATAAACAACAATTACATAATTACAACCGACTTGCTTATATCCGGTCATTTTTCCGTTTTTATCAAACAACTCCCAATGCTCAAGTGCAGAAGGAGTGAGTTGAGGGTGCTCTAACACTAACAATGTGCAAAGTGCACCTAGCGTAGAAGTAGTAGGTAGGTTTAATTCATCCGCTAGTTCAGAGAAAGAAAGCCTGTCCTCATTGGGGTAATTACCACCAAAAAATGTAAGATGGTTTGTAACAGCTGCGCCAATACCATGTTTATAGAATGTGGCTATACTATTCTCTAAATGATCACGTCCCACACGTACATGTTCAGCTCTTTTAACTCCGCCAGCAGCAACTTGGATAGGCTTCACTTTACCTGTTTTTGCCAACACAAGGTTACGTTCGTGCTTACCTTTTATGCGCACAAAAATGGAATGATAAGCTGCACGAACATGTTCTTCACTCGTTCGCAACCTATCCTCAATGATTTGGATGACGGCCTCATCCTTTATATGCAATGGAATATCGGCAAGCCAAAGCTGCTCTTCACTAGATGTTAACTTACCGCCAGTAGCTATATTGGCTATAGGGTGAGAATCTTCTTTGAATAAGGGGGTTAAGACAGGCCTAATGGGTTCATCAATTAAACCACTATCAATAAAACAAATTTTGAAAGTCTTAATCACTTTTGTCCAAAAGACAAAAAAGGTTGCGCTTTTATTGCCTTTCACTATATGACGACTAAATGAACACCACATAACCTTCTCAAGAAAAGCACTCAATTTATTCGCTTTGAGTTGAGCACGCAAATCATCAGCACTGCTGCAATATCTTGTAAATGAATTTAGAAGATCGGTCAATAAATAAACATCAAGTGACAGAGAAGTTATTTTCTGTGTTTTACAGTACTGGCAAGTATGAAAATAAATTTCAGACGTCAATTCATCACCAAAAACTTCATGAAAATCACCTATTGGAAAATTAAAAGCTTTGCCCTCCTTTGACTTTAGTTTCCAGCCATCAAGATACGCTAAGCGCGCAGTGCAAACCCGTAAACTTTTGAACTCAGCGATACACTGCTTGATGAAGCCATTCTCTCTAGTATATGAAAGCTGAGGTGTATCGATTTCATGGTTAGTAACGGCTTCAAAAGTTTTATAGACTACTCGTGTCAATTCATATGCTTGTTTGCAATCGTTTTGCGAGTACATAAAGCCTACAAATCCACGTAATTGTTTCAGTAAAGATTCAGGATTACTTAGAATGTCTAAAGCTTCATAACCAGCGCCTTGAAAGGTTGAAATGTATGCTGAATAATTATTCACCACTACGTTCTTACTCTTTTTAGGGGCGTTATCTAAGAGTAACTTCCTAAATGCAGGTGATAGTGCCTTTTGTACGGCTGGTAATGATTTAATAGCGACCGGATTCAATATGTAAAGGCCTTTTTATATTGATGTATACCCAGTATTGTAGATCACTGACAACTGTCAACAATAAAACACTATATTATCCTTGTGTTACTTAGTTACTTAAACTCTCTCGGTATAGTTGATTGATTTTATTGTTAGGAGTAGTGCGAAAGGCCTTTTATAAGCTTTGTCAGCATATGGAGCCTCACTATCATCAACTTGAGCTAGAGTTACGGCTATTTATGCTGATGTGTGAAATAGAAGGCAACACCAATTACACTTAACTTAAGTGTAATTGGTGTTTTGAGAAATTAGCGTTTACAGCTTGGTGCGAAACCACCCGTACGCGCTTTGTTAGCGGTTGCTTGGGCAGTTGTCATGTTGGCTTGTAATTGCTTAATTCGATTTTCAGGCGCAGGGTGCGTCGACATAAATTCTGGTGGACGCTGTTCGCTCATTTTCGCCATATTTTGCCAAAGCGCTACAGAGCCTTCAGGATTAAAGCCAGCCTTTGCCATTAGATCTAAGCCGATAACATCCGCCTCGCTTTCATGAGAGCGGCTAAATGGCAACGCAACGCCGTACTGCGCGCCGAGACCTAATCCCTGCATAATGGCATTGCGATATTCGATATTATTCATTTCAAGCACCGCCGCACCTGCTTGCAGGCCAAACTGCAACACACTATTTTGCGATACGCGCTCATTAGCGTGTTCAGCAATAACGTGCCCTACTTCGTGACCCATAACCGCCGCAAGTTGATCTTGGTTTTCTGCAACTTTGAGGATCCCCGTATGAACCCCAATTTTACCGCCGGGTAGCGCAAATGCATTGGCAGAATCATCTTCAAATACCACAACTTCCCATTGCTGGTTTGCGTAGTTTGCTGGGAGTTGTGCTATTAAGGCATTTGCAATACACTTAACGTAGCGATTGGTTTTAGCATCAGTATCGACTTTTTGCTCTTGCTTCATTTGCTCAAAGCTTGCAACACCCATTTGGTCCATTTGTTGCTCGGAATAGAGTGCTAACTGAGTGCGTCCGGTAGGCGATGTTTTGCAGCCTGCAAGGGTTGCTGCCACGGCTATCGCGAGAACCAGTTTTTTCATAACTTGTTCCTTTTCTTATTTTATAACTTAAGTTTCTCTAAGTTTACCGCAATTTCGTCACTTAACGAGACTAACTTAGTACAATATAAAAAATTTTTCATGAACTTCTGCTGATCAGAACGCCGTCTTTTCGTTGCTCTCCTCTAGTGCACCGAGCTCCATCTCCATATAAAGCGTCGCTGATTGGTGTATATATTCTGCTTAACATTAATAAGGTTACAATACCAACATATGAAGTCATCAACACTCCCCGCAATACTATTGCCATTATTGGCTAGTATTGTCGCAATAACGCCTTTGGCCATTGACCTCTATCTCCCCGCAATGCTTGCGATTGCAAACAGCTTGAATAGCCCGCTTGAGCAAGTACAGGTTTCTCTTAGTAGCTATTTAGCAGGCTATGCTGTCGGCATGATGGTGTTTGGCCCCCTTGCAGATAGATTCTCAAGACAGACGTTAGCTATTTGGGGCTTGGTCGGGTTTACCGCATCGTCAATTGGGCTTGCGCTAACGAATGACATCGATATGTTTTGCTTCTTGCGGGTCGTTCAAGCATTTTGTGGTGCCGCAGCAACGGTCGTTGTACCTGGTGTGATCCGCTATTACTACAAAGAGCACACAGCTAAAGGAATGTCTTATGTCTCGATGATCATGATGATAGCGCCACTAATTGCTCCCTCTCTTGGTGCGTTGATCTTGTTGTACTTTGATTGGCACGCCATTTTTTGGTTTTTAGCGGTTTATGCTGTACTCGTTATCATCGCATTACAGTTTTTCTGTATTGCAATTCCGACCAAAGCGGATGTACCGCTTAGCTTATCGTTTTTCTTAAAAAGCTATCGTATTGTGTTAACACAAAAGAAGGCCCGCTACGATATTCTTTCTTCGATGCTGGCATCATTCGCATTCTTTTGTTTTTTAACCTCAGTTTCATTTATTTATCTTGAGTATTATGGCGTGTCGGAGCAGCTGTTTGGAGTGTTATTCGCCATGAATGTGATTGCATTGATGCTCGGTAACTTTGCCAACACGCGTTTAGTACCAAGGCTTGGTTCTAGGAGAATGCTCAATATCGGTCTCGCGATTGGTGTCGTCTGCTCTACCATCTTAGTCATACTCAGTAGCCAATCAGTCTCGGTTTGGGTGCTAGCTTCTGCCATTGCACCTTTGATGATGAGTTTGGGGATCATTGCCAGCAACGCTGATGCACTGATATTACTGAGTTTTGAACATCAAACCGGTACCGCTACCGCGGTGATAGGCACGCTACGATTTGGTAGTGGCGCTTTGGTCGGCCCTTTACTTGCACTCGCGGTTCCTGAGTCACCTTTGCCATTCTCAAGCTTTATGTTCGCTGCCATTGTGCTAACTATCGTCTGCCAATTGCTAAATAGGCGTTTTGAGAAAAGTGTCAACGCCACAGAAATCAAAGAGTAATACACAAAAAGCCCCGACTTGCGGGGCTTTTCTCTAAAATCGTTATTAGAACAGATTAATTTAGTTCTTTATCTTTCCAGAATTTAGTGCCTTTTACTGTTGCTTGCAGCGCCAAACCACTTTCAGTAAAGGTGTACACTGTAACATCGCCATAATAGGCTTCCCCTTCTACCGATGCGCCTTTTTTAGCGGCTTTCGCTGCAGCATCTGCATTTCCGCCAAACGTCCAGCCTGAAGTAACAAACTTATTCATTGCTTCAGGAGTATGGAATACCATCACAATACGATAATCTTTTACACCTAGACCAAGGCCTACACCACCTTCAGCCATATTCATATAAGTGTTACTTCCTACCGCCTTATCGTGTACAACACCGTAACCTGTTCCAGCTGCAACAAATAGCAGATTAATATTGGCATTAGAAAAAACAGCATAACCAGGCGCTGCCGCAATTTGCGAACGCGTATCCGGCTTTTTCCTGTAAAGCTGAGTAAGTACATCGTTTTTCATATCTAGGATGGCACGTTGCTTTTCAACCTTGTCACCATCGCCCATTGAAGCACATGCACTAAGCATGACGGCCAAAAAGCCAGCCATTAAATGTTTAACGTTTACCATAGGTTTTTCCTTTCCTGCATTAATTGAAAATAACACTACCTATCATAGACGCTTAGTTTGAATGCTGGATTAATTTAGAGGTATGTTTCGAGCCTTGCCAAACCAGCGGCAAAGTTACGCTTACCCGTTCCTAAACGAAAGTGGCACTCGCTCTCCAATAGAAATAACGTTGCGGGTAACAATAGCGTGTTCGAGGTCTCTGCAAATTGACGTGACCACTTTTCAGAATCCCTTACTGAATTAATCTTCAGCAAAGACAACACCCCGCCATGCGGCTCAACCCAAGCGACTTTTTGCGAGTATAAATTGACAAATTCACGCATCAATTGGACGTTATTTGCAATGATGTTCGCATTATGCGCTAAAATAGTTTCACTATGCAGTAATGCGGTTCTTGCCAATAGATCATCCACTTTACTACCACAAATGCTTAAGTAGCTTTTACCGGCCAGCAGCGCATCTGCTAGTGCTTTCGAACCGCAAATTGCCCAACCTACTCGGATGCCAGGTAAGCCCATACTTTTGGATAATACGCCTAACGTAATCGACCGCGGATAAGCTAAAAAACGCCCACTTACGGCACGGTCATCGCCATGGCTCTGTGCTGATACTTCATCACTTAAAATGTAAGCACCACACTGCTCTGCTAGCTGCTGTATTTGTCCAACTTCTTTGTCAGTCAAGCCTGCGCCCGTTGGATTATGAGGAGCGTTGACGATAATGAGTTTGGTTTTTGTCGTCACTGCGTTTTTGAGTCTTTCTATATCAAACTGCCAGTTGTCCTCTTCTCGCAATGTCACCGTGTTGACGATAGCGCCAAACTGTTTGGGGAGTTTTGCAAGCGATGGGTAACTTGGTGTGCAGACCACCACCTCATCTTGTGAGTCTAGTAATTGCGCCATCGTGGTGAAAATAGCTTCTTGAGCGCCGCTAAACGTCACGATTTGATTAAGATCTACACATGTAGTCGTCGAAAGATGATAAGCTTTAATCGCCGTTTTTAGCCCTTCACTGCCCGCAATCGGATTATAACCCAGTGCAATATCTGGCATTTTGCCGCCACCAAGCTCAATAAGTTCACCAAGCGTGATGCCTTGAGCACAGGAATCACTCAAGTTGATATCGATGGGAGCAGCCAAGCTTTGACTAAACTTAATGTGATCGGGTAATACTAATTCCATTCTTTAACCTAAAAAAATCATGCCAGCACTTTGGCTGGCATGGGTATCAACGACTATTTAAGACGCCAAAGCGTAAGTTGGCATCGCTCTAGTTCAACTTTACGTGCGTTTTTGCTTGTGGCGGACATTACTTCATCTTCAGCCAACAGTTCAAAATCTCGCCCCAGTAAAATTTCTAAACCATCACGGCCCGTGACATTCTCACCACTGACCTTATAACCGCCCAACCAGTTTTGTGCTTGGGTTAGCGCCTTGTCCCACTGATAGGCTGAGCTTATGGCAAGGATCCCGCCTGCATTCAAGCGCGATTTAATTTGGTTTAAAAAGGTTTTTGGTGAATATAAGTATTCCACAACACGGTGACACAAGATTAAGTCATACTCTGCAAATTGTGGTTTAAGGTTATGACCATCCCCTTGGCAAAAATGAATACGCTCACTGAGTTCATTAAATCCCAATTGCGAAGTAGACACTTCGTGGAAGTCCACAATTTCACCTTCTATCTCAGTAGCAAAGCGTACCGGCGTGCCTTCTTTTAGTGCCAAAGCATGTTGAATATTGCGCGCAGTAAAATCAATGCCATCTACTTGAGTAAAGTGTTTGGCTAATTCAAAACTTGCACGACCGACCGAACAACCTAAGTCCAGCGCTTTATCTGTATTACCTTGATAATGCACCATTAGCTGTGAAACAACACTTTGCAATGGATTGCCAAAATGCATAACAGGCTTGCCGTAGTGGCTATGTAGCACATTGGCGACGTCCGCATCCATTTCACACAGGTTGACCTTTTGTACTGGCACTTGTGGGCTCTCACTTTCGATATATCTGAATCCGGCATGTTGGAAGAAGTGCCGTCTAAAGGCATAACGTGAATCTCGCACGGCTTCGTTGCCTGTAGAAATCCAAGAGCCACCTTTGATCAGATTGTGTTTACCGTCAAAAGTGGGGGTCGAGAAATCATCGTATAAAGGGTGCACTTTAAAGCCGCTATATGCGTCGATCGGACTTTCCGTCCATTGCCAAACATTGCCGATGATATCGAATAAACCTTCAGTTTCAAAACGGTTAACCGGACAGCTTGAAGCACATACCTCAAGGTTGATGTTTCCCGGCGCTTCACTCCATGTCGGCAAGTCAACATCGAGCTTATCGCGCAGTACTTGCCACTCAGCTTCTGTTGGTAAGCGCACGAAATGCTCACTTTGATCAGACTTCCAATTACAAAAAGCCTTCGCTTCAAGGTAATTAACCTCGACTGGCCAATTGAGAGGTAATGGGATTTCCTCAGCTAAGTTTCGTTGCCAAAAGCCTGTGTCTTTTTTTACCCAAAAGCGCGGCATGGTTGATTTAGTTGAAGCCAGCCAAGCTTGACCTTCAGCCGTCCAAAACTCAGGCTGATTGTAGCCACCAGCTTCGACAAAGGTTAAAAACTCTTGGTTTGAGACCACATACTTACTGGCCTTGAATGGCGCCACATTGACATCTTGTACACCATATTCGTTATCCCAACCGTAGGTTTGATTTGACTCAGGTTTACCAAGCCGAACATCACAACCACTTACAGGGATTAGGTTGTTGTCAGGTGCATCACCGTACTCATCACACGCATCCCAACCGGGTTGTAAAGTCAGGTCAGCCAGCGGCAGCATCCGCATTATCACAGAAGAGGTTTCTAGGTGAATACGCTCATGTTCAATACCCATTAGGACAACCCACGTAAGGCTCTCTTGAGTGATTGGTAGAGTAATATCCATCTCATCGATTAACCCGTTAATAAGCGCATTCACCTGTTGGCGATAAGCACGCACTTCTGGCACTGTTGGCCAATCGTAATTATTGCTATCAAGGTCGTCCCAAGACATTTCGTCTACGCCAACTGCACAGGTAGATTCAATGTGTGGATTAACACGTTGAGTGATATATTTCCCTAACATCAACTTATTAACGTAAAAACAAGCGGTATGACCGAAATAGAAAATGAGAGGATGCCGTAACCGCTCAGCCTTCACAAAATAGGCGTCGTCATTGTTGATATTGCTAAATAATGATTCGTACTGCTGCCAGCTATTGTTGAAGTATGCTTTGATCTCAGCGCGCTTTTTCTCTACATCGCCACCTGAAAGCCAGATTGGCTTTAATGTATTTGGTCTTTCCATACAATTATCTTCTTTAAACTTGCTACTTCGATACATACACCATTTCAATGCATGCAGCTTTTAAACTTTGCTCACTTTGCCACTTAATACCAATGGCATCTTGCTGTATACGTTTGATAATCTAGCTTAGACCACTGATATCAACTTTTTATGACCTTAACTTATTCACATTTAATTTTCACTGCCGACAGGACTATTTTCAGAAAAAACTTCACTTGGCACATCTGGCATATATGATAAAAATAAAAAGAGCGCAACTCAGGTCACGCTCTTTTGGCAGCAGGGCTGCATCACAATGAAATTTACGCGACCGCTGGCTCTATAGACTCAGCCGAGCTGGACTCCAATGTCAAAAATACCATCACCATGATATTGGCGATAAACCACAAGTCTTTAATCACAAATTGTCCCAAACCACCAAGCAAGCTCATGTCGCTAAACGCACCGACTGCGGTAAACAAAAAGCTTTGTGTCATAACAAATACCGCAAGACATCCAAGGCTTGCAACACCAATCAAGACTCGCTGTTTGAACCAAATGCCAATGCCGAGCAAGCCTGCTATCAAAATGTCATAGGTGCCTATCACGTTTGAGGCTTCTTGCACGGTAAACAACTCATACATCCAAGACATAAACGGTGAAGTTTCTACTAGCGGCACGATTGCCTTTGCTTCGAGTTCAAGAAATTTCATTCCACCGATCCAGACTAAAACCAATGCCACCGGGAAATAGTTCGCCCATACGAGCGTTCGCGTGTTGATATGATGACGGCAGTAGAGAAATAGTGCGATGGGTATTAACGCAAAATACTTGATGACCCCTTGCCCAGAACCAATAACGGGAAAGCCGCCATGGGCTGCTATCCAGCGGTTTTCGGCAAACAACGTCAGCAAAGTAAATAAACTAATGATGGCGATTAAGGCAAGCGGCCACGCCGCAGGAATAATCTTACATTGCTGTAAAATGACTAGACCCGCGGCAACCATTAACGCAAAGCCAAATACAATACCAAGTGTGGCAACAGGCACCCACTCTGTTAACCCGTAAAAGCTAAAGGTGCCTGAAATAGTACTTGGCCCAGCGCCAAACAAAAATGAAATGCCAAGCAGTAATAAGCTCACTGCTAACACGCCTGAAATAGAATAATCGATAGTTCTGAATGACATATCTAACCTCTTAATATGCTATTGTCTATAAGACCCGAGGTTTTAGAAAGTTCATTCAGCGATTGTGAAGTTTATGCCCATTGCAAGCTGTGTTGAGTCGGCAGGCAAGTTCAACGCCAGTGCGTCGCAAAGTCAATGAGTCGCGTTAATATTGGGCTTTGAAATTTATCTTTACGCGTCACCAGCCAAAACTGCCTCGGTGTGGCTTTTAAACCTGAAAGCGCCTTAATTCGTTGCTGTGCTATGGCATGTTCAGCGGAGTATTTTGAGATACACGCTAAACCGAGCCCTGCCGCAACACCATTTATAATCGCCTCGGTAGAATTTAACTCAAACGCGGTTCGCCACGACGTAAGCTGCGCTGCAATATTCGCTAAGAAAAATTCTCGACTGCCGGAGCCTTGTTCCCGCAACAGCCAACGAGATTGACTTTGTATCAGCATTTGAAAGTCAGTTACCGCAAAGTCCATTGCACTTACGATACACATTTCATCTTCAAACCAAGGCATGATGTCTAAATCTTCGCCTATCACTCGGCCTTCAACAAAACCAATGTCTAATTCGTAATCACGAAG
Organism: Pseudoalteromonas sp. OANN1; assembly: GCF_024124685.1. Classification (NCBI taxonomy): domain Bacteria; kingdom Pseudomonadati; phylum Pseudomonadota; class Gammaproteobacteria; order Alteromonadales; family Pseudoalteromonadaceae; genus Pseudoalteromonas; species Pseudoalteromonas sp. OANN1. The sequence goes on from NZ_JAMXSE010000001.1 coordinate 38,604, forward strand.
CATGGCGCACACTTTCGCCGTATTGGTTATAAACAACTGCTGCTGCGTATGCCCTGTTTGCTGCTGAAAAGCCGCTAACATGGGAGGCAGCAAATGATTGCCTAAGGTATCGCTGGCACCAATTTTAATTTCGCCATATAGCCTCTCGCTTCCTTTAAATAAGGACTCTAAGAAGCGACATCTATCAAGCACTTGATGCGCATGCGGTAGTAATAACTCTCCGGCAGGATTTATCATTAATCGATTATTTACACGATCAAATAATGGTTGTTCGAGATGACGCTCTAACTCCGCTAGTGCCATGCTAACAGCTGCCTTAGTTAAACATAGCTTATCCGCTGCGGCCGTGATCGAACGCTCTTGCACGATTACCGTAAATACATTGAGTTGCTTAAGGGTTATCATTGACGTTAAGAATTATTGAACACTAATTTAAATATATTCAGATATTCTTAATTGAAGCGCAAGCGTATTATCCCTTCACCGAACAATTGTTGTGAAATTACGCATGGCTACGCTTCTTTCTTATGGTAAAAAACTCACCGCCAATATCCCCACCCCGATGTCTGGTCTTGCTCTTGGGCTAGCTAGTTTAGGCTGGTGTATCAGTAACCTCTTTCCCACATTTTTTGTGTTAAAACCTTTAAGTGCACTGCTGGCTGGCTTTATTTTATTGCTGTTAGTGCTTAAGTTTATTCATCAACCAGCTCTATTAAGAGCAGATCTCGCAGATCCAGTGGTTGGGAGTGTATTACCAACCAGCGCCATGACAATCATGGTGATTTCTCATAGCATCGCGGCCTATTCTCACCTTATTGCAACTGTGGTTTGGCTACTCGCCATTGTGCTTCACCTAGGGTTGCTAACCAGCTTCGTGTATTTTCGCAGCCGCAATTTTGAGCTTAACCAGCTAGTGCCAAGTTGGTTTATTCCCCCTGTTGGGTTTGTCGTTGCCGATGTTACCTTTAACGGCATGTCAGCGTTGCAACCTTTGGCTATGGGGCTTTGGTACTTGGGAGTGATATTTTACTTACTGCTGCTACCGTTCATGATTTACCGTTTGTGTAGAGGCAGTGCCATACCACAGCAAACCCAACCTACAATTGCAGTCATGGCAGCGCCTGCGAGTCTATGTTTGGCAGGATATTTAAGTGTCCACCCAATGCCAGCGGCTGGTGTGGTATTTGCCCTACTGAGTATTGCTATTATTATGACCCTAGCGATATACCTTGCTTTTATTCAGCTTCTGCGACTGCCATTTAGTCCCGCTTTTGCAGCATATACCTTTCCATTAGTCATCGGCGTCACCGCCATTAGTAAAGTCGTCACTTGGCCCGGCAGCGAACACTTAAGCTCAGGCTGGTTAAGTGTGTTGCAGTACCTAGTTTGGTTTGAACTTGTTGTTGCGATCGCTGTAATTAGCCACGTTTGTATTCACTATGTGCGATTTTTACTAAAAATAAGCACCGCCAATTCAGAGAGTTAAAACTAATATTGCAATAACCTAAACATGCAGCATTTACTTAGCATGCTAACTAATTTAAAATACTTAGCATGCTAAGTAAATGTATCTAAGTTATGTCGTCACTTCCATTTCATGAAACGCTCGATCTCAGTCTCTGTGGCAAGTTAGGCCGAGTCCATAGAATTTGCCGTCAAGCCGTAACCCAAGCTGTAGAGCCACTCGGTTTTACCCAGCCACGCTGGACCGCCATGATGCATATTCATCATTTGGGTGAAGGCTGCACACAACACCAATTGGCGTGCAGTTTAGATATCGAAATGCCGAGCCTGACTCGCACGATGAAACAGTTAGAAGAGAATAATGTGATTGAGCGCCGCATTGATAAGCAAGACAAACGCTGTCGTAAAATCTACTTCACCGAACACGGGCAAGCCCAGTTAGCGCAGCTAAAGATGCGGATCAGTGAAGTGAAGGCACTTTTATATCATGAGCTTAGCGATGACGAGCTCAATGCTATTGCACATGCTTTGGTCAAACTTGAGAACAATGCTCAGCAATGTTGTGACAATATTTCTGAAAATGGGAGTACCAGTGAGTAAACTTAGTCCAGATCAGCAATTTTCCCGCTACGTAAAGGTTTCAATCGCCCTTTTTGCACTCTGCTTTAGCTATTTTATCTTTGCTGATCTCTATATACCAATGACGCCTCAGGCACGTGTGTATCATCAAGTAACCAAAGTGACGCCTAAAGTCAGTGGTGAAGTGCTTGCAGTAAATGTCAGCAATAACCAAAGCGTTCAGCAAGGGCAACTACTACTTACTATCGATGAAGCGCCGTATCGTTTAGCATTAGCTAAGGCTGAGCTTGCTTTAGCAGAAGTTAATCAACAGAACAAACAATTAGACGCACAGATAGTTGCCCAGCAAGCACAAATAGAGGCTGCTGTAGCCAAGTATGATGAGCAACAGCGACTTTATAAACGCAGCCAATCTTTGCTGTCACAACACGCAATTTCAACGCAGGAATCAGATCAAATTCAAGCAAATTTTGCGACGGCTAAGTCACAGCTCAGTGCACTCAGAGCTAATCTACATGCGCTTGAAGTAAAACGTGGTGCAACCGACGAACAGAATATTGCACTCATGCAAGCACGAAATACCGTAGAGCAGGCTAAATTGCAACTCAGCTATACCGAAATCCGCGCGCCCCATGATGGCATCATTAGTAACTTACAGATCACCACGGGAACCTATGCTCGAACGGGTGTGAGTCTAACCAGTTTGGTTTCGGACAATGTTGACTTAGCTGCGGATTTCAGAGAAAAATCGCTTTACCACGTCAAACTTGGCGAACAAGCGCTAGTGAGCTTTGATGCGTTACCGGGCAAAGTATACCCTGCCGTGATCCATGAATTTTCTGCTGGCGTCAGTGATGGACAGCTCAATGCCGACGGCCAATTGGCTGCCGTTGAGACCTCCAACCGCTGGGTGCGAGATGCGCAGCGTCAACGCGTTCATTTAGCATTTGATGAGCCATTACCTTTACTAGCAAGTGGTGCCAGAGCGACTGTTCAAGTTCTGCCTGAAAGCTCTCTGCTTGCAACCCTTGCACAAGCGCAAATCAAATTCGTCAGTCTACTTCACTACGTTTATTGATATGAAAGTTGCACTAAACGCCAATGACCTCAGACAGATGCTGCGTATTGCAACTGGGAGTACGCTAGGCTTTGCACTAAGCAAACTGCTCAACTGGCCGTACGGTATCTTTTTTACCGTATATCCCATGCTGCTACTTGGCTTAGTACCAATGTTAAACGCACATATAGTGCGCCAGTTTATCTTAAGTGGGTTGGTCTGTGCCTTTTCGGTATTGGTGCTACAAGGGCTATTTGGCTTCCACCCTGCGTTAATGTCCTTACTCACCTTTGCCTTATTTGCCTTTTTGTTTTTGCAAATGAGCAAAGGCGTTAACTTCTTATTTGGTGCAATGAGTGTGGTGGGACTATCAATCCAACTTCATTTTGCCAGTTATGCTTCAACCAGTGGTGGCTTGTATTCACTCATAGCCAGTAACTCTCTGGCTATTATCATTAGTATCGCAACCGCATATGTAATGCATTGGTTATTTCCGGATGTTACTGTGCGTCAATTACCGCCACGGCCAGCGAAAGACGCGGCAAGTATTCGCCATGAAGTCTTACTGTGCGCCACCGTAGCCACACTCTCATTTATGATATTCCAAATCCTAGATTTACAAGATTCCGTTTCCGCCCAAGCGGCATCAATATTAATCCTCTTTCCACTGAGTTGGAAAGCGGCGGGCACAGCGGGCTGGCAACGTGCAGTTGGCACGCTGATAGGTTGTAACTTGGCGTTAGCAGCGCAAATCCTACTGCAAACCTATAGCCAAATTTTACTTTTTCCAATTTTGATTTTATGGATCTTAGTCTTCATTTTTAGTCGCTACCACTTGTTAAGTGGTGGTGCTCCTGGGATTGGCTTTGGTATTATTACCACTTTTGGGATCTTGTTTGGTCAATCTCTCGCACCAAATCAAGATTTAATCTACAGCGCACTGTATCGCTTCAGTTCAGTGAGCGTTGCAATTACGGTAAGTCTCTGTGCAATCTACCTTATTCATCGCCTACTTAACCACTTTAGTGCAACGCGCCACCATACCTACGCCTGAATAAAAGGAATCCACTTGAAGCTTGGAAAACGCTTACAAACTTTGCATGATGTTGTTACTGAAGACTATCAACATATTTGGGACTGCTGCTGCGATCATGGCCAGCTTGGTGCACAATTTTTAGATTCGAGCCAAGCGCACATACACTTTGTTGATGTAGTCCCAGCGCTTATCGCTAAAGTAAAATTGGATCTCGCACGCTTCTTTCCAGAAGCTGAAACGCGCTATAGCCTTTACACTCAAGACGTTGCGAAGCTCCCTCTTGCACAATACTCAGGCAAGCAGTTAGTGATCATCGCAGGTGTTGGTGGCGACTTAACCGCAGAACTGATGACAAGCCTTTGCTGCAATTTGCGTGACGAGGTCGATTTCTTGCTTTGCCCAGTTCATCATCATTATACCCTGAGGCAAAACTTGCAATCTTTGCCACTTAAGGTGGTTCATGAGTCACTGGTTGAAGAAAATCGGCGTATTTACGAAGTGCTCTATCTCACTTCAGGTAAGACTGGCGCTGCCATAACCCCGTTGGGCGAAGCGATTTGGCAACAAGGAACGCTTTCCAAACGCTATTTAGAGAAAACGCTGGATCATTATGCACGTGTTGCCAAAGGCAAACCCGAAGCGCAAGCCATTTTATCGGCTTATCAACACCTTACACTATAAAACACAGTGCACTCAGCCAAACTAACTGAGTGCCATAACTTAATCGCTGATAGAGCCCACTATTACGCTTTTGCTTGTAAGCGTTGGCAAGCTGATAGCTAAAAGCGACACAAATCAATACACAAACGGTAGAAAACCAAGCAAATCGTGAATTTAACGGGCTTACAAACCAAACCAATAAAGGGGCGATAAGTAAGCTTAATAGCATTACCATGCCTGCGAAAGAATGAATATTACACGCTCGACTTGGCGAGGTTGTGTATGGATCCCGATCCATAGGAAAGAAACCTGCAACAGCAGTTGCTAGACCATGACAAACAATCAAACCGCCAATAACACCTAATGCCCAGTTCCCTTCGGGTACCAAGATGATATAAAAACCGAAACTACAAAATAGCAGGGCTAAGGGGTAATTATTAACTGCAGGAGACAATCGCTCTGTTGGGCTACCACTGGCGCCTAACTCACTACAAAATTGATTTTTGTGACTATAATTTGGGTAACGCTTGGCAACGCCATATACCCCTACTAGCATCCATATACTTGCTAGTATGCCAAAATAACTCACCAACTCTTGCAGCATCACGCCTATCCTTAATGCGCTAAATTTATGTCTACACACTTTATACTAATTTAGAAACATACGAAACCGAGCGGCTGCATTCAATTTAGTGAATTTTCCAGCGCTCCAAAATAGCTTGTTGCTGACCACTTTGACTTAATTCCGCTAGTGCGTGCTGCAAGCGGTTCGCAAGCTCATTGGGAAACTCTGCATTCACCGCCAGAGCCAACTCACTTGGGAAATGCTCAAGAAGTAACTTATGCTCAATTGCTTTTGGGTCCAGTTTAAGGGCATTTAGTTCTTTCTCGAGTGTTAATGTGTTGGTTAGGACAAAATCAATCCGGCCCTTAAACAATAAATTCCAAAGACTTTGGTAGTTTGACACTAAAACCAACTCATAGCCTTCAGAAAAACCAGCTTGTTTGAGAAAGGTTTCACTATAATAACCGCGTATGGTTCCGGTGCGATACCGCTTTGCAGCATCAAGATCATTTATAGGCGTTTGAGATTGTTTCAGACCAATGAGTGATGCGGACGTATGGCACACAGTACCCAAAAAGCGGAAATAGACTTCTCGAGTTGGTGTTTTTAGCCAAGATAACAACACCACATTAGGTTTTGTTTCTAATTCGTGTAACACACGTGCCATCGGCATTATGCTAATTTTAGCAGTAACATTTGCTTTATCTGCTACCGCTTGAGCAAGCTCAACTAGGCCACCATCCACTTCTCCTTGGCCATTAATAAAATGATAGGGAGGCAAATCTTCCGCTACAAAGTGCACCGTTTCTTGTGGCGAAGCAATTATTTTGGTTGATGCAAGTAGCGCCATAAGGAATAAAATTTTCCGGATCATTTTATCTCAATAAATTAAATAATCATTCGATCAGTGTGCCCGTATTTGCATTGCAATTCAATCCGTAGCAATGGCTATATTGCCTCAAAAGTATTTCATTTGATAATCAACTACATCATGTAGCAATGGCTTTGCCTCGCTATGGGTAAAGTCATTTACTTATGACCTGCGCTTACCGCTGCCAGACCTTGCCAATCTTCTAAATCTTGTTCTGGCTTTTCAGCACGAAATTGTTGATACAGTACGATACCTTGCTCATCTTCTAAAATATCAACCTGTACGCCCTTGCTTTCAAGTAACGGCTCATTGCCTGACGCATTAGTGATATCCCCCACCACGACTCGCTGAAAGCCACGCATATAGAGTAAGGTTGCGCATACATCACAAGGACTTAGGCTGGTATACAAAGTGGTTTTACTAAAATCAATCCGTCCCGCATCTCGAATTGCCGAGGTTTCACCATGGTTATATGGGTGGCTCTCTTGTACTAACGTATTATGTCCTTTACCTACAATTTGATTGGTTTCGTTATCAACAATAACCGCGCCAATTGGGCAACCGCCCTCTTCATAACTCTTTTGTGCCAGCAAAACAGCAATGCGCATAAAGTCTTTATCGCAAAGCTTACGCGTAAAGTCGCTATCGAGTAATACGCCAAGACTCTTGGTTGGCATATGTGCAATGGCATTGAGCGCTTCGCTATTTACTTGGGTTTCTGCGTTGAGTAATACAGTCATTTTTTAATTCCTTGTTGTATTATATGAACCGAGCTTAACGCTATAATTTGGCGCAATTATGAAGTACCCAATCACATAGCTTATCTAACCAAGGTTTTGCCACACCAAGCGGCCAACCGCAATTGATCCGCAGATGATCTTGATACAACTCACGACTTGTAAATAAGCTGCCTTGGCGAATTTCAACACCAAGTTCAGCGAGCCGTAAAGCGAGTGCATCACAGTCAATATTAGGCAGTTTCAGCCATAATGCCATTCCGCCCTGAGGGGAAGATATTTTACAGCCTTTTGGTAAACGCGATTTCAAATAGCTTTGGTAAGCGAAGCAATGTGCCGCTAAGGTGCGATTAAGCGTACGTAAATGGCGCTGGTAATGTCCTGTCTCAATAAAGCGTGATACCGCCATTTGTAAACATTGATTTGGCATGCCGTGAAATGCCTGCATGAGCGCGGCCACTTGGCTTTGATAACGCCCAGCTTCACACCATCCAACTTGCAAGCCCGGCGCTAACGTCTTAGACACTGAGCTACACCAAATTACATATCCGGCTTTATCCCACGCCTTTATCGGTAAAGGCATTGTGTGATTATGGCTCAGCTCCCCAAAGACGTCGTCTTCAATAATCGCCACTTGATACTGCGCAGCAAAATCCGCAAGCCACGCTTTTTGTTGCACAGATAGACTGTGCCCCGTTGGGTTTTGGTGGTTTGCCGTAAGCAAACACGCTGACACCCTTTGCGTTGTCACGACCTGTTCCAAGGCTTCCAGGTCAAGTCCTTCGGGCGTTGTTGGGATCTCAATCACCTTGAGCTGTAGCGTTGCAAGCAGTTGCAATAAACCTTGATAACAAGGTGATGGCACGACCACACAATCCCCCGCTTTTGTAACAGCCTGCAGTCCCGCCATCACGGCTTGAATACAACCGCCTGTCACCACGAGATTATCAGGATTCAGCGCCAACCCCTTTTGTTTAAAGTGCTTGGTTAAATTCTCTCTAAGCGACATCAGTCCCATCGCGCTTGGATAATGAAAATGGTGATACTGAGGAGAGTCGAACGCTTGCTTTATAAACTTAGTCAAGCGATTTATGGGCATCAACTCGGGCGCTACTTGCACCGTCGATAACATCGTATTGAGCCCTACGACAGAGGGTCTTAACGCACTTTTAGGCGATTTCACTTCACTCGTAAACGTGGCAAAGTCAATGTCACTATTTTTCGCTATCGGTTTACAAATATAAAAACCAGATTTCTCTTGAGAAGCTAAAAAGCCATTATCCTGTAGTTCCTCGTAGGTTCTAATTGCAGTACTCATGCTCACGCCATGCTGCTTGGCAAAGATCCTAAGTGAAGTCATTTTTTCACCGACTTGACGTTCACCGGCGTTTATCTCTGTAATCACCTGCTCACTTAATGTAATAAACTTTCTCGCCATCTGTATCCTTAACAACCAAGAATTCTGTATCTGTACTGCATTTTTATCGAAGTTACACTGTAATTCCAGTATTCGTTCACAAATAGGATTGGCACATGACGATGACACACAACCAATGGCAAGCATTACCCCAATTGCTCACTGAATTTTCTAAACTTACCGAGGCATTTATACAGTCTAGTAATAGCCGCCCAGTCGCAGGTCGAGATATTGCTCCGCCCGACCTCACACTCACAGAATCAGGAATTGAATTTGAGTCTCTGATAGAGATTTTTAGTAAACAAGTAGTGCCAAACTTAAGCACCAGTATTGGGCCTAGGTATTGGGGATTTGTCACCGGCGGCGCAACGCCTGTTGCCACCTTTGCCGATTGGCTGGTGTCAACCTATGACCAAAATGTCTCAAAGGGTGATGGCTCCATTGCAACCAGTATAGAGCGGCAGGCCATTCGCTGGCTAACCGAATTATTCGACCTACCAGCAAGCTTTGATGGCCTTTTTACTACAGGGGCGACAGCGGCAAATTACTTAGGTGCAGTCATAGCACGCCAGTTTGCAGGGCATCAACAAGGGATCAATGTGGCAGAAGATGGAGCCTTCGGTTTGGAAGTTGAGGTTTTTTGTGCGACGCCCCATGCGAGTATGATTAAAGCGCTTGGTCTTGCAGGCCTAGGCCGCAACCAAATCACGAGAGTCGCAACGCAAGTAGGCAATGAAGCTACGGATATTGCAGCGCTTGAGTCAGCGCTTGCAAAAAGTAACGCCAAAGGAAAAATTGTCATCGCCAGTGCCGCCACGGTTACCGGTACTAATTTTGATGATTTAATGCAGATCCGCCGTCTATGCGATAAACACCAAGCTTGGCTGCATGTTGATGCTGCATTTGGCATTTTCGACCGTCTGGTTTCTGGCTCAGAAGGTCGCACTAAGGGGCTTGAGTTAGCCGATAGTATTACCTTGGATGCACACAAGTGGCTCAATGTGCCATACGACTGTGGGATCTTTCTCACTCGTCATTTGCACTACTTGGTTGAAAGCTGCGACGTTCCAGCTCCTTACTTAGTCACATCAAAAGCCGACCCCGACTTTTTTTCGATGGGTGTAGAGAACTCTCGTCGATTTAGGGCATTACCCGTTTGGATGTCATTACTTGCCTATGGTAAAGACGGGATCCGTCAATGGGTAAGCAAAAATATTGCGCAAACTAAACAACTTGCAGACTGGTTTTCTGATTCTCCAGACTATGAATTAGTCTACTACGGAGAGCTCAACGTGGTGCTTTTCAAGCCAAGCGGCAAAGATGACGCAGCAACAACTGCCCTCCTTCATGCCATTAATGCGGACGGCCGTATATTTGTCAGCCCAGGAAGTTGGCAAGGACAGAAGGTGATCCGTGCTGCGCTCAGTAATTGGCAAACGGAGCAAATTGATTTAGACATAGCAAAAAGCGCATTAACCGAGTTAGCTAAGGCGCTTTAAGATTATACTATTTGAAGTTAGCTAACGCTGTGATTAGGAGTAATACTTTGCGCCAATTTGCGACTGTATTCCTCAAAATCGATATTGCTTTGCTCACCAAGTCCAGCCACCGCATGAGAAATAAACTGCGGTGGTACAAATAGATAAGTACGTTTTTTAAATTTCCAATGACGCACGATGTGCTTGGGCTGATGCTTGTCTTCATCTAACCCAGCCAACGAAAATAAATCTTGCCAGTCACTTTCGGTATCGCCTGTCGACTGGGCAATACTTTGTGGTTCGATACTAAGCAAAATTGCCGACGTTTGTGGCACCCCCATCAACAGCTCACCAATAAAAAAGATGCTACCACTGCGGCAAAGCTGCTGCTGCGCTTCCGTCATCTCAGATTGCTCTGCCATCTTCGCCCTTTGGTATTGCATACCATTAAACATGGACTTGGCGAAAGGCAGCTGCTTTTCAGAAAACTCTCGATTTAAGACGTGCTGAAACAGCGCTTTGCCGAGCGTATTACCTACGCCATCGTGACTAAAAGTGCATTCTTCCACATTGGTTTCAATGAAAAGCCCTGACTCTACCAAAATATTTTTCACAGCTTGGTAGTTAAATATTGAAAACGGCTTCCCCGTCACCGGATTTGTTGTCGACGTCACCGCTTTTGTCATTGCAGCAAAAAACACACTAATATCAACGAATGCACTTTTTAAGTCAGTGTCAAAGCTCTGAATGCTATCCGCCGTGGCACACAACATGATATTACCCGTTTCATTAAACACATAATGTTTAGTAATTGGGGTATATATTGGCTGTGATTGCGGTTTTGACGGTTTATCTTGCTTGCTAAACCAAGTTGAGAACATTGTTTACTCCCAACATTAACTGTCCTTTTTAGTCGTTTTACTGGCTGCCGTGGTTTGCGGCGGAGCGGCTATGACACTTCGCATTGATTCAATCAGATTATTAAATTCAGGGTCTGACATCGCCTCGTTGAGCGATGCCGCTTGCTTGACAAATGCTGGTGGCACAAATAAGTAGACTGATTTGCACAGACTTAACTGCACGTCTGTATGCCCGCCTTGTAAGCAAGGGCCCGCTTGCCAAATGGCTTTTACATCATTGGCATCCGCTGAAATGACAATGGGCGCAATAGAAATTGCACCAAGCAGATATTCACAGACAAAAATGATGGTGCCGACCTTTTTGTCTTGGCTGTCGGAACTCGCACTGATACTTACCGAGGCTTGCCCCATACCAGCGATCATATCCATCAATGATTTACCTATGGAGGCTAAATTACCACTGAGCCCTAGTAAAGTCTGGATCAATTGGCTTGATAAAGTGACGCCACTTTGCTTACTTTCAAATTGAATATTGCTATCTGTCACTTTGACAAACAATCCTGAGCTTGACACTAATTTATTGAGTGCATCGTAGTCGTACAGACTTGTCCCAGCTTCTGCCATCGCTTTTGTGAGTGCGGCAAAAAATACGCTGACTTCACCAAACGCATTTTCAGCTTCTTGCGGCAATACACTTCCACCTGCGGTGCTGTTTAGCGTACTTGCGATAAATAAGTTGCCGGTGGCATTCACTACAAATTGTTTAGTCGCTGGCACTTCACTGCTGTTTGTCGTCGTTAAATTAGCGGCCCTAGTTTGTGCATTGCTCACTACAGTGCCTGGTTGAGGTGTTGGCATACTCGTTCCTTAGATCTTGATCTAGCAGATATTCTTCTTATGTCGATTTAGTGTAGTCGCATTTTAAATTACTTAAAATTTACTTTTGTGATTTTTTACAACCCAACCCATGTCGTAAAATATCCTTGCTTAAGTTCGATCTAACCTCATTGGAATAAATCTAATACCGTTTTTCTGTGCTTCTTGCCCTGTCGCTTGAAAACCTAGCGCAGTATAAAAAGATGCTGCATTAAGCGATGAGCACAATAGCACAATGAGACTTGAGCTGCAGATGTACTCGCTAGCACAGTATCTAATAGTTGCCGACCAACTCCTTTACCTTGGGCTGACTTGGCAACAAATAAATGGGTGAGATAGTTACCATCTCTTAATAAAGCAAATCCAATCAGCTCACCGTTTAGTAACGCCTTGGCACCGACAAAATTGGCGTTGCACATCACCTGAGTCACTCCAGGTAATATTTCGTTTAAATAAGTATCTCTTCCAAGCTGCGAAAAATGGGGTAAGACGTCAGCCTCTGAAACTTCACGCATTAGGGCCTGTTGACCTTTGCAGTTTGATTTTTGTTCTTCTGAGTGTGTTTTGGTCGCGACGCTCGACTTGCCGCCTAGTAATCTAGGCAAAAGTTGAGCAACAATGAACAAAGCGCACTCAGATGAACCCAAAGGGCAGCGCTTGATTGGCATTTTCTCTGTGTTGCCCCACAAGGATGTGGGGTAAGGTGACTTTGCAGGAGCACAAAGTCTTTATCGCCTGACTCACATAGAATAACTATGCTACGCAGGCTCTGCCTTGTATAAATACCAATCAAACTGCTGTAAAAACAAACTTGAAAGATCAACAGGCCCTAACCTTTCAATGGCATCCGCATCCTCGCCCTGAATCGCATTGATGGTAATCTTCACTTATGACCTTTTGATTTATTGCGTGCTTACATTTCTGGCAAACGTTATCCCAAAAAAGAAATGCATTGCAGCTAGGCTAAATATTAACTTACTTAAACTGGCATCGAAAAACCAAATACCAATAGCAAATACGCCGTGCATAGCAACCATTACCCACCAACACACACGGCCAATTTTGTAGAGTGGGTCGCCATGTTTGTTTTGGAAATTTAATAACCCAAACGCCCAAGGCAACAAAGTCCAGACGAGTGACATACAAAGCAATAGCGTTACAGCAATCTTGATTAATACTTCTCCTAGCATCTATAACCCCTCAAGTGAGGTGCGCAAAACCTCTTGAGGCTTAACATTGAGTTCATCACGTCCAAACGCAAAACTATCTTGCTTATAGCGGGGGAAAATATGCAAGTGGTAGTGGCTTAATTCGTTAAAGTACCCGTTGTTTTGCACCAGCGTAATCCCATCTGGGGAAAATTTACGCTCAATTCGCACATAAAGGTCGCGCGCAACGCTGTGGATTTCAGCCAGTATGGATTCTGGGACTTGAAGAAGTGTTCCATAAGGGGATTTGGGGCAAATTAAGATATGGCCAAAGTTTATGGGGTCATGATCGGCAAACGCAATCACCTGCTCAGATTCATATACAATAACCGCTTCAATATCTCTAGCAACTATCTGTTCTACAATGGTCATCAGCTACCTCTCCTTTACCTGATTACATAGAGTAATGTACCTGAGCAACTCTCTTCCTGCCAGTGATATATTCTATTTTCCCCTTCGTTAAATGAATAATTTTCAAGCCTAAATTCACTCACAACCCATTTAAACCAGTTACATTATTCAATGAATCACCCTACAAGGAATACAACATGTTAAGAACGTTAGTTACGGTAGCTTTATTAGCTTCTGGAAGTGTCGCCGGTGCCGCAAATCACACAGCGACCCATCATGCGATTCATTATGAAGGACGCGTCAGTAAAAACTATGCCGATGGCAGTGTGAGTTTTAATTGGCCCGGCAGCCAGCTGCATACTAAGCTCACCGGTCGCGCCTTTCGTATCGAGTTGATGGGCTATGGCGATCAATTCGATGTATTAATTGATGGCAAATTTACAAAAAAGCTAAAGACCAACGCCAATGGAGTCGCTGAGACCTTCACACTATTTGAAAGTACAAAGGCAGAAACCGTCACAATTGAACTCGTTAAACGCTGGGAGCACTACGAACACAATACCCAGATCCTAAGTGTTGATGTAGACGGAAAATTAGACTCAATCCAGCAGTCACAGCCCCATATCTTATTTATTGGCGATTCAATTAGCGCAGGCTTTGGCAGTGAGTCCACCCAAAGACAGTGTGAATGGAGCGAAATCCTTGATTTAAGTAACGCCCGTAAAGCCTTTCCATATATGAGCGCGCAACAGTTGGGCGCTAGTTTTACCCAAGTTTCATACTCAGGTTTAGGCTTAATTCGAAATTGGGGTGGCAATCAGCCACATCATACGCTGCGTAGTTACTATGACAAAATGTCAGCAGTATTTACCGACAACACTGACTTTGAAGACAAGTTTCCACAGCTTATTGTCATTGAAGTAGGCACCAATGACTTTAGTACCGATCCAACCCCTGCAGAGCCTTGGCAAACTATTGGTGAAGTTAAAACGCAGTGGGTAGAAACAATGGTCGTTTTCACCAAACAGCTGCGTACAAGATACCCTGCGGTTCCCATTATTTATATGCCTCGTCCAGCATATCCGTATAACTTTATTATTCCAGCAACTCAAGATGCAATTGCAAGGCTTAATCAGCAAGATATCAGTAAACTATACAGTCATACATTCGACTCACCATTAGAAGGCTGTGTGTGGCACCCCACCGCTTCAGAACATAAAGACATTGCTGAGAAACTCGTTACCTTTATCAAGCAGCAAACACTTCTCTAAGTAAATGTTCGGCGTTATTCAGTGAGATTAAGCTCGATGTACTGAATAACACGCAAGTCATTTACAAACTTTCACATTGTTTTTTATACAAAAATTCACAACAAAAAATTCAACGCCCCGCATTTAAAAAAATTAATGAGAACGATTTTTATTTGAAAAAATCACACTCATTAAGACTTACACTTTTATCAATGCGTAAAGCTGTTACTTTGAACGATCCACATTTGTTTTATTTTCCACAACAAAAAGATGCAGGGATAACCTTTTGGCAATAACTTCCCTCTTTTCAAGCACACAAAAACATGATTAAGATCGTTACGTTATAACATTTTTAAAAGTAATCATTTATATCGAATAAATGATGGTTCTTTTCACATTCGTTTTTGCAGTTGGAATAACAAAATGACAAGGTCACTCCTGACAGTTAGCGTGCTTAGTAGCTTATATTCTTCACTTAGTGTTGCCGAACAATCCATTGAAACAATTGATGTGCATGGCACTCGCGCACCTCTTTACAGCACGAGAGACGTGAATGCTTCGGCATTGGGGATGAAAGATCCGCAGCTTCTTCCTATTTCCATTCAATCATTTTCTGAAGAACTGATCAGCAATCAAAGAGTAAAAACGCTAGGCGAAGTGCTTGCCAACGATGCTTCTGTTCAAAACACCTCAATTGGTACGGTTTTCGACTTTGTGAGTCTGCGTGGCTTTCAGCTAGATTGGACCAACGGTCTAAGACGCGACGGTTTAGCGCTTGCCCCCTACCAAGATGTACCGCTGGAGAATATTCAACGCATTGATATCGTCAAAGGCCCGTCAAGTCTCGTATCAGGCTTTAACAACCCCGGCGGTACAATCAACTATGTGACAAAGCGCCCAACCATGGACGCCTTTTTGGATGTCACAACAGAAGTACGTAGCCGTGGAGGAAAATATTTACACATCGATCTCGGTGGGCCAATTTCTGACGAGCAAACGTTCGGCTATCGTATTAATGCAGCAGCAGAGAAAAACGGTGACTTTACCGGTGGTGATGACTTAGAGCGCTATTTCTTTAGTGCAGCACTGGATTGGCAAGTATCAGATCGCCTATTTATCCGATTAGACGGCGATTTCCAAGACAAAAGCACTGTATCACAGCCTTTGATAGGACTTGCCAGCGACCCCAATGATCCTGACCGTAAAATATTACCGCCCTATGTCGACACCAGTGATGTATTACTCGGACAACCTTGGGCAAAGTATGAAACCGAGTCTTATAACCTAGCCGCACGTGCTGATTTTTGGTTGAACGACACGTGGCAATGGGTAAACCAAGCTGCGCTTTCTGGTAATGATAGGTTTACCGTTTTTCCTGATATCTACTCGGTTGATACACAAGGTAATGTGCTGTCTGCCGCTATCCACATTACCCCAGACGAAACGTATGACACGCTCTCCGCACATAGTTTTATCAGCGGTCAGCTTACCACCGCAGCAATTGAACATGAACTAGTCGTCGGCGTTAGTATTCGTGATTATGAGTCTAAGGATGGTCGTTGGTTTGAATTAACCAACCCCGTTGGCAATATTTTCAATCCAATTCATAGCAGTAAACCGCAGTTCCCTGATTATCCAGAACCAACCAAAACTGAAGCCTCTGAAAGCGCGTTGTTTATCACAGATACCTTGCACTTTAACGATGTATTTTATGCCACCTTAGGGCTGCGTCATATTCAATACAAAAAAGAGCAAACTCTACCAGGCCAAACTAAAACCACATTAGACGACCGAACTTTTAATACCCCCATCATAGGCCTTAACTACAACCCAAGCGATCAGCTCGCGTTTTACGCCAGTTACTCAGAAGGCGCGGGGGAAGGCGGCGTTGCAGTCATCGGCAGCGGTGCAATAAATGAAGGAGAATCACTCGGCCCCCAAGAAAGCGAGCAAATTGAAGCCGGTATAAAATACCAAACGGACACCATGAACTACTCGATAGCCGTTTTCGAAATAGAAAAAATGTTGGAGTACCACAATCACATTACTAACTATTTCGTGCAAGACGGTGTCCAGTCACATAAAGGTATTGAGCTCAATGCCAGTGGCTCATTCGCTCACGGCCTTGCAACCGTAGCATCCATCACCTTGATGGACCCCAGCTTAGATAAGCTTGACGGCGAGCCCGCGCTTAATGGCAACACCCCAGCCAATGTGCCAGAATTTCAAGCGAATCTCTATGTCGACTACCAGTTGCCATTTTGGGAGGCATTAAGCATCAATGCGGGTATTTTCCATGTTGGTGAACGCGAACAAAACGTCAATAACACCCTACAGTTACCAGCCTACACGCGCTTCGACTTGGGCGCGAAGTACCACTTTACTGACATTAACACCACGCTTCGACTCAAAGCCGAAAACCTGTTCGACAAAGAATATTGGCTATCTGGCGGTGCCAAAGGCATAGATTGGGGAGTCGCTCCCGGTCGTGGCCGCACTTTTATCGCCTCATTAAGCGTGAGCTTTTAAGGATAATTCATGACTACACCTGTTATTCAAATCAATAACCTGCAAAAGCGCTTTGGTGAATACCAAGCGCTACAGGGACTATGCTTGAGCGTACATCAAGGTGAAATTCTAGCGCTGCTAGGCCCAAATGGGGCAGGTAAAACCACCACGATTAATTGCTTACTGGGCTTTTTACAACCGGATGCTGGGGAAATCACCATCGCTGGAATTAATCCACAGCATGACGTAGTAACGGCAAGGCAGCAACTGGCTTATATTCCTGAACAAGTCGCGCTTTATCCGCGACTTAGCGGACTTGAGAATCTCGCGTATTTCAGCAAAATGGCCAGCATAGAAAAGACCGACGAGGCCTTTCGCACACTGCTCGGTGAAGTAAAACTGCCAAGTCACGCTGTAGACAAACCCGTTGCAACCTATTCAAAAGGGATGCGACAAAAAGTGGGCATAGCCATTGCCCTTGCAAAGCAAGCCAAGGCATTGATCTTAGATGAGCCTACATCAGGTCTTGATCCTTCAGCCAGCCATGAATTTAGCCAGCTCATTCAGTCATTAGCAAAGCAAGGCGTCGCGATTTTAATGGCGACCCACGACTTATACCGTGCTCAAGAAGATGCCCATCGCGTGGCAATTATCAATCAAGGGCAATTAGTCGATACTTTAGTCTATGAGCAACTGCAAGAAGTCCAACTTGAATCCGTTTACCTCAAACATATCAAGGTGGGTGTCTGATGTTTCAAACGACATTTAAAAAGGAATGGCTCGATACCAAGCGGCAGGGACAAGGGCTTTGGCTTGGAGGCATTGCAGTATTACTGCTCTTGCTTGCCTGCTTGACTGGTTTTAAAAGCCACCAAAGCTATCAGCAAGCCGTTACTGAAGTGTCCCAGTCAGAGCAATTACGCTGGCTAAATCAAGGTGAAAAAGGCCCCCATTCCGCCGCCCATTACGGTATTTATGTGGTCAAACCCACCACCCCACTGGCGGCACTCGATGCGGGATTACAAGCATACCAAGGGAATGTGTTGAGGCTTGAAGCTCATATTCGTAACGATAGTATATTTAGAAGTGCGCAAGATAATTTGCCGATGTCACGTTTTGGCAGCTTATCACCCGCCTTTGTGCTACAAGTATTACTGCCGCTATTAATTATATTAATTGGCTACCCACTACTTGCCCGAGAGCGTGAGCAAGGCACCCTTAAACAACTACTCGCATCGGGCGCGAGTCCAGCTAACTTGTTTATCGCCAAATGTGCGCTGCTTTTTGCTATTTCTTGCTTATTTTTGTTACCTGTTGCGCTTTTTTTACTTTATAGCCAACTAACAAGCACGGAGCCTCACACACTCAGAAGTGGGCTATTTTTACTATTTTATTTGGTTTACTTATTGCTTTGGTCGCTACTCACCACCACCATTTCGAGTTTATTTCCAACAGCAAGGCGCGCATTAATCACGCTGTTAATCATTTGGGCCCTCACAACGCTTTTACTACCAAAACTGGCAATG
This sequence comes from Pseudoalteromonas sp. OANN1, assembly GCF_024124685.1. Taxonomy (NCBI): domain Bacteria; kingdom Pseudomonadati; phylum Pseudomonadota; class Gammaproteobacteria; order Alteromonadales; family Pseudoalteromonadaceae; genus Pseudoalteromonas; species Pseudoalteromonas sp. OANN1. Next base: position 57,047 of record NZ_JAMXSE010000001.1, read on the forward strand.
AATATCGCAACGACTATTTATCCACAAGGTTCAGGTCAAGCATTTCAAGCAAAACTTGAAAGTGAGGTTTATACCGAAGCACGAGTTGAAGCAATCGCAAAGTTCAAGCAGCAAACATTGACTCAATATGGAGTCAGCAATGTGGAAGACTTGCCCTTTGACTATGCCGGAGCACAACTCCAATTTGGTGAACAATACGCTGATAAAATCTTTGACCGCTTATTTTCAGCGCGTTTAGCTCAACTAGAAGCGCAATCACAAAGCTATCAACTTGCAGGGATGTTAACGCCGTTTATCGCAATACAAACGCTGTCGATGGCCACCGCCGCCAGCGACTTTACCCACCAGCAAGCATTTGAGAATGCGGCAGAGCAGCACCGCCGTATGATGCAAGAGGTGCTTAACTTTAATCAAAGAGATCATGGTCACAAAGCGGACGGACATTACACCGCGGGCGAGGAATTATGGCAGCAGATCCCAAAGTTCGCATTCCAATACCCCAATGTTATTCGTTACCTGCCTCACTACGTTATCAGCCTGTTTAGCCTGAGCTTTTGGCTAATCGCTCTGGTGTTATTGAGTTTCTTCGCGATTAAAAAGCTGCGTTTGGAGGAGCAAAGATGAAACGCTTAATGTTAGCTACTGAGTTTAAAAACCTCTGGCGAGAAAAGCTCGTACTCGCGCTGTTATTAACCACCAGCATGCTCGCGCTAGTGGCATTTCTTAACGCCCATTACTTTGCTAAAAAACAGCATGACGTGGTACTTGCCGCACAGCAAATGCAGCAACAGGCCATCCAAGATGCCAAAGCTGGATTACCCGAAAGACTCGCCAGCACAGCAGACTATAAGTGGTGGGAAGACCCATACGACCTGCGCGGGCAGGCTTTTTACTTGATGCAAAATTACGCCACCAAAACCCCGCTTGCAACGTCGCCAATCGCAACAGGGCAAGCCGACGTATTACCTTACTATTTTAAGATGCTAATCAAAGAGAAACAGCACATCGTTCATCAATATGACTATGTTCACCCGCTATCTCTGTTGTTAGGCCAGTTCGATTTAAGTTTTGTGATTGTCTACTTACTGCCATTGCTCATTATTGGCATTTGCTTTAATGCCTTGGCAAGTGAACGCCAAGATGGGCAGCTAAGACTACTGATGCTGCAAGGAGGCAGCGCGACCCGCCTTCTGACATATCAATTATTGCTACGAAGTGCGTTAATTGTGCTGCCATTTTTAAGTATTAGTAGCCTGCTTTTAATAACAATACGAGAGCAGCTAGGGGTGATTGAACTGCTGAGTTATAACCTTATCGCACTATGTTATTGTGGCTTTTGGATTGCCTTAACCGCTTGGGTAAATAGCAGAGCCAAAAGTGCGGCAAACAATGCTGCCACCTTAGTCACCTGTTGGCTCGCCTTGGTAATTGTGGTCCCAGCTTTGGTCAATACCAGCATCGCTTTACTCGACCCAACGCCTTCACGAATTCACTATATAGATAGCCTCCGTGCCGCCAGCGACGAAGCCCAAAAAGCGAGTGAAAAGACTTTAGCTCAGTATTTTCAAGATCATCCAGAGCTTGCAAAAAATGGCAGTGGTGCCAGCGATTACGCCACCAAAAAAATTGCTACTATTAATTCTGTCGAACGCGCAATGGCAGCCCAAGATGTACGATTTTTTACGGCGCAACAAGCACAGCAACATAATGCGCAAAAGCTACAATATCTCTCCCCCGCACTCATCGCACAAACACTGTTGGTTGATTTAGCGGGCAATGGATTAGCACGTCATCACGCCTTTATGGAAGAAGTTGAAGCTCATCATCAAGCACTACAAGGTTTCTTTGCCAACGAAATTGCCAAAGCCAATCAAAGAGGCGATTTTGCACCTTGTGAGGGTTGTAGCGCAAAGCCAACGCTCACGGATCTTGCGAATATTCCTCAATTTAGCAATGACTTTGCCACACCTGTGAACAACTACACGCCACTAATTTGGTTGCTGCTACTAGCCGTTGGCTTACTCTTTATAGCAAAACGCCACGTCAACAAGTTAGACAGTGCAAACAACAAAGAGGTGTTAGTCGTATGAGTGACGCCTTCACTGCAAAATTGCATCCACAAACGCAAAGCCTGCTCGCGGAGCATCAAGCCAAGTTATTTGAATGGGCAGCGGCATTGGGAGCACCGCTACATTTAGTGTTTCCTCAGCGTTTTGCGGAAAATATCGAAACCCTGCAAGCCAACTTTATAACGCTTGGGCTTGAGCATGAGATTTATTTTGCAAAAAAAGCTAACAAAGCCCAATGTTTTACTCAAGTCGCGTCTAATCACGATATAGGAATAGACGTGGCTAGTGTGCAAGAGTTTGAACTTGCCCTAAGCGGTGGTATTCAAGGTGAAAAAATTGGTGTATCTGGTCCGCATAAATCAGATGCACTACTTAGCTTAGCGCTTGTACATCAAGCGCTTATCGCTATTGACTCAAGTGCTGAGTTAAACTCCGTCATTACACTGGCCCGCCAGCGAAAGCGCCCTGCACGGGTGCTACTGCGTTTACAAACACAACCAACTAAAGCCTCACGCTTTGGCAGTTCACTGTGCCAGCTTACGCCATTATTGGCCCAGTGCCGAGAATACAAGGAGTGGGTAAGCTTGGAAGGATTTAGCTGCCACTTAAGCGGATACTGCCCACAAGCACGTGGCGAGAGCATCCATACTTTAGTCGGTGCGATAGACGAGGCTAGGCAAATAGGACTGTCGCCATCAAAAGTGAATATTGGCGGTGGCTTGCCCGTCTCCTATCTACAAAATGAGCAGTGGCAACAAGCCTTGGACTTTGAATGCTTTTTTGCAGGTAAAACCTTTGCAGGGTTTTATCCCTACCATAATGAGCAAAGCCCTGCGGATACCTTACACGCTATTTTGGCAGTGAAGAACACACATGGACAAACCGCATTAGCAGCATTACGCCAAAGGAGCCTTACATTAATGCTCGAGCCTGGCCGAGCACTGCTCGATGAAGCTGGTATTAGCTTGTTTAAAGTGCAAGGGACAAAGCCGCACCTAGGCACATCTGACTGTCATATCGCTACACTTTCGGGCTCAAGCTTATCGCTGTCAGAACAGTGGTTTGAAAGTGAATACTTGCCGAGTCCGCTGTTACTCACGGCACATTCAAACCGCAAACAAGGAGCGTATCGCGTGGCTTTTGGCGGTGCAACCTGTCTAGATAGCGACATGCTAAGCTGGCGGTTTATCCCCTTGTCGCAACTACCACAGCGCGATGACTTAATGGTTTACCTCAACACCGCAGGATACCAAATGGATTCAAATGAATCCGAATTTCACTCAATGCCATTGCCACGAAAAATCGCCGTAACGTGGGAGAACAACAGACTTTCTTGGCAACTACTTAGCTAAAAAACACCCAATAACACAACGTAAAGGAGCCTATTTATGAACATAAATGCGCAGCATTCGCTCGCCTCAACATTGCACCTAACCCCTTATTTAAGGGTATCGCAAAGCATTGGTAATACCCCGCTAATGCAGTTTTTAAGCCTACCAAACGGTAGCAAACTGTATCTTAAGCTTGAGCAGTTCAACCCCACCGGTAGCGCTAAGATCCGAATGGCGAAGTCTATGTTAGATGAAGCAGAAGCCAGTGGCCAACTGAAGCCGGGGGGCTGGGTCGTTGAGTCAACCTCCGGCAATACCGGCGTTGGTCTTGCACTGCTTGCAGCGGAGCGTGGCTATCGTTTTACCGCTCTTGTGGATAACCATGCGGCAAAAGAGAAAATCAGTAATATGAAAGCTTTTGGCGCGGAAGTGATCTGTGTTAGCGAAGCCGGAGACGACAGCTTATCGACTGATATTCGAGATGCAATGGCCGCAAAGCTGGCAAAAGAGCAAGGCGCATTTTGGACCGCCCAACACAATAATTTTGCCAATAGCCGCGGCTATACAGGACTGGCGCAAGAGGTCTTTTATGAACTTGGTGAACACATTACTCACCTTGTCGGTGCGGTTGGCACAGGTGGGTCGCTATGCGGCACAACAAGGGCTTTGCGCGACTTAGGTTGTCATCAACTCACAACGATTGGGGTTGAGCCTGTGGGTTCTGTGATTTTTGGTGGACCAGGACTGAATTATCATCAATCAGGAACGGGGACGCCGGAAGGCGCTGAGATAGGTCCAGTTATTGAGTATGAACTCATCGACAAAGGCGTGAAGGTATCTGACAAACAAGCGTTTAATACCGCCAGATACCTTGCCAAGCATTACGCCCTAATGGTCGGTGGTTCGGCTGGAGGGGTGATATACGAAGCACTACAGGCGTTAAAAACCGCCCCCGCCGATAGCTTATTTGTAGTACTCGTTTGTGACGGTGGCGAGAAATATCTCGATACCGTATTCAATGATGATTGGATGGCAAAGCACGACCTTATCGATATTAACATCGAGCAGGAACTCTATGAGCTATTAATGCAATATAAACCAACCGCGAGCGCCTAACTATGACTCAACAAACTGTTCTGCCGATACTAAACGAAGCCCGACTGGCGCAACTTGATTTCCCTTATAGTAAAGTCATTGAGGTGGTGGAAAATGCCTTTCGCTCACTGCATCACCCCGACTCTGCCAACCCACTTAAAGTGATTATGACGCCACAAGATGGCCGCTCCATCGCCTATAGTATGGCTGGCCGAGATGCTGCAAGTAATACTGTCGGGTTTAAGGTAGTCTACGAATACGACCCTGACAGAAGCCGTAACCAATATCAGTTTTACTCTTTTATCTTCCTTTGCGATGATGCCACAGGCCACCCTGTGGCCCTAATGGATGTAAAAGAACTAGGCCCTATGCGCACATCAGCCACCTCCGCCTTGTTCGCAAAATATGCCGTTCATTCAGATGCCAAAAATGCGTTGGTTGTAGGCACAGGTGTTCAAGGGCAAATCGCTTTACCTATGCTCGTCACGGCATTACCACAACTCACAAACCTAACCGTTCATGGCAGCTATCAAGCAGGTTTAGAAGCGGTTCAGCAAAAATTACAAGAGCATCACCCACAGCGACAAGTTGCGGTATCACAAGACTTAGAAGCTTCTGTAAGACAAGCAGATGTGATCCTTGCCGTTACTGGGTTGTCCGCCAAAGAAAACATTAAATATGAATGGTTGAAACCCGGCGCAGTGGTGATTTTGGTTGGCTATGGAATCGAAAAATCAGTGCTACACCGAGCTGATAGGTTGCTCACAACGGATGCAGAACAAATGAAGGTCACCGGAGACGATTTATTAGACGAGGACGGCAAGCTACCCACCGTTGATGCGACATTGACTGAAATACTAAATGGTGAAAAACCGGCACGAACTCACCCTGATGAAATTATCTTTGTCTATAACAGCGGCATGATCATTACTGACGTGGCGCTCGGACGAGCCGTTGCGGACTTTGCCATCACACAAGAAAACGTGGAGGAAGTAACCCTATGGTAGCTTCAGCGCGCACCGATATTTTTAAAGTAAGCCAGCTCGCAGGGCCGCTTATTCTGACCAATCTGCTCTACGTGGCAATTGCAACGATAGATCTTATCATGCTCGGTATGTTGAGCCCATTAGAGCTGGCTGCTGGCGGCCTCGCCATTGGTATTTTTAATCAATTTAGAACCATGGGAACGGGCGTAGTCACGGCAACGGGTAATTTGGTGTCTGATGCAATCGGCAAGGCAAAACTAGATCAGATCACTCCTCTTTTTAACGCCAGCATGCTTATCGGAACATTTTTGGGTCTACTGTTTGCCGCCGCGATGTTTGCCATAGAGCCATTTTTAAGGTTTATCGGTACATCCGAGGCAATTGCCAATTTGACGACCCAATATTTAACCGTTGTCGCTTTGGGCTTATTACCCTGTTTTTGGTTTCAAAGCGTGCGGCATTTTAGTGTTGGATTAAAAAGACCAGGGCCATTGATGTTAATAACGGGTGTATCTGTTGTACTCACTATCGTGCTCAATTACGGTCTAATTTTTGGTCAGTTTGGCCTACCACAACTCGGCTTTGTGGGGGTTGCAGCCGCCACGTGTATCGTGCTGTATTTATCGTTTTTACTGTTTGTACTATTTGCCAAGCGCGATGACGTACTCAGCCCCTACCTCACTATAAAGTTTTGGCAAACCGACCGTGAAGCACTTAGTAAAACATGGAAAATGGGCGTGCCAATTGGCGCAACTTACGGCCTTGAAGCTGGTTTTTTCACCGTGCTGGCGCTATTTGTGGCAACACTCGGCGTTAATGCCTTAGCCGCCCACAACGTGGTTAGCCAAATGGTGTACATCGTATTTATGGTATCTGCCGGCATTTCATCTGCTTGTTCTATTTACATCAGTGAAGCCAATGCTGCGGGAGACTTTCATCATGCTAAACGCATCGGCAATTTGGGCATTATTTGCGGTGCAGCGGTCATGTCTGTTTTCGCCTTAATCTATTTGTTCGTACCCGAATTTGTACTGCTGCCATTTTTAAGTGCAGAAGAATTACAAAACTCCGACGTCGTTGTTATCGCCATAGAACTACTCGTTATTGCCGCCTTTTTGCAGTTTTTTGACGCGTGGCAAAATATTGGGCTCGGTATCTTGCGTGGACTTGGCGATGTGAAAAGCACGCTAATGCTGTCTTTAATTGGCTATTGGTGTATTGGTCTTCCCGGTGCGTGGTTATTTCAAGAGTTTTTCTCTTTGGGAATTTTGGGCGTTTGGTACGCTTTAATGTTAGGGCTTGCGGTCACAGCGCTATCTGAGATTTGGCTTTTTAATCATAGGGCTAACCGTTTGCTTGAGCCCACATCACTCAAGGAGCAAAACGCATGACAACGACAATGCCAAACCCAGCCCGCAAAGAAGTCATTGCACTGCCGCCCTATGGTGCAGGACAAACCCTTGAGCAAGCAACAGCGCGCAATCTTCACCCCAATATGATAAACCTCTCGGTGAATGAGAACCCTTTAGGGCCGAGTCCGGCAGCGCTTAATGCTTTTAAAACACAACTGCATACTGCTAGCTGCTATCCAGACAGCCAATGCACAGAGCTCAGTGAGTGCCTGTCCACTAAACTTAACGTTGCCAAAGCGCAAATTGTACTCGGCAACGGCTCTGAGGATGTACTCTCAATGCTCTGCAAAGCCTTTCTCAGTCAAGGCGATAAAGTGTTAGTGGCCAAGCCTACTTTTGCGCTTCATGGTATTTACGCCAATATGATGGGGGCAAAGGTACTAGAGGTGCCGATGCAAAGCGATTTGTCCTATCGAATTGATGATTGGCTCGATGCTATCGCATGCCACCCAGACTTAAAAATGCTTATGCTTGCCAACCCATCCAACCCTGTAGGTTGTACGTTTGATGCTAATAATTTGCAGCGCCTCATTGATGCCTGTCCGCTCAATACGATTATCGTCATTGATGAAGCATACTGCGAATATGCACAAGGCCATAAACAGTTTACTGACGGCTTAGCGCTACTTCAAACACAGCCCCGCCCCTACGCGGTATTACGGACTTTTTCCAAAGCCTATGGCCTTGCAGGGCTTAGAGTGGGTTACGGCGTAATGGCAAATGCCCAACTGGCGGATTATTTGCACCGCGTACGTACACCGTACAATGTAAATCGACTAGCACAACTTGCTGCGATCGCGGTATTGCAAGATCCCTCCTATTTGGCAGACACGGTCACGCAAACGAATAGCGAGAGGGAAAAACTCAGCGCCGCCCTCACTGAGCTGGGTTATTTTGTCGCGCCAAGTCTAGCTAACTTTTTATTTATTGATGTCAAGCAGCCGTCTGCGCATGTCGCATCTTTGCTGCTGCAACAAGGAATAATGATAAAACCTTGGCTAGAATCAGGTTTTGATCATTTTGTGAGAGTAAGTATTGGACTTCCTGAGCAAAACCTTAGGGTGCTTGAAGCCTTTAAACAGTTGTAAGTATCGCCCTCTTTGAGGGCTTTTAAGCACAAGCTGCCTGCTGATTTAAATGGTAAAGCACTTGGCTGTCGGCCTTATGCGTAAACAAGGTCGACTTTTCTGGAAAGTACTTACCTGCTTTGGCAGCAGCAAAGATGTCTTCAATTATGGGGGCGCGACAGATGGCGGTTACAATATGAGCGTCATCACTTAGCTCAACTTTATTTTTAGACCACAGCTCCTCAAACGCTGGTATTGCCTGCAGTGCTCTACGCAACTGGGTCTGAATAAGATAAGAATCGCTTGTCGCGCGTTGGAGAGCAAAACATAAAGCCGCTTTCCCCAACCAAATAGTATAATCGGCCTCAGTCTCCAAGGATTCACAGATATCAAAATCGCTAAGGTGCTGTTTGAATTTAGTAACATCTACAGCTTGTGTGTAAGATGCCTGCACCGCGAAACTCGTTATCACCGCATCTTGCTGTGGAACTAACCATGCCATCATCCGAGATTGAGGCGCATGACGTTGGCTGGCAGCAAACATCCTGTGATGTCCATCAGCAATTAGCCATTGTTGGTGCATTGCGATCTGCTGTCTGAATTCATGTAGCACGTGACGATTTTCAACAGCATAGAGGCGATGAGTACACTCACCGCAATCACTGTGCCACTGCGCAGTTTCAACACATTCCGCTTGCCATCGCACCTTGTCCAAATTAAGTTTTCCGACCAAAAGACACGGGGGTAACAGCAACTTCTCGAGCTGAACACGCTTTTTCAGCGCCATAGCATGGGTAACCGAAACCGACTCGTGAGGCAGAATCGCTTGCTCAGGTAACACTGAAACGTCAAGCTCGGCCAAAATGCCTGTAACCAAAATACCACCTTGCTCCACTTGGTAAAGATGAAGTGGCCCATCCGTTATTGTGATCATAAAATAAACCTTGCACCATTTTAGATACAATATAACATACCATAAGTTGAGTAACATCAAGTTTACATGACAATTTATACTTCGCTAAGTGTTGCTATTTCTTTGCTTCAACAGAAAAGCTCAACCCTACCTTCAATAAATTGAAGGTGACTGAATCAAACTCTTTGATTAAAAATGGGTTTTAACACTGCAACAAACCGTGATAATTCCGGTTGTAAACAACCAGCATCCTTGCCACTCTCAATAATAATCAATTTATATTGCCTATCGTTGCAAGCAACTATGAATTATTTGTTTTGAGGCTTATTAAGCCCCCTGATTGATTCTATCGGCTTTTTGCCATCACTTCCTCAATCCATTCAACATAGCGAGAGATTCTTACTTGATAGGACTTCCCACCATAAAGACCGTGTTTAAACTGCTGTAAATCGCCTTCAACATAATCCCAACTAAATAGCCCTGCTAGCTCAGGCTTGCCGTCCACCATCATTATTAAAGGGCCGCCACTATCGCCAGAACCATCAATTCCTTCTAGCGGTAAAGCTTTATCGCCGTCATCAAGCGTCATTGAAATCCAATTTCCCTCAACGTTATCAATCCGATTTTCCATTTTCCGTAACACTTTTTCTCGCTTGGTTTCGTAAATAGAACCATTTTTCCCATCACCTGTTGACCCTCGACCAAAAGCCGTCACCGTGCTTCCAAGCTCTTCAGTTCCACGATACAGTTCGATTGGATCAACTTGGGTCACTTTCTCAGCTAGCTTGATTAATGCGATGTCGCTGGTCGATTTGTTAAATTCCATTAATGGTTTAGCGTCGCCTTTAAACAGTTTACTGTCGGGCTTTCTCGCATTTTCATGGATTATGACTTCTTCGATGATAAAGGGTTTACCATGGATCAGAATTTCTTTTCCTCTATAGTCAGAAAAAATAAGGTGTGCAACCGTCACTATCCAATTCGGATTAATCAAAACACCATGACCTTCGCCCGGCATATCAATTAAAAACTCTGGCGCCTGATCTACAAGATATTGTGTGTTTGAAACATCGTGGCGAGTAACAATAGCCATGCTAGGTAAACTAAGACCGAGCAACGACAAAGCACAAATTACCCTATTCATAAATGTCCTTGTTTAGGATTGAGATAAAAAATGATGTAGTAAGTTTGCTTTAACTTACTGAATTTTTTGTAATACCCCAACCTTAAACATGTAACAAAAATTGTTCAGTGCTAAAAGGAACTGTTGAGGTAACTCTCTTTTTACATTACAGGTTTGGTGACAACACAAGCTGATAATCATCAAAGTGTACTTCAGCCTGTTTTTGATGTTGAACCGTAACACTAGGGGAAGCGACAAGTACTTGACCCTCGGTAGATAAACTGTAAATCTCGGTCACTATTTTCACTTGTTTTTCTTGTTCAACGGTTGAAGTAAGACGAATTTTTAGCTTATCTGAAAAAACAAACTCGCTGAATGCGCCTTCTTCATTCAAAACCTGAACATCAGCCAGCGTTTGTCCTTGAGAGGTTAGCATAAGGTCAATCATCACGGGTTTAGCTGAAGCCGTTAAGGTAAAAATACTGGCTGCCATCACTGCAGTGCCTGCAAGAAATGCGGCAGCTTTGCGTTTTAATTTGGTGCCTTTTGACTCAGGCTTAAGTTGAATTTCCATCACGTTAACTTCATAAACCGCAGCAAGTGCTTTTATCGACTCGAGCGATGCTGCTCCTGACTTTTCGATGCGTTGTATCGTTCGCAGGCTTAACCCAGAAACCTGTGCCAATTCAGATTGACTCCATGCCCGTTCTACTCTTTTCAATTTTATTAGTTGTTTGTTTATTTGCATTTCCATAATTGATCTCCTCTATATTGTTGATAAAACTATAACTGGAGATCTTCCTTATTATTGCGTCATCTAGGCGTCATTGATATGCCAACACTATGATATACATAGATAAATTTATTGGGTAGAACAAACTTACTAATATTTTGAGTGCTGGCTACAAACATCCACCGCCAGTGCTACTTTCTCAATGCCATGTCCGGGCAACCAGCGTTTGTATTCAACAAAACCGTATTTTTGGTAGAGTGTAATAGCGGGCGCGTTTGCCGTTGCAGTTTCTACAATCACCTTTTCGACATCAAACTCCGACATCGCAAAACTTAGGAGTTCACCCGCAATTCCTTTGCGAAAATAACTGGGATCAACGGTCAGGCTATCTATTTCTAGCGTTTTCTCAAAAATGACAATTTCAATGACTGCGGCAAGATTTTGATTTTCAAAATATCCATAAAAGTGACTCGTCGCACCGCATATATCTTCTATCGTTCGAGATAAAGGCGGAAAATAACTCGCCCCAATAAACTCAGCTTCTACTTTGTATGAGCGTTGAAATACATTGAAAATTTCTCTCGCCATCGACACATCGCGATTGTTTAATTTTTGGATCATATATTCCGCTTCCCAAACATTCCCATAATTGTACCAACTGGTAATCAAAAAAAGTACCAATCTATTAGTCAAAACACAACGCAACCAGTTGAAAGATTTCCAAGTTTCATGGAAATGCGATATAAATGGACCAGGATCATTGCTTTTATTAATACCAAGGAGGTGCCCTATGTCGTTGGCTAAACACACACTCGATTTATCACTCACGGATAAAGTGTGGTTCAAATATGTGACTCTAAAAAACAAAAATGAATTGAACGATAAGTCACGGGTGTCACTCAAATCTATCGCTGCGCTGGGCATGCTTTCTGGTGGCGCTGAGTTTTTATTTGCATTACTCGTCTTCGCCTTGGCTATCACTGCGTCCTTTATTGATGGTGATTACCCACGCTATATTGCTTTTCCTGCTTGTTTAATCGCATTTTTAATTATCTTTTTCACTAAAAGAGTCATGCTGTACAAAAAATTTGGCTTTGGCTCTCAATGGGTGATGGACGTGTCGAAAAACGAATTAACCATTTCGCCCAAAGCGATAAAAACAAAGGTAACTGGTACGCAAAAAATTGCTAGAGAAGACATTACTGAAATCACCTTTCATTACTTACTATTGAAAGACCGAAAAGGCGGAAGAATAAAAACCACGGCCAATTTATGCTTTGCCGAAATCTTATTAAAAGATGGTACAAAAGTAGAACTCAATGGCACCCGGATCGGTTTTTTTGACTTACTCTACTTGCTTATATTCTTTGACTATCCCTTAGTTTATCGAAATACGTCTGCAGGCGGCAGCTCTGATATTGCTATCATTTTACTGAGACTACTCTCACTTTCTGCCATTGCCGCCGGTCTCGCTAAGCTTGCGCTGAATTAAAAAAGTTCGCGCTTATTCTCGTGTAAATTGTGTAATAAGCGCTTCTCCTTTATCGCCATTAATTTTCTCAATAGCCTCAAGCATTTCAATGATCCGTTGACGGTCAAACGGATTAGTAATGGTATTACGCACATCGTCGATGATGGCCTCTAAGTAATTAAATAAACTTTCCGTCGCCTGTTGATCCGCACTCGAGCGAAACAGTATATTTTTAAACGCTTCCAACACATTGACCATGACATAGCCATCGGTCTTGGCATAGTTTCTTATCGGAGTAAAATTATCATGCAGTAATTCATCAAAAGACGCTTCGTGGATATATAAAAGCGGCTCATTTTTAGCGTGTTTAAAGGAGTAGTTCACATCGCAAATATCCAAACGTTGGATAAGTAAAATACTCAGCATATCAATCGCCTTTACCGCAGTACCGGGATCATTAATCCCTGGGCTCATGGCCTTCACTGCAATCTCCGAGATTTGTGTTAAACCATAGCGATAATGGTCGCTGATGTACTCTTCAACATAAAAAATAAAACAGCTAAGTAACGCATCATGTAGCGCCTCATCTTCACTGAGATCCTTATTACACTTAAGAAATGGGTAGCCTTTAACGGTAAAAACCCCTTGTTTAACAGCAATATATATTTTTAAGTCATGTTGCTCGCACAACGCGCACAGTTTGTCACTGTGTACTCCCTTAAAATACCCCTCTTCTGTGCTGGGTAAATTATGCCAACTCGAGAAGTCAGGAAAGTTATCAAAAGGCTGCTCTTGCTGTTTGGTGATAATATTCTTCATCTCATTTTTGGTGTTGTTAAACAGATCATTTAGCACATTATCAACCTGTATGGCACGGGAGATTGAATGGATAAAAAACACAAAAAAACCTAATGAGATCAATCCAAACACTAGCGAAAATAAAACCCCTAACGCCGGGATCCCAGTTTCACCATCGCCCACGCCACGAATGTTTATCAGCATAATGATGGCGTAAATGATACTGCCGAGATAAAACCCCAATACCAGCTGGTGCGACTTTCTGGTGATAAGACCCGGCAGTACTCTAGGTGATAACCCTGCACTGGCATTATTCAGTACAATCATCACCATTGAAAAACTAAATACCGTCAATGAGATGATACTACCCACAAGCGTGCTTAAAATGGTTCGTGCGTTCTCTTCACTGTCGACCAGTACAATCGCTATAAGCTCTTTAAAGTTGCTGATAGGAGCTGCATATTCAAGTGCCGTGGTTATGAGCGCAAAAATAAAAAATGCAACTGCAAGTAAAGAGGGATAGAAACCGATACTGCTTATCAGTTCGCGATAATTTTCGGCCAACTTGCGAGGTGTGAACATAGCTATCCTTACACTTTTAAGATCTGGTTATATAGCCTAGCAAGACTTGAGCAATAGAGTAAGTAAAACTACAAGAGTTTTGAGAGGTTAGCTTTGAAGGGTTAGCTTTGAAGGGTTAGCAGAACTAACCCTAAAACTTGCCCGCGACTATGCAATAATCAAGAAGCCAACAAAGGCAATTGCAGCCGCAATCAACGCGTAAGGTAGCTGAGTGATGGCGTGACTGACTAAGTTACAATCTGAGCCTTGAGCTGCCAATACCGTAGAATCCGAGTAGAAACACGCCTGACTACCAAATGATGATGCCGACAACAACGCGCCTATGACCAGAGGAATATTAGCATCAACAGCAATGGCCAAAGGCATCACGATAGGAATAGTCACGGCGAAGATCCCCCAACTAGAGCCAGTTGCAAAGGCCAAAATAGCCATAGATAAAAACACCATCGCAGGCAGTAAACCAGCTGTCATATAAGGACTCAGTGCATTTATTACATATTGTGGCAATAGCAGTTGATCGCACACATCCTTAAAGATAAATGCGGCGATTACCGTTCCTATCGCAGGTAGCATGCATTTAAAACCATTGATCATTTGCTCAAGCATGTCTGCAAGCGGCATCAACCTTTGCACCATATAAAATGGGATAGTCACTGCCAAAGTCGCTAACAAACCTTTCCATACATCAATATCAAAGTACACCGTAAACGCCACCAGCAAACCAATAGGCACCAAAAAGTTAACCAGTTTGCCTTGAGTGTCGGCTTGTTCGAACTCTTGCTCAATGGCTTTTGCAGCATAGTGATCCGGTGTATGTACTTCTTCCAAATCTATCTGCTCAAGCGCGGGTTGTCCTTGTTTAGCTGCAAGCTCTGCTTTTTTCATTGGGCCAAACAGAGGCACAATACCAAATATCACCAGTGGTACCATAATTACGGCCACCCAAGCATACAGCATGTAAGGAATGGCCTGAATATACGTACTGATCCCCTGTCCTTCTCCCGCGACACCGTTATCGACCAACAAGCCACCAAAGAACACCGCCCAAGTCGAAAGCGGTACTAAAACACAGATAGGTGCAGCGGTTGAATCCACTACATAAGCAAGCATTTCCCTAGAAATCTTAAACTTATCGGTAACGCGACGCATCGTCTCACCAACCGTCAGCGCATTGAGGTAGTCATCAATAAAAATGATCACACCCAAAAAATAAGTCATAAGCAAAGACGACTTTGGCCCTTTTGCCATTTTCAGTGCATTGCGGCCAAATGCTAAGGCACCGCCGGTGTGCACTAACAGCGCTATCAAGGCACCAAACGTACCACATACCAGAATAAGCCAGCCGATGGTTTCATCGCCCATCACTTTTAGCGAAGCATCAGCAAAATTTGCCAATACGGTGGCTGGGTCTAACAATGCGAGTCCTACAAGCGCCCCCAAAACAAGGGACAAGATAGGACGACGTAAGATAATTGCAAGCGTCAATACGACGACTGGGGGAATGATGCTAATTGCACTTGGCTCAGCCATGCGAATTTCCCAAATCAAAGGAATTTGAGCAGCGGAAAAAAGGGACGCAAAGTCGGCTATAAACAGCGGTTGATGCAGTCTTATCCGTTTCCCAAATTCAGAACAAAAGGTTAAAATCACAGGCACTTAATGCATGTGAGGATCTGCCTAATATTGGGTTGACGAGTTGACTGTATGGCCCTCATTGAAACATCGCGGAGAAAGTATACAGAATTTGACTTTGCGTCAATTTATTTTTTGTCTAATGCTAGTTTTGCCATGTGCTTATTTACTTGCTCTATCTCTTCAGCGGTCAATTCGGCGTAGCGTCTAGGATAAGACCACCCGTACCCCCAACGAAATGGCGTAGGTAAATAAGGAAGCCCACCAAGTCGCACACCCGCTAACATCAAGGTTGCCACTTCTTCTTGACCTACCGCAGCAACACATTTTTGCAAGGCAATGTCGGCATTTTCGCGCTCTATAGCGGTACCACCTTTCCAGTAGGCAAGGTCGTGTGCCGTGCAACAGCCCAACCACAGTTCATTTTGCGCCAAAGTACCATCAGGAAATGCACTACAACCATCGCTTGTGAATGGCTTTAATTCATCAGCACTGCCGTGACTAGATGCAAACAGCAGCGAGAATATAATTACTCTTTTTTTAATCATCGTAAATTACCGTATGGCTACTTTCATGACTTCCAACCTTAGCTGGCGCACCTTACACTTTCATTTCCATCAGCTGCGCATCTTCACCATAACTTTTGCATACCTTAATTGGCTTTGAGACAAAGCCTAGTTTCAACCAAAACCCCACGCTATTTTGCACAGCCACGAGCCGAATGCGACAGTACCCCGTTTGGGTCGCCAACTCAACTAAGCGTTTAATCATCAAGGCACCTATTCCCTGCCCAGATACGGCTTGTGAAACAACTAGGTCATGTAGAAACAACGACGAACTAGGTGGTTGTTCAGGAAGTAATACCAATTTGCTGAATTAAGTGCTCTATTTTGAGGCAAGAAAATCTTGTCGATAACAAGGCAAAAATTTTGCTATTTAGTTGTTCTAAATAAGAAATTTTTAACACAGTTAGCGTCAGATTTGCTCCTTCAAATTGAGCAAGTATTTAGGTAGATTGGTATAATGTAAACAAACTCGGCGGCTTTTCATCGTACCAAGGGTGCGCCAGTAAATAGGCATTCACGGCTCGATGTTGTTTAAAAACAAAACAACTCTTTGGCGAGCGCATCCATTTACTTTTTAGAATATCCACAGTTTCCGGCGCAACATCATGATACGCCTGATTTTGTAGCGTTAAGATCTCAGACCACGACGCATCTTCGATAGCGTAAAAAGTCATAATTTACTCACATACAGCACAGAGGTTAATTGCATCCTACACACCACCATTTTGGCCTTCTTGAAATATAAGAGTGAGATTTGGGTTCAAGGGTTTTACGACTATTGCCATCAAAAACGCCGAGCACTAATGCAATGACAGGCGCGTCATCTATTGCACCTAATGTGCTACCACAATCAGGGCAAAAAGCGCGCGATGAATAATCCGATGAACGCCACACCTTAGGAGCACCGCCAGGTCCATCCCAACTGACCTCTTCACTTCCGAACTCTACCCATGCAACGGTTAGTGCACCGCTATGCCTTTGGCACATGTTACATGAGCAGGTATGAGGGTTACGAGGGACGCCAATCGCGGTAAAACGGATCTGCCCACATAAACATCCTCCAACAAAATTGACAGCCATCCTTGTGTCTCCTTAAGATTTCGCCATTATCCTAGATTAAGTACGATAGTAAATTACCGTGCCTATTAAAGTTCCAAGTGAAACATAAAACTGAACACTAAACCACTGCATTTATAAAGAATTAGATAATTCCACTTAGTTACGCAGTTTTACCATCAAAGTTATCGTGGGGCTCGCCGGCAAGTTCATACTTCAATACTCCAAGCTCCTGATAATAATGCAGGATATCAATAAAAGATTCATATTCTCTTTGCGGTGAAACCGTCAACGCAAAGCACCCATCATCAAATTGCTCGCTCTCCACGCCAGATAGAGTAAGCTCTTGAAGTAGCTCTATGTTTTTGGCATTTTCCAACTCGTTTGTAAAGCAGACCCGCAAAGAGTGGTACTCACTTCGAGCCACTATATCGATTGCGTCTAAAGAACCTTCGGTATCTGGTGCAACCAAAACGTGGTCATCATAGTTAACACCAAAAGCAAAAAGCGGGGCACCTTTTATCTGATAAATATTATCGCCTACTGCCGTCGCAACAATAAATTCTTCAGCACATCCTAGGGGATGGTTTTTAAAAGTAAACCGTACTTTGTCAGTAACTACATCATTCATATGGATACAAACCGCCTTTACATGGACTGATCTCGCTTTATCTAACCGACCGTAAGTCCAACAAATAAAAGTTACCCACAATTACAAGGTGTTACTTGTATATGGGCTTAGATTGCCAACATGATGCAGTAGCAAAACTGAAGAGAAAATTAAGCAATGATCTTAAAGAAGAGTGATGGCTGTTCAAGTTCAGAGCGAAGCTAGCGCAATAACCCCTAGCGTTTGCCCCAAAGCACATCAATTTCTTTACCGTCTTTAACAAACTCTAGCTTCACCGTCACTTTGGTACCATTTTGTGACTGAGGAAAAATGCGTGTACATTGCAATACATAGTGGGCGAAAAAGCGGTTATAGAATCCATGTTCGCCCATATCATCAAAAAGATTAAATGCTTTTTCAAGCACAGAATAATTCCCTTCTTGGTGATAAGCGAGATTAAGTTGCGCAAAGCCATCGCATAGGTTTTTAATGTCCTGCAAAATCCGCGGATGCAACTCGACTATTCCTGCTAGGGTTTGGAATTTGCTCGCACCTAGCCTGCGCCAATCCCGCTCTTTACATGCAAGTTTTCGACATCCCTTTGCTTTGAGATATTGATATGTCGCCAGAGCCACTTCGTTATGAGAGTTAAGTTGCGAATTTAACAATGCCTCAAAAATCGCATCATATAATTTCACTCGATTTTCTATAGTTGCCCGCTCAGGAAGTATTTTATGATTTATGGGTAATGCAGCGGCAAGCGAGGTGGCCAGTCTTCGACTATCAAACCGACCTAATAAAGGCAGTAACTGAACAAACGCGTCATGGTCAAGATGTAAGGACTTAACGATTCGCACATTATCGGCATCTTTGAGTATCTCGCTCAATCGGTGTTTTGTATCCTCATATTCAAACTCTGGGATCATACCCCATACCGATAAATCATCGACCAAGTGGTCTAGCTCGTTACTGGTCACACTCGCCTCTTGCTGTTCATGTACGAGCGTCAGACCCAACGTAAACTCACGTAGCTTAGGCGGCGTTGATGTTGAAAAGGCCACCATCTGAGCATCAAAGCTGAGATAGTAATGACATTTATCGCCATTAATATCATCTTGATAACCACGCATTCCAAGCGTAGCAAGTTGCACTCTATTTAGCTTGTCTCTCGTTTCAATGGTTTTAAATGAATAGCTGTTACGGCTCATGGCCGACCAAGCACCAAAGCCTAAATTGAACCCATAGGCTTGCTTGATTTCAGTACTGGTTTGAAAGAAGAAGCGTTCTATCTCGATTTCATCTTGGTAACTAGGCTGAGTGATAGTACCAACCCGCCCAAATAACGCATCAAGATGCACCTGCTCTAGGCCTTTGGTAGTTAACCTCGCCTCAAGCAGCGATTGATGACTGGATAAACGCGTATATTCAAACTGAACACTTAGCTCGGCTTTTAGCTTTGCAGCCGTTTCAATATTTGCTAACACCGTTTTTTTAATGGTCAGCAGCTCAATTTGGAGTCGTTCTAAACTGTCCGTTAGTGGATCAAGCTGTAAGCGATCTTTTAATCTTAAGATCAGGTCTTTTTGTGCTTCGTCGAGAGAGTCTGTTGCGACAAGCGATAGGACTTCTTCAACCTTATCCAAAGGTGCATTGAATATCCCTGTCAAAATACTCGAATAAGCTTGCTTAAATCCGGCTTGATCGGCAAATTTGGCGTTCACTCCCCCAGTGATTGTTAAAGCGGTATTCGACAATGTTGATTTTTTAATTGCGAGGAAAGTATGCTGTGGTTTATCCAAGCGTTTAGAAAAGACAACACGAAAGCCACCACGGATCTCGATATCAAGGTCCGCACTCAAAGCCGAATCAAGGTTAATATCAAGTAATTCTCCTTGATCCAACCAGCGGCTAAACATATCGAGATTTTGCGCGATTATATCTGACCACCTAAAATTGGCGCTCACCGTTAACGCCCCCGCCGTTTCCATCATTAATGCATTGTTAGGTGCCAGAGACTTAACATCCTCAACATCGAAAATAACCGGCATAGTTGCAAGGTCGCGGCCTAAGGCAAGACCCACAGCTTCATGTGGTTGATGGCAAAGGTAGGCTGCTAGTTTACATTGTGCCTGCCCATCTGTATTGATCCCAAGCAGCTCCGCTTTGGAAGCACCGGTGAGATCAAAGTCAATGTGTGTGCTGTATTTTATCCAACATGCCTCGTCACTATAGGCAAGTGTTGTGGTAGGTTCGAGATCTGCATTAATCTCTTTTTGCTCACCAATAATACCGTCTTCATCTATGGCAGTGCTCGCGTTGATAAGCTCTACCTTAGTGTCACCAGTAACACTTGCGGTTATACCCTCCAATGCAAAGCTATGGCTTTCTGCTATTTCCCCGCGCCAAGGTAACAAATCACCATGATAGTCTTTAAGTGGTGTGAGGGTAGTCTCGACAAGCGTATGTAAGCCCGCCATATTCAGTTCAATCGTCATCGAATTTCCTTTTCATCTAAAGTGGAATTATCTAACCTAAACTCCGGTTAACTATAGCTGTAATTTAACCCTGAGAGGATAATTTTAGACCAATAATCCCAATCACTATCAACAGTAAACTGAGTAGCTTAAGTGATGACAACGGCTCTTTAAAATAGACAAAGCCAACAATAATCGACCCTATCATACCAATGCCAACCCAGACGGAATAAGCAACGCTAAGCGGTAAAGTTCGTAGTGCAACACTGAGAAAGTAGAAACTTGCGGCCATCGCCACTAAAGTAATAATTGAAGGAACAGGCTTCGTAAAACCGTTGGTAAATTTCAAACCAATAGCCCAAACGACTTCCAATAAACCTGCAAAAGCAAGTAGCAACCAGCTCATGACAACTCCAAAATGGGGTCGTCCCCGCCAGTAAAAGAAAGTTCTGGAGGTCGTCCACCAGAGCGAGAGAAAATTAGCACGCCGGTGAAGCTAATTCAAGCTTCACGGCAGACAAATTAAGACTCAATTAAGATTGTAAAAGAACTAATATAACCTAAAAAATCGCAGTTAGCCGTGACA
The DNA here is from genome assembly GCF_024124685.1 of Pseudoalteromonas sp. OANN1. Taxonomy (NCBI): domain Bacteria; kingdom Pseudomonadati; phylum Pseudomonadota; class Gammaproteobacteria; order Alteromonadales; family Pseudoalteromonadaceae; genus Pseudoalteromonas; species Pseudoalteromonas sp. OANN1. Next base: position 77,551 of record NZ_JAMXSE010000001.1, read on the forward strand.
GACACCACCTTCCAACCATCTTGCTCTATCTGCTCAATCTCTTGGTTGAGTGAGTTAACGTCTGGTCGTGGCCAAAAAAAATGCTTTTTCTTATTAAATATTACAACTCTTCTCATGCACCTCTCCATGCGCAATTATCAAACTGGCTAAGTATACAGGACAACAAAAAAGGTACAAAGGTAAATAATGGCTGCGATTATATGATGATTTATTACTGTTTTAGTGTGGGTAAGACTGCTACAAGTTTTATTATTCATCATGTCCAGCTAAAAAGACGTAACACCAAAGGCTGCAAATCAAATCAATACATTACTCACATGTACCCTTTGTGGTATTACTTCACATGTTGGCGTACAAAGCTATCAAGCGCCGCAACCGACTTAATCACATAGAGTGTTTTGGTTTGCGCGCTTTGCTCTAACTGCGATAAGAATGCTTCATTCCAAAATTGTGGACAGCGCCTTAACGTTTTAATACTGGCAATCGTCCCTTTAAACACTGAGCTACCATCTGGCCAGCCTTCAGGCTTAGTGATCATGCTTTTTAAAAGACGTTTTATCACAAACCAATAACTCACTCGATATGGTAAGTCGATGTAGACTAAGGTATCTGCTGCATCTAAGCGCTGTTTAAATGCATCTAACGGACCAAAGCCGTCAATGATCCACGCATCAGTATTCAATATGTTTTGATGTGCTTTATCAAAAGCGGCTCTGTCAACAAACTCGCCATTTGCTTGGTAAAGCATCGAGTCTAATTGATATAACGGGATGTGTATTGCCGCGGCCAGTCTTTTACTCACCGTAGACTTGCCGCTTCCCGGTTTACCAAAAACTGCTACTTTCTTCATGTAACCTCCTTGCTGTGGCCCCACAAGGCAGATACAAAAAACCCACCTTATTTTGGTGGGTTCATTAAAAAAGCACACAAAACCACCACTCCTAAGGAATGGTAATAATTCGTGTACTTGTGAGAAATAGTTCTATATTCATAACGATACTTTCATGTAATGCTCGGTTATTGTCAAGCACACGCAAGGCCAGATGAGTGAATTGAGAAGTAGCATCACTTTGTGGGCTGGCGAGTCACTAACTTTGGCATCGCTACTGTCTACTCAACAGTAAGTTGCCGCCAGATAGCGCCAAAAATGAAGCACATGCACGATTAAAACGTTTAACCAGTTTAGGTTTACTAAACCACTGCCTTAGATACAGCCCAATAACAGCGAACATAGCGATAGCCACTATTTCCAAAACGAGAAAAGTAGCCCCCAATAGTGAAAATTGCTCTGTCACATTTTTTGCAACATCGACAAACTGAGGGAGAAAAGCGGTAAATATCAAAATTGCTTTTGGATTACCCGCAGCAAGGGCGAACTCTTGTTTCATCAGTCCGATAATGCTCAGATTGCGGACATCATCTGAAACTGGACTAACGTCTGAGCGCCATAAATTATAAGCAATCCATAATAAATAGAGCGCGCCACAAGTTTTAATGGCTAGAAACAATATTTCCGACGTATACAGCACAACTGCAAGGCCTGACGCGGCAAGCGCTATCATCACACAAAATGCGGCGAGCCTTCCAAGTCCTGCAAGTAGAGCTATACGAAAACCATAACGACGAGCATTATTTAGCGCTAAAAGATTATTTGGACCTGGTGCCATATTCAAGGCAAAGCACGCTGGGATAAATAAAAGTAGTGTCCAGATGTCCATAGCCTTTCCTTTAAAAAATATTGGCTCAGCGATTAAATTCTGACTTTAATAACCCAAAGCACGTTAGGTCGTGAAATTGTTCTTTCCAATATCCACTTTGTCGTCTAACCCCCTCAGCTTTAAAACCTAACTTTTCTAGCACAGCCTCTGATGCATGATTCCCCGGCACCGTATCTCCTTGAATTCGATTCAGTGCGCCACATCCCAGTAAACCACCAAACGCGGCGGAGATAATCTGATGTAATGCTTCAGTGGTATAACCCTTTCCCCAAAATTTCGGCATCAAATCATAACCGATAACTGCATTTTTCATCGCCGGGTTCCATGAGTTAAAGCCACACGTACCTATAAGCTGCTCGGTGCCTTTTAATCGGATAGCCCAACGGATCCCAACACCGCTAACAAATCGAGAATGAAAGAAATCAATGAGTTTTTCAGCTTGTAACCGCTCACTGAACGCCTCTAAATCGTAGTATTTCACTACCTCTCGGTTTGAAAATAGTTCAAAAATAGCATTACTGTCGCTTGTGGATAGTGCTGTAAGCTTCAAGCGTGGTGTTTCAAATTCTGGAAATTGCATATTGCTCCTTAACATTCAAAGCGCAACACAGAGACAACTTCAAACCGCGATAAATAGTATGGTGAAGGTTCTTTATACTGCGCGAAATAGCACTTTGACTGCATCTAAAAAATGGCCGGATTGCGGCTGTTAGTCTAGGTTTTTAGTGGTGGTATAACCAAGAATAATTGAGTGCTACCGTGTTGGTCTCAGCGTTTCAATAACCTTCGCATCCATCCAGTATGGATTACCTTTCCAGTAACTCGTGCCGTCTTTTTTGACTTTTTTATCACCTCGCCAAAAGAATAAATACTTTCCGTCTGGTGATACTTTAGGACGTTGCTCGTACGCAGCCGTATTAATCGCATCTCCCATGTTTATTGCGTTTGTCCATGTGCCATCTTGGTTACGAAAACTAATGTAGATATCAGGCGTGTTTTCACCTTCCTTTTCAGCATCCCACATAATATAAGACTCATCTGGCGCTATGTAGGGATGAGCAATGTACTTTCCTTGATTAATTGCTTTACTCATTTTGTGCGGTGTTTCATATTTGCCATCAACAAGCCGTGAATAACTCAAATGCCCACTGCCGTCTTTCAAATCTAAGACATAAAAGTAGTGTGTCCCTTTTGCTGAGGTAGTATAACCTCTGATTGGAATATCTTTAAAAGGCTCGATGTTTTGTATGTGTGAAACCGGTGGGCTAAATTGCTCCTGATATGCTTTTTTATCTGCTTCAGGTATTGATTTTTCAATCCATTGATTGTTTTTATATTGCATCACAATCCATGTTGGTTTTTGATATTCTCCACCAGAGCGAGTAAAAGAAAGCTCTGACATATCTGGCAAAAACAACACTTCAGTCTCACGGTGCTCATCCGTAGAAACGACACCTGGAGCAAATAATTCGGGTGTTAATCCCGGTGGCTTTTGTCCTAAACCGTAAGTGTTTTGGGCATAACTTTTATCGCAAATTATTAAGCCGCAAAATAAAACAATTGGAATGCTCATCTGCTTCATAAACTGTCCTTTTATTTATTAGAGCCGGTGTAGTTTTCAATTAAATATAATTGCACTAAGTAACAGCATAATCCAAGCACCTTTACAAAGCCTGACAATGACACCAGTTTGTCTTAATACTTGCTCAATTTGAAGGAGTAAATCTGACGCTAACTGCGTTAAAGGTTTCTTATTTAGAATAACTAAATAGCAAAATCTTTGTCTTGTTATCGACAAGATTTTCTCGCCTCAAAGTAGAGCACTTAATTAAGCAAATTGATGTTACACTGCAAAGCCGCGCCATTGTGGTATCAAAAGGCCTGCAATAAACCAAGGAACTTGTAGTACGAGAATACACAGTGCATACAAACGCAATTGCTCAGCAGTCCATAGCGCAGCAAACCACCCTATGATAAAGAACGACTTCCATCCCTCTATTTTTTCAGCTCCACCAAAATTTAAAATCCAAAGCCAAAATGCCGCCAGCGTGACATGAGAGAGTATCCATGCAAATAAACTCATATCTTATCCAACTACTAACCCTGAGCCCAAAATCAGTAACTTAGCGCACAACCCACTGCGAAAGCTAGCAATAGTAATTTTGGTTATTTGTTTTCTTTCTCACTCGGGATGAAAAACTCAACTTTACCACAAGCTTTACAGGCAAACATATCAAGTGCTTGTCTACTAACAAGTAACTCACCCAAATTACCTAAAGCCCCCCATCGTGATCCTTCATGGAACTCTTTGGAGCCCAATTTCACCATAGAGGAGTCACAACGAAGGCATTGTAATGACGGACTTTTTAATTCTGGTAAGCTCTCTTTTCCTTTCTCACAACCACAGTTCCAACAAACTTCAAAACTTGTTTCTTCAATCTCAGTACTACAATTTTTGCATTTCCAACTCATGATACCTCCTAGTATATGCTTAAGTCTGCAAAGGCGACGCTCAACATATTCAATATGGTCTGCCATACTTTGAAACTACATTCGCTTGTCATTTTGACTGTCCAACTTGCTCATACTTTTCAACAATCGCATTGGCAATATCATTTAATTTCCCTTGCGTGTTGTTCGCTGAAACATTTGTGGCAATAAATATTCCTAACTTCTGCTTTGGATAAAGCGCAAGCCAAGTGGAAGTACCTATAGAGCCTCCACTGTGATAGAACATAGGATTAGCTGAGTGATACTCGTATGTATTCCAAAAAAATGCATGGCCATGTTCACTGCTGGTTTCTGTTAATAAGGTGCGCGACAACAGCACTTCTTCTGCTTGGGTGCTGAGTAAATACTGCATATAATCGGCAATCGAAGCTGCAGTGGATGTTAGTCCGCCTTCAGCAAACGAGTGTGGACTGAGTAACGGTGCAATTTTGCCGTTTCTATCTACCCCTCTCGTTATTTTACTTATCTCACTGGGCTCTAAACGAAACCTTGTGTGTTCTTCACCCGATTGTTCCGTGATCAATTGCGCAACAAGTGTAGATAATGGTTGGTTATACACGTTTTCCAAAATATACCCTGTCAGGTTTGCGCCAACATTGGAGTATTGAAATGTCTCACCAGGCATTGAGGTAAGTTGGTACTGAGCTAAATCTTCAAAAAACTTCGCTTTTGAATAGTTAGAGAACAGCTCAAAAGCCTTGCCAGACTTTATATCTGCGCTTGTATATGCAAAATCTTGCGGTAACCCACTCCTGTGAGTCGCGAGATGACGCAAAGTGATAGGTTTGCCTAGATGCTGCAGGTTTTGATAATCACCATCCTGCAAGTACACCCTAATATCTTCATCTAGTTGTACTTTTTTATCTACTACCGCCTTGGCAAGCAACAACCCGGTATAAGTTTTAGTGATGGATGCAATTTCATACACGGTGTCATGGTGTGGCTTTGTACCATCAGGAAACTCGCCAAACTGTTTTTGATAGTTAAGCTTGTCATTCACAATGGCGATGGAGGCAACTTGTGCATTTTCCTCAATCAGAAAATCTGTTAGTTTTTTCTCAACAAATGCGTCAAAGTCTAGTTTGCTATCGTTGTTGCAGGCGGTTAAAACCATCAAAAAGAGCATCAAACAAATTAGGGTTAATGATTTCACTGAACGTAGCTGCATATTTACTCTGTCGCCTTGATTAATGTATGCCAATAGAAGGCTTTTATTTACTTTATTATCAACTAGCCGCACGGCTATTTTGACGTTTTGCAGCGCTTGCAAGTTATCCTCATTCGCCTCAAACGCCTTTGCTAAAGACTCATAGGCTTGCCAATACTTAGGTTGATATTCGGTGTAACGTTCTGCGACTTCTATCGCTTCTATGACTCGGCCTTGTCTAATCAAATACGTACTAATGAAGCCGAGCCTATTAACACTATTCCAACGAGTTGATCTTGGCAATATAGTAAAATTATAACGTTCTCTTAATTGGGCGTAGGTGTTATTAATATTTTGTAGAACATTACCAGATTTAGTCACAATATCGCGATGCTTCTTTTCCTTTTTTAGGTCGTCTCCAACAACAGCAAAAGTAAATAACTTAAGCTGCGGTCAGCGCACAGGTCTACTGGCGCTCACTTGTTTTCTTTAACTTTTGTAGCGTTTCTTGGTCAAGACCTGGCACAACTGTCGCTTGCGAGCTGTTTTGAAGTATTTTTTTGATAGACGTGCCATCCACATTTATAGAAAAGACATCATAAAAGCCAAATACATTCTCTGAAGCGAAATACACCTTTGTGCCGTCTGGAGACCAAGATGGATCCCATTCTTGAATGTCATTACGAGTAAGTCGCTTGTTATTGGCTCCATCAATATCCATGACATATACCTCCTGATTGCCATCTCTATTAGATAGATAGGCTATTTTTTTGCCATCTGGGGAAATTTGAGGAGACATGTTATCAGTGTCGTCTTGAGTGAGTTGAATAACCTCACTACCATCCAAATTGGCAATGCTAATTTGGCTTGGGCTGGCTTTAGATTGATATAGTAATCGCCCATCTGGCATAAATTCTGGAGCACGACCTTCAAGATTTTTAATTTGGCGCTGTTCACTACCATCTGCATTCATTAACCAAATTTCTTCTTGCCAAACGCCTTCCTTATTTTCATATTCTCTGCCAAACGCTATCGTCATTCCATCCAAAGACCAAGCAGGTGCACTATCCCACACATATTTTTTACTGGTTAATCTTTTCATATTGCGGCCAGTAATATCAACGGTATGAATTGACCATGTTTTGAAGTTATCGTATTTACCGTAAAAGGTGACTTTTTCTCCTGATGGTGAGACAGCAGGATAGCCGTCACTTGACGTGGCTTTCACGATCTTTACTGGCGATTTACCATCTTGGTCACTTAAGTAAATCGCTTTGTTATTACCGTCTTTAAAACCATATATAATACCATATGACTCTGTTGATGGTTCGCTATATGATTGAACTTCATGAATAAAAAACAACATAATGGTGGAAAAACAAGCCAGTTTTGAGATACCAATTTTTTTAACAAGCATTACTCAATCTCCCTTTTGTAGTTGTGTATCTAATTGGAAGACTACAGAAGTCTATCTACCAAAAACATGATGTTTTATTGATTTTTCGCTGAATTACACCTTTTGTGCTATCTTTCTGTAACAAAACGCAGATATTGCTATAAACCCTTACATTTATTGCGTAAAATAAATCAATAATCTCAGAACGCATACTCCCCTAACTCATTGATATTTAGACTCAATGAACAGAAAATGAATAAATTTACCAAAAACCACGTTATTTTCTTGATATTTTTTCACTTTTGCCTGTATTTTAGCTTTGATAATCTCCATTTTTTAGCTAATTTAACCCTATTTAGCAACAACATTGAAACAAGGTAATTCATGAAAAGAACACTTGCTGCCACTCTTATCGCTAGCGTGACTACTATTCCATCAGTAAACGCTATCGAGATATTCAAAGATGAAAAGAATAGTGTCACGATTGGCGGCTTTATCGATGCTCGAGTTATTAACACTCAAGGCGAGACTGAGTTGGTAAACGGCGCATCGCGTATTAACTTTGACTTTAAACGCCAATTGAAAAACAACTGGCAGGCCTTCGCATTACTTGAATGGGGTGTAAACCCTGTTGGTAGTAGTGATATTGTTTACAGCAACCGCTTCGAATCAATACAAGATGAGTTTTTATATAACCGATTAGGTTATGTTGGGATTAAGCACGATGAATACGGCCAAGTTACCCTAGGAAAACAATGGGGCGCTTGGTACGACGTGGTATACAGCACCAACTACAGCCTAGTTTGGGATGGTAATGCCGCAGGTGTTTATACCTATAACAAAGATGATGGTGCGATTAATGGCACCGGTCGTGGTGATAAAGTACTGCAATACCGTAATCAATTTGGTAAATTGAGCTTTGCTGTACAAGCTCAGCTAAAATCTGATGATTTTTATACTTGTGATGTCGTTGATATTTCCAGCAGCTCATGTGAAACCCTGTTTAATCAAGGGGATAGCGCAGCACAAATGGTAGAGTTTAATTCAACCTACGGCGCGTCACTTACCTATGCAGCAACAGAAAACTTAACCCTCACAGCCGGTGTTAACCGCGGCGAGTTTGATATTGTGTATGCTGCTGGTCGAAATCAATCGGTTAAAGATTTAATTTATGGTGTCGGCATTACCTATGGCGATTTCTATAAACCAGGTTGGTATGCAGCTGCAAACATCAATAAAAACGAAAACCACGATACAGATAACTTAGGGCGCTTAATCAAGGATGCCGTTGGATTAGAGTCGCTTGTTAGCTACCGTTTTGATAATGACGTGCGTACATTTATCGCTTATAACGTATTTGATGCGGGCGATGACTATGTGATCCAACCAAACTTTAATGCTGATCCTAATGATGTTTTTAAGCGTCAGTTTGCCGTGATAGGCGCACACTACTTTATGTCTGAAGACACTATTTTGTACATTGAAGCGCGTAAGGACTTTAGTGACTTCTCAAGCGCCGATGCAGCGCAAGAAGCACAAATGTCACAAACCGAAGACGACGGTATCGCCATCGGTTTCCATTACACGCTGTAAGACTAAGCACTGTAATAACAACTTCAAGTGCATCAAAGCTCATAACTTTCGTGATCTTTGATGCACAAACTTACAATGAGTTTAAAAATGCCAACACGGCTGATTTATCATTTGCTGACAAACTTTCGTAAGCCACCCTCGCTGCTTGCGCTTCACCATCATGCCATAAAATAGCTTCTTCAATCGTTCGCGCACGACCATCGTGCAGATAGCTTGGCTCAGCGGTACAAAACTCATTGCCTTGCCCACCTAACACATTATCAACACCACCTGTCACACAAGCAGACAATCCAATCCCCCATAATGGCGCTGTTCGCCACTCAGCACCGCTCGCGATGCTTTCACCTAAGTTATCCGCAAGGCCTGGGCCCATATCATGTAGTAATAAATCGGTATACGGATGGATCGTTTGCGCACGTAACTCCGCAAATGGATGATACTCACTGGTTTCAAATGTTGCTGTATGGCAACCTTCACAGCCAATTGAAGTAAAGCGTGCCTTTCCTAATTGTACCTCAGGGTCGTCAAGCCCACGCTGCGCTCTCACACCCAATAAAGCGATATATTTGCTTAACTCAGTAAGATGTTGATCAGACACTTCTACACCGCCAGCTCCGCAGCTTGATTGTGATGTCCCACAGTCAGGATTTGGAAATACCGAGTTGGTTACTCCCATATCCGTATTAAATGCACTAGCGACTTGGTGTTTAATTGATGCCGCCGCAGCTTTGTAGCCAAAGCGTCCTAACCGTGTTTGACCAGTAATAGGGTCGTTCACGCGCTGCGCTTTGCCCGAGATGCCGTCGCCGTTACTGTCGTTTTCATCCGCCAAGGCTAACACCGCACTCTCTGGTATCGCTTCAAGTAAGCCCAAGCCCACCAGCTGAGGCGCGATACGCGCTGAATAACGTGCTGGAGTGGTTTTACTAAATTGGTAATTGGGCGAACGCAAACCATTATTTTCAGTCCACGAGGCAATCGTTACATCTCCCTCGCCTTGTGTCTCAGTATCTATGCCTGTGTTTTTAGGCTGCAACACATTCCCCAATAAGGGATGGGTGTTGCCATTAATATCGGCCACTTTAAACACCCATTTTGCCAATGAGCCGCCAATAGCTGGTGGAGCCGCACGACCATTGCGAACATGGCAAGCTGCGCAACTGTCGTTGATATAGTGTGGCCCTGACTTTCCAACCACCGCACTAAACACGCCATTTTCTCCGTTGCGTTCATCGTGCTCACCATTAACAAAACTACTGTGGTGAACACGTCGCCCCTGAACAAATGCTTGTCCATTTTGGCTCGATAAATTGGTCGCCATTTGCATAAAGTGATTATCAGGCTCATTAGTGTAATTGTATGGCAATGTGGTTTTGCCTCCTAACCACCCCGCTTCTGCAATCGGGTAAGAATCTTCGCGTTGTGATGATGGATCAGCAAAGTCGCCAACGGTTTTCCATGGGACAAGCCCTTCACCTACCATGTATAAATACGTTGTACCATAATAATTTTCTCGTCCTTCTGGTGGCGCATCAAGAAATTGGCTAACTTCAAACTCCATGCGCTGACCAACTTCAAGAGGCAAAAAGCCTGCCGCAGGGTCCCAATTTAGCGGTCTGTAGTCATCAATGATCACTCTGTAACGATATTGATCACCTGAATCACTTATCTTATTAAAGTTCGTATCATAACTGCCATTATCAAGCTCAACGACCGCACCGCCACCAAAGTAATTACCGTGGTACTCAGCAACTGTGCCTAATCCACGATACCAAGCACGAAATTCGCGCGCACCGAGTTTCCATTCTGTAATAAAGGTCACTTCAATACGTGAGCCGCCTTTTGCAACAAAATCAGCGATTTCAAATTGCGCGGTACGATGCGTCCAGTAATGCGATAAATAATGGTCATAGATTTGAAACTGGTCTTCTTTTGCATGGCGGTCTCGACCGCGATCAGCAAAACGCGTAATTAGCGCATCTCCACGGTCATAACTCACTGCTTGCTCTAAAGGTGTTGTTGAATCATAAAGTGGCACAATAGTGCCAAAGCTGATCTCACAACCTTGGCTATCGACTTGGCGCCCCGTTGGTGTATTGGGACATTGGTCTAGATTATCTGGCACACCATCGTTATCGCTATCATTATTAGATGAACCAGCGATATTGAACTCAAGCCAGTTTAGATTTAACTCGCCACCCGCCATTTCAACACGAACGGTATGTACGCCCTCATTTAACGTAATCGACGCAATATTTTGACTAATAAAGGTTTGCCAGCCACCCGTAGCAGGCACAACGGTACTGGCAACTAGATTACCATTCACAAGAACGTTATACGCTCCGTTACCAACTTGGGAGGCAACGCGCGCGGTCAAGTTATAGCTTCCCGCGCCTAAATTAGCCTGATATTCAAGCCACTCTCCCGCCGACGTCCAACCCACGTTGTAACCACCGCCGTTGTCGCTGGTCAGCTCAATATCAACATCATCATTGCGATATTCGCCACCTGTATTTCCTGCATCGTTATCAAAATAGTTGCTGTAGTCTTCCGCTTCGATACGAAGTTGTTCAGTGATTAAAATGCTACATCCATCGGTGTTTACCACATCCCCCACAGGCGTATCTGGACACTGATCGATACCATCATTCACGCCATCACCATCGCTATCATTACCAGCTGAGGATTCTGAAAGTATATAGGCCTGCTCTGCGGTATCTACGACAGTTCCGTCCTCCTGTAGGTAAGTGAACCAAAAACTAACCACATCCCCCACTTCTAGCCCAGATATTGTGAGCTCATTGCGACCATTAATCACTTGCATGCGGACATTTTGCTGCACACCGCCGTTGACTCGATAATGAACATCCGCCCAGCCGGTAGTGTTAACATAGAAAGTTAAGGTATCCAGAGAGACCTGCTCCAATCCATCGGGTAAATTACTCAGTGGGCAGCCATTCGCATCAACTTCTTCATTTGGCTGAGTATTTGGACACTGGTCGACGCTATCCTCAACACCATCTTGATCGCTATCAACAGGCGCGCTACCGCCCCCTGTCCAGGTAATATCGTCAATTGCCATTTGAAAAGAATAGTTAGGTTCTTGCCCAGCGACAGAGACAATATTGAAGTGATTTTTAATTGATTGTAATGCCACTAAGCTACCCGCTAACTCAGTGATTGGAATACGTACTTCACCCCATTGACCATCACGAACAAGGCCATACTGATTGGTGTTCGCGGGGAATGTGATCCAGCTCTCATTTGTATAAGTGTCAGCAATGCCAATTCTAAAACTCACATCCGCAGGAATTTTAATCTTAAAATTTAAGTAACCATCCCTAAAGTTGCTCATATCTCGCGCTTGGCGGCTTTGAATACCGGCTCCAAACCACTGCGATGGCGAATACTGCCATGCAATCACCTCATTGCCTTCATAGGCAGGGGTATTACCCTGAGTGAGTGAGTTTTGGTTCCACACATAAATATCCGCGTTGCTTCCCGGCACTAACTGATTATCGCTTGACCCCTCACTAAAAACACCAAAGGTGCCAACTTCGGGCTTAGTGACATTGCCGCTGAACACTTCACCTTGACCATCTAGCTCATAAATACGCACATAATCCACCACCATTTTCCCAGGAAGTGGCGCGTTCACCTGTTCATTGCTAAGCGCGTCCGTAAATAACCCGCCGACAGCTAAATTCATCAATAGATAAAATGGCGCGTTGAATTCGTTTGACTCTTCACTAATGGCAAACGGGCTATCGAACATATCATATTCGACCCCATTATCCTCAACTGTGAAACGGATCGCCTCTTCGGTCCAATAAGTACGATAGATAACAAAGCGGTTGGTTAAGGGAGTTGAGGACAAATGTGCATTATCGGTTTTGTATGCCACACTTGCTGCACAGGTTGGATTACCTTCATTACAGGCGGCATCTGCATAAAAAATTAAGTTTGAGCCTGTATAGTTATTGCTTGGCGCACCGGGAAAGCCTGCATCATTGCGAGCGGCTTGAGATTGGCCCATCTCCATGATGTCGATTTCGCCTTTTGCCGGCCAGCTAGCTGTACTCGTTCCTAGCATCCAAAGTGCAGGCCAAAGCCCCGTGTCGACATCAGATACCTTCATTCTGATCTCTATCATGCCATATTGCACTGCAAGCTTATTCTTACTCTGGATCTTACCTGAGGTAAATGCCTTGCCCCCTATCGCCTGATTTTTTGCTTCAAGAACAAGGCCTTTGTTTCCTGCCTCGCCTACAATGTCGCTAATATAGACATTATTTTCACTGTACCATTGTAATTCTTGATTACCCCAACCACATATCCCTTGGTCACAACCGTCACCGACATCTATGTTCCATGTGTTGGTATCTAAATTATTAAAATTATCTTCCCAAAGTAAATTCCCCACAGCCGCGTTACTTTGCGAAGACGCACAAACAATCAGACTGATAACGCTAATGTTTGCGAGCTTAGCGATTAACTTGCTACTCGTTTTCACTTTATGTCTCCAAATGTAATGTATAAAACTGCTTTAGCGATCAACCACTAAAACACGGATCCTTTTAATCACTTCATAAACCGCAGAAATGAAAGCGCTTACATTTCAATCCATAACAACCCCGAACAATTGAAAAATATAGCGCTTTTCAAACACACGAGCTTTACTACACACCTTTCAGCGCGGTGTAATCGTATGTTGAATGTTAAACCTAACATGTAAGCGCTTACATTAACAAGAAAATAACAACAATTGTTATATTTTTTACTTTTATCAATCGATGGACTAACGACAAGCCGAGCGCTATGACCAAAGCACACTCAGGGAAATAAAAGACATACCGCAGAGGTTAACAGACGCGATGGATCTCATATTCAAAGAAAAGTGGACTGTTTTCATCATGCAATTGCTGGGAAAACCCCAGCTTTTTGAGCAACTGAATGGACGCATGGTTGGATTGCTCCACTCCCGCAATTAGGGTACTCCAAGACTCTACACTGATAACTGCCTGGATAAACCCTTGCAGCAATTCACTGGCGTAACCTTTGCCCCAGTGTTTTTCAGCCAATAAGTAACCGATATGCGCATCACTTTCGTTGTCAACATAAACAAACAAAAAGCCTATTGTCTCATGCTGCCCAAGCTTAACTTGCAGTAAGCGGCTCTCTGAACACATACGCTGAAACCAGTTTTCGGCCTGTTTTTCTGAATCAATACCATGAAAATAAGGGGGAAGGTTTTCAACCACATTAGAACTCAGGATATGGGGAATTTGCTCTATCAGCCTTTCACGCTCGAGTGCCGGAAAATCGTCGTTAGCCTCAATAATATGCAACCTTAAGGTCTGAAATGATAGTGCCATTAGCTCCCCTACTTTTTATCAACTCGATTGTTATCCTAATTAGGATACTAGCATTGCTTCTTTTAATGTGTAAGGCGTATACAGCTATTTGCTGCAACAATTGATTGAATATAGGTTGCACAATCAACAAGATTGACATGCACAAAAGTCTAGCGCTGTCATTTTTATTTACTTGATAAAAATTCAATATAATAAACAACTTAAAAAACAAACAACTAAAAGATCTACTGAAGTTATTTGCCATCCCTGCTTGAAATGTGTTGAAAAATTAAACACATTATTTAACAGATAAGTACTTAGAAATAGGTATTTATCTACATTACCGAATAATCAAAGATAACAAAATAACTGGATACAACATGAAACTGAAAAAAGTAAAATTAAAAAACCTTAACGCAAACAAAGCGCTAGATGCTAAACAAACGAAAGAAATAGCAGGCGGAACCGGCGCTTACAGTAAAGACTACGGCGCATGCTATACCACCCCTGAATTTTGCCCAACAGTTTACATCTGCTAAGTATGCCAAGCCCAGCAACTAGCTGGGCTTAGTTTTAAGTAAAAAGTAATTGAGAAATAGCGATAACTGAGAGTTATGGATCGAAATATTAGCTATTGTTATTCGCATATTTCCTGCTTCGAATAACTATAAAGGCCTTTAATGCCCAAGGAGCACTGATAGCGAACACAGTCATCAAAGCTGAACTCGTGAGAATAACCAGAATAATAGTTATGTTTAACTTGGATTTTTAATTTTCTGAACTAATGGGGAGCCAGTAAATATTCTAAGTTCATTCATCCGTCCCAAGCTCTTCATTTTCAGGCTACTTAGTGGTCGCTGCCTTTTTATAATACACACCAACTTCTTCGGTGAGTAAGGATAGGCTTTGTAGATTACTCTTTTCTTGATCTGTGAGAGAAAACCAAATAGGTCGGTTTGGCGGTAAGTATGGGGTCACTATCCTATTTATTGAATTCGATATTATCTTAAGGTGGTCAAACACTCTGACTTGGAATTTCTCCAGTCCATCAGTTCCTGATCTCGAATCAATCTCTAACATCACATTTTGCAGAGAAGGAAAATATAATTGATTACCGGGATGAACTGCGTTGTACTGCATCTTAAGTAATATTCCACTTAAATGACTAATGTTAATATTTTCACCTTGTTCAGCACCAAATTTAATATCTTGAAGAAGTAGATTTAGTTCAAGATTTGCTTTTCGCAGGGTCTGCTTTTGAACCTTTTCTTCAGCGGAACTTTTCTGAATCTCAGCATATTGCCAAGATACAAAACCGATCACTACAGAGGACAAAAACCAAAGTACAAAAGGCTGGTTTAATATTTCTAAAATTCTTCCTCGGCTCATTCCTAAACCTCACAATTAACACCGTGTAATGTTAATTTATCTTAGCAGAGTAATGGCAGAGCACATAAACGAAACAAATCGCTGTTTTCAGTGTAGCGCGTTATCAAATTTGAGAGAGTGCTTATTTCAACGTTAATTGCCATATAGAAGCCCGTGGTAATTCCGTACAACACTTCACCATGGCGTGCTGGCAAAATAGTGAGACAAATAGTCTATCAATGCCCTCACGGTTGGAGACATATACTTTCTCGAAGAATAGAGCACGTATATATTCATATCGTTTGGCTTCCAATCAGGTAGTACCGGCTTAAGCTCGCCAGATTTGATGTAGCGGTTAACCAAATAAGTGGGTTGAATTGCCAGACCAGCGCCATTTAACGCTGCGTGCAATAAAGCCGTTGCTTCGTTCGCAGTTAAACGGCAGTTTACGGCTACCGACTGTTGTGAGTTACCTTTGCGCAAATGCCAAATATGCTGCTGAAAATTCTTATACCCAAGGCACGAGTGCTCAGCTAGATCATCTGGCTTTTTGATTTCACTTGCATTCGCAAGGTATTGCGGCGACGCCACGATAACTGAGCTACATACTGCAATTGATTTACCAATCAAAGAAGGGTCCGGTGCAGAGGCAATACGAATAGCCAGATCTATCTGACTTTCAGTGAGATCGGCCACAGAATCTTGCAAATCAATGTCAATATTTACGTCAGGATGTGCTGACATAAACTGTTGAATAGCGGGCACTAGTTGAGAAAAGCCAAAAGACATACTGGTTGCTAGTCGAACCGTACCAGACAGTTTTCCGCTGGTATTCGCCAAGCCGGTTATGGTGTCAGCTTGCCTCAGCCACTGTCTTACTTCTTCCAAGCAGGACTCCCCTGCTGTCGTTAAAGACACTTTTCTCGTGGTGCGATGTAATAAACGAATGTTTAGCCAGCTTTCCATCGCTTCAATGTACCGAGTTACCATAGGGCGAGACATATCTAGCCTGTCAGCCGTCGCGGTAAAGCTACCTGTGATTGCAACGTCGGCAAAGACCTTAGCAGCGATGAGTTTATCCATTAATTTGCTCGATTTATGAAACAATGATGTTTAGTTTGGCATGTTTTTCTGAGCCTATCAATTTCATATCATCTGCTCCGTACTAAACCTATTGAGGCAAAAGATATGAAACACCTAACGTTGATAGCAGCATCGATTTTATTCGCAAGCAATGCGATGGCAGCAAACACCGCCCCACTTACACTGGATGTTTATAACGCTGACAAAAACAGCTTCCACGTTAACTCAACACTGGTGATTGGAGAGAGTGAAGCAATGGTCGTAGATACGGGTTTTACCAAAGCGGATGCACTACGCATAGCTGCCAAAGTACTCGACAGCGGCAAAACCCTAAAAACGATTTTTATCAGCCAAGCTGATCCGGACTATTATTTTGGCGCGGAAGTACTACACGCTTTGTTCCCAGAAGCTAAGATCCTAACCACAGCGGCCGTAAAAGCAGTGATTGAAGAAAAGCTCGCGGGTAAATTAGCATTCTGGACACCAAAAATGGGGGAAAATGCACCTGTTAAGCCATACATCCCAACAGTTGTAGAGGGAAGTACACTCTTTGTCGATGGGCACAAAATAGAGATCCACGGTACACAATCTGAGCTGGCACACCGCCCCTACTTATGGATCCCGTCAAGTAAAGCGGTTCTGGGCAATGTTGCAGTCTACGGTAATGTGCACTTATGGATGGCCGATGCGCAATCCCAACACAGTCAACAAGCGTGGAGCCGCCAATTAAAAGAGTTAAAAGCACTGAAACCAGAGATTGTAATACCTGGCCACATGAAAGCAGGCACCAAACTTGATGCAAGTACCATAAGCTACTCGCAGCAGTATTTAAGCGACTTCAGTCAGGCAAAAAGCAGCAGCAAAAATAGCGCTGAACTGATTGATAGTATGTCTGCACGCTACCCTGATGCAGGATTACCGATGGCGTTGGGTATTGGTGCTAAGGTACATATGGGAGAGATGAAATGGTAAAAGTGCACTACTTCTTCGACCCCATGTGTGGCTGGTGTTACGGTGCGACTTCACTGTTGGATGCGATTGCAGCCAACAGTGACTTCAAGCTTGAACTGCATCCTGGAGGTATGATTGCCAATCAATCTATAGAGAAAGCGTTCCGCAATCACATTCTCACAAGTGATGCGCGTATAGCCAGCATAACAGGCGCGCAGTTTGGCAAAGGTTACATCCAAAGAGTGAAAAGTAACGAGTCGATGATCCTTGACTCATACATCACCGCTCGTGCCATCATAACCGCTGAGCAATTAGGCATAGCGCCACTTAACATGCTTAAAACTATTCAGCATGCCCACTATGTAGCGGGCAAACAGGTTAACCGAGCTGAAGTCATAGAAGGACTCGCGGTAGAGCTTGGGCTAGATAAAAACCACTGGCAACGAGCTATGCTGGCAAATCAAGGTACTGAGCAAACAGAAATCGCGCAAAGCCGTCTATTAATGCAAAAGCTTCAGGTTACTGGCTACCCAACCCTTATCCTTGAAAAGCATGAAACGTTCGTAAAGCTTCCGCATACTGCCTATTACGGTAAGCCCGATGCTTGGCGCAAGCTAATTGATGACTATATACACTAGTTCTATGACAAGCCTTGGGGTTGAAATTGGAGCTACTGGTTACTCTAATGCGAGCCCCAAAAGGGGCTGCCGGCATATCCGCTACACAACTTTGACGTTGTCACACCAATTTGCATCTAGATTCCAACTAACTTTGCCTCTGAATTACCTAACTTTTTGGAATTGCCAATCCTTTAATTCGATAATGGACATGCTTTTATCAGCGGTTAGTTCGTAGAACTTACCCGGTCTAAGTTCTACTATAAATTCATTATCTGCTTGTCCACTGTAAACCTTGCTCTGTAAATCCCCCCAAGCAAGATGTAAATCGCCGTCTCTCTGTTTAATAGTCAACTGTCCAACATCCGTGTTTTCGTATACACCTTCAAGTGATAATTTAAGCGAAGGTGATATGCTCCGGCGTTTTGACAAGTCTTCTCTTTTTGCGGCAATTGCTGCCTTTGCTTTTTCAACATAAACAGCAAGATCAGTCATCTCCTCTTGATGGAATTCAATAAGCTTACTCACATCTTGATTAGTTAACATTTTATAAGCGATTTCAGTTATTCTGCCATTTAACTCATTTGCAATGAGTCCACTTTCGTTATGAACAACAACGACACCAAGGTTTTTTTCGGGAGCGTAAGATACTTGAACAGAAGCGCCATCAAATCCCCCTGTGTGCATTAACACACTTTCACCAGCGACTTTTGAGTGCATCCACCCCCATCCATAGCCGGAAAAATAGCTATCGATATCACTGACTAGTAGTTGTTGAGACGCTCTTACAACCGACTTGGGAAACGCTGAGCGCTCTGCATTTATTGGTAACAAGTGGGTTATCAACTTACCCCAATCATTTGGTCTGGCAAAGATACCCACTGAGTACAAAGTCGCATTGTTTTTATTCATATAAATCTCAGATTGACCACTTCGAAATTTATATGAATATGGGCTTGGAATAGGCCAATTTTGCAATCTCGCTTGGTCAACATCTGCTGTTGAATTTTTCATTCCTGCTGGTGAAAGCACTAGCTCTTTAATCGCGTTGGGCCATCCTCCTTCATAGTTCTTATCAAACCATATAGCTAAAAGATTGTATCCAAGGTTTGTGTAACCAAACTCACCTTTTTTAATTTTTGGGTGCTGTTTTAGCGAGGAAACAAAATGAAGCCGTTGCTTTTTGTCATGGTTTCCGGTGTAAGAAAAAGTCCATGTCATCGCGTCATTTGTTAACCCAGAGCGATGAGACAATAAATCTCTGACTGAGTAGTTGTCAGGATTGATATAAGAAAACTTAACGTTTGGAAATAGCTGCCTCAAGGTAGAGTCCTTAGAAAGCAAACCTTCTTTTTCAGCCTGTAATGTCGCCAGCCCCATTATCGCTTTAGTTGTCGAAGCGAAGTAGTAAACCGAATTTGTATCGACAGGGATCTGCTTTTCAACATTCGCCATACCAACGTGAACTTCGTGAGTAATTTGACCACCCTTAATCAATACAACGGATGTGCCTGAAACCGACTTAGTCACGGACTTGGCTTTAACGATAAAGTTGTCTAAAGGCGTATATTCTGACGCTACACTGACAGAGCTGATGAAACAAAGTAAATAAACGAAGCAAACAAAAGTTTTACTAGGCATGTAATTCCCTTCTGAATAGATAAGTGCTGCATTGTGCGTTATAGTGTACACAATATCACTGTACGCAATAACGCACAACATAATGAAAGTTAAATCGGAAATTTCCAAAAACCTAGGTGTTAGATTAAAAGACATCAGAAAAGAGAGAGGCCTAAGCCTAGATAAATTGGCCAACATGACCGGCATCTCCAAGGCGATGTTAGGACAAATTGAAAGGTTTGAGTCTAGTCCAACAGTTGAATTATTGTGGAAGTTGGCGCAGGGTATTGGCATAGAGTACACAATGTTACTTGATCCGAGCGACCCGCAGAATTCGAATAACTCTATCAACCAAGAAGGCTCTATATTTGCTCCTGTTTATTCATCTAACGGGAGCAAAAATACCGAGGTGTTTGTCATTTCTCTCATTCCAAATGATGAACACTTAAGAGAGCCGCATGATAATGTTGCAGAAGAGCTTGTTCATGTTCTAGAAGGTCAACTTGAAGTTTTTTATGACGGTGCTTGGCATCTCCTTAAAACTGATCAGAAAACCAAGTTTAGTGCTGCGCAAAAGCATGGTTATAGAGCTTTAGATTCTGCTACAAAGTTTATTAACGTCATAGTTTATAAGTGAATTTCATTTTAACGAATTTTTGCCGATTGGCTTTACACAAGCAGTCTCTGATATTTTAGACTCTGGAGTATTGTAGTTGCGCCCGTTCATCACTATCTTCAACTTTTGAGCGTCATACAAAATGTGAGACTTACCCAAGCTATCGATACTCAATTACACATTTATGTTAATTCTAGGATATATTGCCTCGTTCATTTTCATTGCAAACAGCATTGGGTGGCTATTCACTTTGTCCTCAAGTGTATGATAATCCTGACCAAAGCCCGTATCATGGAATTGGTTTTCGAAGCTTTTACTTAACTCATTCAACCTAATATTGCCATAAAGATCCTTTGCTTCTATGCCTTGCCGATCTGCACCAGAGAATCGAACAATTTGTGCAAGTCCTTCATGTACCTGTTTATAGGCACTTTTTAGCTTATTGTTTTCGTTAATTATAGACTCAAGATCCTCACGCAATTTACCGTCTACACTTCCACCAACAAGTTTTAGTGTGCCATCTTCCTCTTGCGATAAATCTAAAGAACTCAAATCAATTCCTGGATTTAAGCTACTTTGTTCTTTTTTAAATTTTTCAAACTCGCTTAAGGTGGTTGCAAACGCCTCTTGCGTCTCTCCCATCACTTTATAATTTTGTTTGCTAATCTCAAAAGTTTCTTGTTTTAATTTTTGGATTTCTTCTTCAGTTAATACTGGCGTATTTTCGGCTGACAATGCCGCAGCGTTCATCTCCTTCTCTGGTGCTTGAGGTTCGATGTTATGCGCCTTAGCCTCATTTTTAGCGGTTAAGTTACTGGCTAAATTGACCTGCGAATTAACTAGTGGTGAATTGATCTTCACTGTTTCAGTCCTTGATAGTGGTAAATGTCTAATTTAGAAAACATTAACATTTGTGCTGATTTTCTCAAGGAGAAAAGAAAACAACATTTACGACCGCTTTTAAAAGACTAAAATACTGTATAAGACATGCTGGCATAGAGAAAGTTAACTCTATGCCACTTTAATGAGGAAGTTAAGGTATAGGTCAGTTGTGATATTTTCACTACACAAACCAGATTTTAGTGACACAAAACTGCCTTACTCTTTTCAATATTAACGGCTAGACAATTAAGAAATTAATTCTTCGTAAATCGTCATCATTGGGCGAACTTCTATATCCCATTGCTGACACATCTATTTCGCTTTGGTTAGCATTTACTGCAAGGCTCTTTACGCCTTCCTGAGGATCTTTAATACTCAATATTTCCAAAGTACCGAGTACGTTACCGCTGTCTCCGCCAATAAAATCAATATCTAACTCACCATGATGGCCTGTTTTGGCGACCACCTGAAAGACGCCATGTTCACCTCGAGGGATGACTTTACCATCAATTGAACTGCCATCACCCTCAACCCAAGAGTCTCGAGTGACTTTCGTAGTAATTGATTGATTTGTTCTATTCTTAATTGTGACATTCGCTGGACTGGACATAAACAAACTCCTTCTTTCGAACTTGTGCTTGAAGACCTTCCCTCAAGCTGCGCACAAAGTATAGAAACGAAAAATGAGTAAGGACATTACAGCGCATTACAAAAAGTACTGATGGTATTTGCCATATTTTTACCCAGTGATAAACACATAACAAATGATTGAAACAACTTACTGGCGTCTGAAAATAACCCTGTGTTGGCTTCCATTTACTCGAGCAAAAGCTGCCAAGCAAACGTAATGCGATTCATCCATGGCAAACTTTTAATGTGCGACTGACTTATAACGTAATCAAGTAAGGGATCGAATACACCATATTCGCTAAGCAACACAGGTACTTCAATCAATAAGCCTGAATTATCCGTTTTAACTTGCGCAAGAACTTTGACTAACACGGTAACTAAACCAATTAGTGCTGAAGAGTTTTAGTAGATTAGTATAAGAAATGCTATTGTTCTAATGAACTGAGATCTAGTTTTTTACTTTAAAAAGATAGGAATTAGTATGTTTTAGTATACTTTTGAGTACTATAAATAAGACTTACACTTCAAACAACACATATTGGAGTTTGTAGTGACTTACAAATTTATAGTGGAAAGTGTACTAAACATACAAAATACAATTAAAACAATAAGATATGGTAGTAAAAAATTAGTACCCAAAAAAAAGGGGTCACTTACATAACAGTGCAACTGTATTAGGCATTTTGACGTGCTTTGTGCCAAAAACGGATCTTCAACGCCCCCAACACGGACGGCTTTGTAGTGGAGGCGAAGCCACACGAAAAATCGTCACCGTGCTTGGTATTGTTAGAACTAGTGCTCATATGAATTCAGGGATATTTCCCTCATTGTCTATATTGATTACTAAATTAAATAGTTGTGAATCTTTGGCGTGCCAATACTCTTCTTCATCAATAGAAACATGGTCTTTAATTTTTAGCGCCAGTAATGATAGATATTCTTCCAGCTGCTTAACTATCAGCTCAATGTAGTGTTCATGAATATCATAATGATCTCCAAACGCTTTCTGGCTTTCTTTGAAGTATTCATTAATTGGTTTTAACTTCCACTCAATTTGGAAGTGTAAGCATAAGAACCTTATGTTTTCGAAAAAAACCTTCAAATACATAACCCTACCGATGTCCACTCCCATGAAGTAGTCTCTACCTATATTTTCTTCGATAAATTCTTTGTATCTATGACAATTAGACAAGAATGAATTAATATTTAGCTCAAGACTTTTCCATGATTTTTCTGTGAAATATGAAATCAAAAACGCCTCTAGAGATAGCTGGCTTAGACTGTCTTTTTTGTGTACTTTGTATGAGAAATCATCTTGCTTGATGTAACTATAGAAATTTTTTCTAACAGTCGATTTCACGGGAGTGAAA
This sequence comes from Pseudoalteromonas sp. OANN1, assembly GCF_024124685.1. NCBI lineage: Bacteria > Pseudomonadati > Pseudomonadota > Gammaproteobacteria > Alteromonadales > Pseudoalteromonadaceae > Pseudoalteromonas > Pseudoalteromonas sp. OANN1. The sequence continues at coordinate 100,407 of NZ_JAMXSE010000001.1, forward strand.
AACACTTCTTCGGAATCGACATCAACTAGGCAAATAAATACCGGAGTCGGAAACTTCATCCAGTAATTTGTTGTTGATATTTTTATCCCTGAGAAGGTGTAGTGATCTGATTTTGTCCATTTTATTGTTCTTATTCCTTTTAGCTGTATAGAAATCAGCTCGCCAGTTAGCTGATCATTGTTATCAACTAACTCTATATAGCAATCGATGCCGTAATCCCTCTCCGATACTTCCCTAATAATCCAGTTATCGGGCATATTTCTTGAGAAAATCTTGAAAGATTTTGTTTCAGTTACGTGCTTAGGGTCTCTTTTTGGCAATTGCACTAAGTTTATTTCCTGTAGTTCTAACAATCTCGATCTACGAGCGATTTGGGCGTTTATTTGTCGTGAATCGCCACGAGTTTCTACTTAAGGAATTTTTATCATAGCGGATAACTTATTGCTACAAAAAGCTTTGGGATGAAAACGAACCAAATCGCTCGTTTTCCTGGCTATACGAGAAACTTGTAAATAAACAGCCAAAATTAGGCAAGGTGAAAACCTGCTTCTAGCTATTTCAGGTCATTTCTACCTATTTTGAAGCCTATTCACTATCCATCTATAACTACATGGCTTTAGCTCAACTAAATCAGCCTCACGTCTTTCTGCATTAAGCGTATCAAGCTGTTCTAGAAACTGGTCATACACCTTTTGATACCTCACTACCGTATGGATGCGCAGGTATTCGTTTATCACTTCATCAATGAGGTCATGTACTTCTTGAGGTAGTTGCTTGGTTCGATTGCCTTTGGCTTTATGCCTTGGCATCAATGCGTTTTTATCCCAGCCGCTTTCCACAAAAGTTTTTTTCCAATGGGCTAGCGTGCGCCATGACGGTGGGCTGCTGTCGTTTATCGCCGCCGCCTTTTGGGCAATAAATGGGGTTAACCATTTCTCGGTATAGGCTGGAACACTTTGCTCAATTGCGCCTTGCACATACTTATAGCATCGCTCCATTTCTTTTCTGGATGCAACATCTTCGGCAGTTTCAGCTTTTGGCTTTTTAACGTTACTGAGTGGTTTAAAGGTTAATTTGGTTGGTAGCTCACGCCGTGCGATGGTTCTGAGCTGGCCGTTTGACACCAGTTGCTCAAGCCTTGGCTTCGCAAAATTAAAACGCCCGCCGCTTTCAATGTCCGTCAACACCACATCAGTTCCCGCAACGCTTTCAACCGCAAAGTAAGAGCATGAGTGTTCTGATAGGCGTTTTACTAAAATCAGGTCGGGGTTTTGCAAGTCCATTATGGTGGCGTTTCCTAAAGCAACTGCAAATCATAGTTCAAATAGCGTATACCCTACTTGAACACCACCAATACCGCTTAAAAGTGTTCATTTAGGGTGGTTTAAGGCGTTAGTACGCACTATGTTTATTTAGTCTAGATGCTAAATGAACAATTGCCATGAGTAAGATTGGATATGCGCGAGTTTCGACTACAGATCAGTCTTTAGATATACAGATAGCCAAACTTGAGGAAACTGGCTGTGGCAAGGTGTTTACCGATATGGCTTCAGCATCGAACACCAAACGCGACAGGTTTCAAGCACTACTTAGCTACCTTCGTGCGGGTGACACCTTAATTGTGACTCGAGTCGACCGTATCGCTCGTTCCGTACTCGACTTACAAACTTTAGTGAACCACCTAAAATCCAACGATATTCAGCTACAAGCGCTAGAACAACCCATCTCAACCGACTCAGCCTCAGGCAAAGCCTTTGTAGATATGCTCGCCGTGTTCGCAGAGTTTGAACTCAATATCAGAAAAGAGCGCCAGCTTGAGGGCATTGCAGCGGCTAAAAAAAGCCGGTAAATACAAAGGCCGCAAGCCAATATCTGAAAACGTAAAACTTGATATCCACCGCTTGTACAAGCAAAATCAACCTATTGCAGCAATCGCTAGAGAGCTAAAACTCTCTAGGAATACAGTTTATAAAGCTATTAAATTAAAAAAATAGCTTTTAGTGGTAGACAATCATAAGGAAAATTTAGTGATTTCAAGTGTGGGGCAATTCTTAGAGCTGATAGCAGACCACGATATCGATTTTTGGTACCGAGGTGTTGGTGATCTCAACTTCAAACCCAGTTCACAAGTTGAATGGCGTGGGCTAGATAAGACGAAAGAAGACACTGTTGCATACAGGTTTCTCCGTGATTATGGCAAATACTCCGAAACAGAGAGCCACAACCCATGGAAAGTTTACGCTCTAATGCAGCACCATGGTCTGCCAACTAGGCTACTAGACTGGTCACGTTCGCCTCTGGTCGCGTTGTTCTTCGCCGTTACCCAAGAACCTCTATCTGAAAAAGGTCAAAGGGCAATATGGGTTCTTGATCCACACGCCCTAAATAAATTAGTGACAGGATTGAATTTGATATATTGCCCTTCGCAAATGGGCAACAGAAGAGTTTTTAACGCTCATGAAGCAGGAAACCCTGACTATATCGCTGAAGGAGGCTTGTTATGGTCTAACTTTGCAAAAAGTGATGACGAAACAACTGATATTGAATCGTACTCTTTAGATGAGTATTTACCATATCCCCTCTTTTTGCTTTCACCATCAAATTCTTTAAAGTCATTTACTTGGGAATATCCGCTGGCAATTGAAGCTAGCTCTTTAGATGGCAGAATGGATTTGCAGCACAGTGCATTTACGATTCATGGCAACAATAATGAACCACTAGATACATTTTTAAAAAGACACAACCGAAGCGATATTTTGAAATGTATACATATTGAAAAAGGGGCTGAACACGCAATCCTAGCTCAGCTAAGCAAATGCGGAATCAATAGAGAAAGCATTTTTCGTGATTTGGACTCCCTGTGTAAAAGAATTGTGTCTGATGTTTTATCTCAAAAATAAACTTACAGAAAAGCTGTCTCGTTTACCGTGTCTAGTTATACTTTCTCGATTTGGCTGATAGTGACGCTACCAATAAGCCAACGGAAAGTAGACCACAGAGTGACAAGATAGCCCCAATGAGATTTAAAACCTCACTTTCCTGTTTTATATCAACAACTTTAATGTTTGTAAAAGACTGAACGGTGTAGAGTAAAGAATTTGAAATATCTGAATATGTTGAGGATTGGTTGCAGGAATAATTTATCAAAGCAAAAGTAATAAGAATAAAGGTAACTGACTTTATAATGTTAAATGGGCGCTCACCATATCCCCAGTAGAGCTCTTGCAAATACATCCATGAAGACCCTAGTAAGGATAACAATTCAGTTTTAAAATTCCTCTTACTATCAAAATAAATAAAGCTATGCCATAAGCTTGCCCTTTTTGCTTTCTGTTCTAAAAAGAAGTGCTCTCCTGCAATATCAGGATATCCCAGCCGCGAATAGGCTATTTTCGCATCGTGATGAAAAGCTTTTTTTAAAGTTTGGGAGAATTTGACAATGCTAGAGTATTCTATTTGACAATCTGTTAACTCAGACGCACTTAATGCAAACTTTTCCTCCTTAACCCTACATTTAAACAAAAAAGACTCTTTTTTAATTTCAGTTTCCCCATATTCAAAACTACAGTTAGCTAACTTGCCGTCAGATACAGCTATTTCTGCAACAGACTGATAGAAAGTTGCGGCATGTAAATCACCAACCACTTTAAAGTTACGAAGAGTACAAAACAGGAATTGCTGATAGCTGGTAATCACTGGTGATGCTAAGACTAGGTTGTCTAAGTTTGTAAACTCTAAGTTTTTAAGACCTATTAGTCCTTGCTCCACAGCCACACCTTTCCCACCAAGCTTTAATAGCTCAAGCCTAGGAGGACTGGCCGCTTCCCCAGCCATTAACGATTCCATCGATATATCCGGCATGTACCGTGGAATATTTAGCGTAATATTAGAGCTACTATTTGTATAATCAGCCTCTGCTGATGTACGATTTCGAGGAGTAAAATGAAAAATTATATCTTCAATATCGGAGATGTTTTCATTAATAGCCCAGTCAAAATAACTAAAAAATGAGGTCTTACTCTGTATTTTTTTACCCTCAGGCTCATGTATTAAATCAGAATCTACGATAAAGCGGTGCAATACCTTTTTGACTCCAAAAGGATAGTTTTCCTCATATTCAATATAATTTATTCGCTGCCCATAGTATCTGACAAACCTCGCAGGACCATGATAAAGCAAGCTTTCTATTGATATTGATTGGTCTAAAAGCCAGTTATTAAATTTTGGAAGACTATTTTCTAGAAACTGAACAATTCTTGGGTAATCATTTAGTCGCCGCCATTCGTTAAACTGTTCATCATCCCAAAACATCCACTCATGTGGGTCCAGCTCTATAAATTCTTCAGGTTTTTTGTTTTTATCTTCGTTCAAAATCACTTCAAACATACCCCTGTATTAGCCTTCCCATAATAATGGCACATTTGAGGATTGTTGAATTCACAGCGGTTTATATCTAGTATAATTTTGCTCGGAGGGTTTTCTTGAAGTTGATCTTGTGTAAAACAAGTCATCCTTACAACTTTCTTGAGCTCTTCAGCTGCTCTAAGGCCATGTTTTAGGCCATATCTTTCGTGATCATTCGTGTAAGCACTCAGAAACCAAGTTTTACAATCTTTTGGAGCATTTGCTTTATGAAGAGAGTTTAGGAGTAAGCGATTATCTTTAAGAATATAGTCACAAGCCGTGTCAATGCTTGTGTAGTGATACAGAAACCCATCACCTGAATCGGTATCTCTGAAGTTTTGCATCATCGATATCCTTTACTAGCCAATTTCACTATGTATTACGCACAATAATACAAAGATTTTAACTTAGGCAATTAAAAAATTTTTTTATCCCATTCACATACCCGCGCTTATAGATCTCGTTTCCCTTAGCATCTTTTACTTGACCTGTAGGCATAACCTCCCAGCCTTGCTTGTTAAAAAACGCATCAGAAATTGCGTCTTTAATGGCTTCAACTTCCAGCGGTACCAATTGTTTGTTTTCAAGTGTGGTGTTGGTTTTATCGCCTTTGGTTCTGTCTATAAACAAGTCTGAGTTGGCTTTTAATGTGTTGAGCTGGTCACGGTATTTGTTTCGTTCGGCAATCAGTGAGCCTACTACGGCTCTAATCACTGGGTCATCGATAGCATCCAGAATATGTTGGTCGTTGCTGTTCAATAGCTGTTTTTGGCGCACTGAGAGCGGCTTTTTACACGTTGTGCCTGCATAGGCTGCCCAAGCCTCAATTAATTGCTGAAAATGCTTACCTGTGCGATTACGGATGGTTTGTGTTGATGGGCCGCCTTGCTCTTTAGACAGCCGCCCGATCGTTGCCATAGAAAAGTCGAGAGGCGTTATCTTACTTTGTTGCTCAAGCACTGCATTCAATACCGTTAAAGCATTGGCGGTTCTTGCGGTGGCGCTTGCGCATAGCTCTTGCAGCACTAGGGTTGGGTCAACTGGATTAGCCATTTTTCTTCACTCCTAAAGTGGCTGTTGCCATGCTTGCTAATGTTCTGATGCTAATGCCTGTGTTACTTTCAATCGCTTGTACACCTTGCTCGAGCAGGCCTGCGTCTTTCAAGTAAGCTTCAGTATCAAGGTAAGTTGAAAGCATTGTCATGGCTTTGCTTTTGTCTGGCTCTTTAGTGGCATTTAGCATGGCATTGACCATCACATTACCAAGCTTAAGCTGCGCTTCGTCGTCGAGCTGCATCAGGATTGGTTGGTAGCCCATGCGCATTAGCATGGTGTTTAGCATGTTTGATCTGTGATTAATGGCCGTGGTTTTCTTTAAGTCATCTTTTAAGTCTGCAAATACTTCTGCGTCATCGCAGATTTGGATCAGCTGCCTAAACTCAGATTTCGTGTCTAAAAAGCTAAATAATGGTGATATGTCTTGTGCCGAGCCAAGCGCAATTACTTTGTCTTTGCAGTCGTGCTCTTCCCGATTTTGTTCAATACTTAGTACCCTACGGATCACTTGAAAACACGCTACTAAGTCTTTGCAGTATTCATCGGCTTCGGTTTTGTGTCGCTCAATACGCCTGTCTATGCTGTTTAGCTGGTCGCGCTTACTAAAAGGAGTGCCATTGACTTCACAAAAGTATTCTTCATCCAACAAACTCGCTTGCTCGCCCTCGAGTTCCGCAGCAATTTTGGCCGCTTCCGTGGCGTGATAACTTAGGTTATTAAAGTGAGCCGTAAGCGATTGAATATAGCGGATGCTGGTAATAAACCAGCGGCAGCGAATACAGTTTTCTATGCCGTGGGGTACTGGCGCGTGTAGATCGGCTTGGTTTCGATTCGCCTTTTTGAGTTTATCGCCGCCATTCCAACACCCAGCAATAGAAGCATGTTCAACCAAGGGCGAGGTGTTGCCTCCCGCTAAACAAATACCTATCGACTTTTCTTGCCACCCAGCGGGGTTACGCACTCTCAATGCAGTTTGTAGCGATTCAATGTCTTTGAACGCCGCTTGCAGGCCGATTTCTTCAATAGATTTATTGGCTAGGAATGACTGCAAGCTATCGTCTTCTTTGTCGATTATTTTCCTTCGGCCTCGCGCATTTTCTTGGCCATCATCACAGGCGTGAGCTTGGTGTAGTGCAAAGTCATGATTAAACGACTGTGGCCAACCAACAGCTTTGACAATATTGGTGTGGGTATTTCCCCCTCAATGGCGTAGCAAGTGATCAAAGAAACGCGTAATGCATGCAAAGGAAATAGCGGCCTTCTGGCATTTTTAGGGTCTACAAAATGTACTTTGGCACCATCTCTTAAAGTATGCTCTTTTTTCGCCACATCGTGCTCGAGTTGGGCAAGCAAAGCCACCCAAAGCGCGTTAACATAACCATCTGTAATTGGCATGCGCCGTTCGCGCTTACGATACGCAGCAGCATTGCGAAACAAAAAGCAAATATCACCAATTTCACTGCGCTGAATTTTGGTTTTAGTGCTACCAAAATGCTTGTAATCTAAGTCGTAAATAGAGGTGGGTTTACTGATTGGGTTGTACTTTTCTTGCCAATTTCTTAGCTTTTCTAGCCAATACAACACCTCTTCATGTTGCCACGGGATCACGTATCCCCGAGTTATTTCATCTTTGTTTCTATCAGCGGTTTTTTTGGTGTTGATGTACATGCCCGTCATCACATCACCAATATCTGGCGTAATAATGCGGTGGAATACCCCTTTTTGCCATGGGCGCTTATCGCAGCCTTCAGCAAAATGATGTTGCGTATTCATTTGCCACTCGCCATTGCTGTAACGCCAAGTATCAGCCTCACCCGAGTCCAGCATTCGTACTTGAAAGGTTCGTAAAGGTAACTGCAATTTAAGATACAAAGCCATGGCACGAACAGGCGACCAAATTAAGTAAATGCTGTCACCCTTTTCTAAGGTTCTCAGTGCACCATCAATTCTTATTTGCCGCTGTTTATCTAGCGTGTGTTTTTGCCAAACACAATCGGGGTCTGCTGTGTCTATCACCGACTCATCAACCAAAATCCAATCTTTTAAAAAACGAGCATTGGTGAAGAAAATCTCACTGTAGTCTATGGCCCATTGCCATTGCTTAAAGTGACCTCGAGGCGCGGGGCATAATATGCGGCGCAGTTGTTTAATGTAGACATAGGGTAAAGCGTTGTAGACCGTCTCCTGCCGCCTTACGGGGTTTTGCTCTTTATCAAAAGGGTTTTGAAATAGCGGCACAGGATCGCCATTGTCATCTGGTTCTGAGTAGTAGGTGTCAATTATCCAGTCAATAAATCGGCATACATCGTTGTTTTGCCTAACACGGTAGCCTTCGTTCAGCTCAAACGACATAAGAAATTTGTTGTAGTCTTGATCTGCCAGTGTAAAAAGCTCAATGGGGTCGATAATAAATCGCGGTACCAGGTATTCATCTAAAAAGCGTGAAATTGCTGCGCGTGAGTGGTCAATGCCGTATTGCTTTTGTTCAAGCCAAGCAGAGGCCAACTCCCGCCATGTTTCCCAACCTGAGCCGTTTTTCTTGATAAACCAATTGAACTCATAATCCTGTGTTTTCATGGTTTATATCTCCTTAATTTAGGGTACTTACCGCTAAATAGCCCATCTGGATCAATATCTTCAAAGCCCGATTCCATCACGTTTTGCCAGCTCACGCTGACGTCTTCTTTAAACTCGGCATAGTGTTGACCATCAAGGTTTTTTGACGCTCTTTCACATGCCAACGTCACATCTCTAATACTGGGTTGGGTATATACGGCTTGTGATAACAACGAAGCATGGTGGAGTGCCTTTTTGATCAGCCTTGGATCAATGCCCGCGCTCGACATGCGTCTGCCATAAGCATGATGGTGAGCATGCGGGGTTCGTCCTTCGGGTTTTGACACAACAAGGTTGATGCGAGCCATGGCCGCTTTATAACTTTGGTTAAACGCGTTTAGGGTGAGTGATTGGCCTTCATGCGCTTGCGAAAAAGACACAAATGCGTAAGGGTGCATTCTTGGCAACGGTAATAGGTAAAGTAAGTATTGCTGCCACAACTTGGCAAATAGCTCGCCGTAAAAGGCAGGAAACCAGTGCAGTTGAATGTAGTTTTCGTCATCATCAACTACTTTGGTTTTCCAGCCAATTCGGCCGGTACCCGTCATGCGGTTACGAGGAATTAAGTTGAAGTTCTCAGCCAAGTACGCTGCGCGTGTTTTTTGTCGTTTGCGGCCAGTCCAGTTATTTGGTGCTCTGCCATCTTCGGGGTGATACAAACGTACTATCACACCACTTGGGTTTTCTGGGTCGTAAAACACATCATCCACCCAAAGGTGCAAAGCATCACTTTCGCGTACACCGGTGCCATGCATCAGCAACACAATAAGCTGATCACGCAGTGCCACGCGCTTATCTCTGGCTTTGCCTAAACCTTGAATAAAAAAGGGTTTAAAGAGCTTTTCTGGAAATGAAATGGCATCACCGTCAACCTTAAGCACATCCTTTTTACCACGTACCTTGCGCACGGTTTTAAGCACACTGGGTAAAGGGTTGCTTTTGATATGGCCTAAAAAGTTGTACTGATTGCGTTTGTACCATGCAGCATAGTTAAGGCGTTCTTGATGAGAGCTGGCTTGTTCAAATGGATTTAAGCTAGTTGTATTTCTGTTATTGGCGAGCCAATCCGTTAAGCCATTTAGCGCAGATAAAAGTTGATTTACGTTTGCTGTAGAGCGAGGTAGCCAATATAAACCCGATGGATCATTCCCTTCTGGGCTAATGGTACCCAGTGACAAACGCATTACAAATGATTGAAATAACTTGCTGGCGTCTGAAAATAATCCTGTGTTGGCTTCCATGTACTCGAGTAACAATTGGCAAGCAAACGTAATGCGATTCATCCATGGCAAACTTTTAATGTGCGACTGGCTTATAACGTAATCAAGTAAGGGATCGAATACGCCATATTCGCTAAGCAACACAGGTACTTCAATCAATAAGCCTGAATTATCTGTTTTAACCTGCGCAAGAACTTTGACTAACACGGTAACGAAACCAATTAGTGCTGAAGAGTTTTAGTAGATTAGTATAAGAAGTGCTATTGATCTAATGAACTAAGAATTAGTTTTTTACTTTAAAAGAATAGGAATTAGTATGTTTTAGTATAGTTTTAAGTGCTATTAATAAGACTTACACTTCAAACAACACATATTGGAGTTTGTAGTCTAAGTTTGCATAAAGGCATCATCATTACTTCAATGACTTAGCATTTTGATGGAAGTATAACTTGGCATAAAAGTGAAGTAAAAGAATGTAAAAAGTGACTTTGATAAATTAACCTCTTTTCATGAGGCCCAACTTTAAACTACATATTAGCCCTGCATGTTAACAAAGTGCATCATAAAATATAATGGCCCCACTAACATTTGCAGGGCTCATAATGACATTTAAGGACAATAAAATATAGATATTTAGTACAGCGTTATCTGCCTACGGGCTGAAACCGCACTATCATCAACAGCCGTTTTGCCACTCCCGATACTGAACCTAACCCAACTGAAATTGGCGTAACAACATGCTTTGTCTGCTCATCAACCATAAAAATAGATTCCCCCTCTCCTAAAGAAGCTTCCACAATCATGTCTTCATTTAGGTCAAAAACTCTGGTAATTCCTCCATCTACTTTACCATCAATATATAAAACAGTTACTGAACCATCAACCATATCTTGATGCAAGTATACTGGAGCCGGAAATGCGGTACTCGTTAAAGTAGCAACATAACCAATCAGGGATACTTGTACTTCAAAAGCTCTACTGTCAGATTTTTCTGAGAATGCCCAAGTTTCAAATTTACTTTTGAGGACAGCCTGAATAACTGGATGACTGATAAACTCATCAGAAATAAGTGTGAACTCCCTAGTCTTACCCGATTCTTCAGAGTTTAAACTCACTGGAAGTGAATAAGTGTTTCGCTTAGTCCATTGAAAACTATCATTAACTCTTATTCCCCAACGAATTCCTCGCAGCAAATTATTAGAAGCATTTTTCCCTGCGACTAATCTAGACATCTCCTTTTTTACCATGCCTCGTATCTTTAACACTTCTGGATATGACTCCAGTTGAACAAAATCTCTCTTAAGTGTAAGTTTATTGTTGCACATAATAATTACCTCTTCCGATATAATCGATAACTTAAGTATTGAAAATGCCCATTGAGCTCTTTGGGTGCGTAAACGATGTGCATCGCTCATGTTCAATAATGAATTAGTGATGTTCCAAAATCACGAAGATAAAATCCGGAAAATTTTCGGATTTTTCGGATTTTTCGGATTTTTCGGATTTTTCGGATTTTTCGGATTTTTCGGATTTTTCGAAAATATTTGTTTACACTGTGAGTCTGTGTATAAATTTCAGCTGCTTACCCTAGCATAAGGCATCGTTTTAGAACGCTGAACGTGCTTGATGACTACAATCGCCAAACGTTCCTATACAAGCTCCACGGCTGAGCTGGTTATCCGAGTTTAGGAACGTGTCATTGCATAGCGTGGAAAGCCAAAAAAATTCGTGTGTATATGCTCCTGAATTTACGTCGAGCGCTTTGGAGAGAATTAGCAAACCCACATTATCAGTTAAGTGATCCAATTGACTTTCTCTCATTTTCACTTATCCCTTAGACATTTAATTACCTTCCTTTTTTCAACCAATGGATAGGTTTGCTCCCAAACCAAAATTAGTTCTCTAGAGTTGCATTTAATTTCTAAAGCAACGTGCTTTATCTTGCCATAGTAGAGCTCTAGAGCTACTTTCTTGCTGGTTGTATTAATACCAGCCCACACCCTAAATATTGGAATACTAATAATTAAGTGTTCCATAGCTTTCCTTATTGTATTCTCCTCAGGCATTGATTCAGTACTATGCTCATAATGCCACCTTACAAGTTTTGCAATTGACTTTTCAGATACCCCTGTACCTTTTCCAGCAAACAAATTAGGTAGTGCGTCTCCTTTGCTGCTAAAAGGCTTACTTAATCCTTGGTCATGAAGAAACTCATAAATTATTGCCGTATAATTAGCTACTTCTTCAAAGTTTTGAGCACCGGGGCATTGTCCAGCAAGATTGCGCCCATATAAATACTCTTTTAACTCACTTGGGCGATAACGCTTTCCTTTTTTCTTACATTGAAAATATCCAGATGAATAGCTCTCTTCTTCTCCATTAACAAACATACAGCTGTCCTGTAGTGAAAAGTTAGATTGACTTCTGTTTTGATTCCATTCTTTAACTAGATGTTCCAAACATGCAGGACAAGGTATTGACTGACATATTTTTGATTGGGTTTTCCCTGTTTCACTATAAAAGTATCTAAAAATATTATCGTAAACCTCTTTTGCTAAACCACCAACCTTGTGACTTAATTCTGGATCCTTGGTAAAGCCAAAGCACCAAATTCTTCCTTTCAAGCCTATTAACTCGACATAAATTTCAGAACTGTTTTCACACTTAAGTATAAATCGGTTAGATTGAATTGAGTCAGTACAAGTATACACCAAACCATCAAGATAATTTGTAGCTCGTCCCTTAGCACCTTTACTAAAATGCACCATGAGTTTGTACAAAAAGTACTTCGGAAATAAAATATTATTTCCTTTATGGACGAGCTCTAAAACGTATGCGTATTGCGCCTTAGACCAACTGTCAAGCACTTTTTTTGTTAACAATTCTTCGTTGTGTGGAAAAATATGCTCGGTATAAGCCGGGATCATATATCTTTCTCTATCTAGTGGTATCATGAAACCCAATTTCTTGTTACTTAATATATCGAGCAAATCTTTTGAAAACTGATGAGAATCTTCATAAAACAAAGCAGTGTCACGGAATTCATAATGAACTAACTTTTTGAAATCTTCTACAGTGATTAAACCTGCAATGCCGAGCTTCTGTTCACGACTAATAAGCTTACCGTAAAATTCTGATTTATAATGAAAGTTTTCGCAGGATTCATCTTGTGGTGGAAATAAGCAATACAAGCCTTTTTGTATTAGGTCTGGGTGAACAATTACCCACTTTTCTTCATTTTCATTATTTATTCCTCTATTCCCGAGTATTGTTATCGTACCCATATAGTCTAAATAACGTAGAGTGTCTTTCCTATACTCAGGTAACTCATCTAGAGAAATTCCAGCTTTTGTTAGAGTGCTAGCCAACAGTTTATTAATTTTATTATCACATTTAATTACCTGCATGAAAGCTCGAATCTCATAGAAAGGCTCAGGAAAGAGGTCCATTAAACTACTTTCTATATATTCAGAAATTTCTATATATACACCAAACCCTGTTTTAAATGAAAAATGCGATAACGACGAACTTATTGCCTTTTTTATGTTCTCTGCATCAGCTGTCACACACAACTTGGACTTCATTTCCTCTGTGTTTAAATGAAAAAAAACTTGGTCTGAAATTCTAAATCGTTTTTTTGATTCTGGGTACAGTTCATGCAAATAGTTAGCTGAAATGTTTTGTCTCTTTTGGCCTATAGAAGGGTTTATTATTGGTAATATTGTGGCATCCAATGGCTCAGGTATATTGCTCTCAATATGCTCTAACCAAAACCGTACTTCACTACCTTGAGTATCTTGATTTACAACAATCAGATACAACGCACTTTCTTTAAAAAATAAACTATGGGCCATCATTTGAATTTCCTGCCCACCTAAATCCATTAAGTTTAGCCTTACATTGATCAAAGGTTGGCCTACTCTTTCAACAGGAATAGAAATCACTGAACGTTCAAAACCTTGCGTTCTAGATAAAGAGCCAAAATCAATTTGCTCATCGCTCAACGCACGAAACAAAGTTGTTTTTCCTACCATTGGTTGACCAATAATAAGAGCTCTCAAGAAGGGGAGTGGTTTTTCTGCTTCTAAATTTTCTAGTTGAAAATACCTTCTGAGTGCCGATATATCGTCATGCATATTTTCTGGTATATCAGCCAAGTTGTTGTTTCGAAGGTCTAGATGTATAAGTCCCTGAAGATTTTTCGAGCGAGCCAGTGCCCTAGCTCCCTGAATACCAATATCGTTGTCCTGGAGGCTTAGTTTTTTAAGGTTTTTAACTTTATTAGAGTTAGCTAATGCTATGGCGGCCTTGTCACCTATCGTAAAATTTTCGCAAAGTCCAAGCTCTAACATTTGAGACATAAGGTCTGAGTTTGCCAAAATTTTTACACCGTTGGAGCTTATATTACACTCATTAATTTTCAGCTTTTGAATATTTTTCATATACTTTGATTTTACTAACGACTGAATGTTGTCGTCAGTAAAACCGCATCGAATCAATGTAAAAGTAGCAACCGTACTTATATACTTTGAATTCAATAGAACATTGAAAGCTTCAGGGGTGGAGCCTTCATCAGGTTGCCCCCCCTCAAAACCTTGGTCCAGTACAAGCGTAGAAATTGACTGTAAATGTTCGTGGTTCGCTAATGCTATAATACCTTCATCACTAAAATCGCTTTCAAAAGTAAACTTTTTAATTTGTCTTAAAAACCCTGACTCAACGATACTTTTAATTGCGGTATCGCCACATTCACAACCCAGATACAGCTCAGAGAGTGCCCTTATATTTTTAGAGTGAAGAAGTGCTTTTAATACTTCTAGCTTTAGATAGTTAAGTTTAAGTACAGCTACTGACCTCATATTCTTTGAATTTACGAGCTCAATTGCACCTGGACCTTTGGACGGATTTCCACGCATATCTAAAAACTTCAGTGAAGTAAGGTAGCTCGAATTGGCTAAAGCTCGGAAACCTTCATCTGCAATAGTGTTCAAGCTTAGATCAAGTCGTGAAAGAGATTTTAAAGACTTAGACTGGGAAAGAACTATAACTCCTTTATCAGAAATAAAATTGCAACATAGATCAATTTCCGAAAAAAGCTGAAGAACCCCTGAACTAGCAAGTATCTCAATGTCTTCGTCTGTAATCTGGCATCCTCTGAGGTTTAAATCACAAATACGATCTGGGTTTGTATTTATGTCTACCCATCGCTCATAAACTTTTGCTTTCATTTTCATTATTTAAATACACCCACATCTATTTTCATTCTCTCTAGAATAGATAATTATTTGCCGTGTAAAAATACTGTTAAAATCAGTTGCATTTTGAATTTTCAATATATTCAAACACTTTACCTATGTCACCCTTAAAAGCAAACGGATTACATTTACACTGCACGCTGTAATATTTAAAAACCAATCACTGACCCCGTTTTTTCCTGCAACATTTCTAAATAACTCAACAACTTCAAAAATCGTTATAAAATAAATACCAGACTTTATTCTGAAATATGAACTAATAATAAACCGATTAAGATACCATCAAGGATTATAGGGGTAAAATAATAGCTATGAATAAACTGATTACTTAATTCACGAGCTGTGAGTCCAACTGCTTTACCTTTTTCAATCGCAATTTGTTGATCCTTTTCGGACCGGAGCTCTTTATTTGAGAATGGCAGTTCAATAACCTTATATTTTTTATTGTGACAGCTATCTTTAAAATTACCGCACTCAAGTAACTTCCTTGCTGCAAAAAAGCCAGTAAAGAGTTCTTTCTCCAATAAATAATAAGATGCTTCTCGCCACTGTCTTTGAATGACTCGCATAAGTAACTTGTGAGCTGCTTTTGCTAGATCTCGTTGCCAATATTCTATTGATCGTATCACTTTACACACCCAATGAATTAGTGGGCGTTTGGGAGAAGGTTTTGCTCTGTAGAGTTTCGGAGCTAATTTTAGAAAACACAGGCTCTAAGAAGTCATCTAACTGCTCAAAGTCGACTAGGTTATCTCGATTACTCCCTTCATCAAGTAGCGCTTTACATTGTTTGAAGTCTTCTTTTGAACAACTTCTAGCAACTAATAAAATATCAGCTTCAAGTCTTTCAAAAACAATATCTATAGCTTCTTCGTTCATCATACTTGAACACTCATGAACTAGCTGTTTTTCCAGTTCTTGCCCTAAATTTTCATCTGATAGAACGTTTAAATTTTTTAAATATTCATCGACATGAGAAATGAGCTGCTCTAATTGATCATGCCCTTTCAACTTATACGCAAGAATAGGGTTTATAGTAGCTAGTTCACTTAAAGCTTTTTCATATGGCTCTAATAGCCTAACCTTGATATCTAATTTTTGAGAATTATTTAAATTGGTTAAATATTGAATTATAAGCTTTTCAAATAGCTCATTAAGGCTGTGATCTTCCCAACTTGTTTCGTTGCTAACTTTCCTTAGTTTATTCTGCGAATACACCATGTATTTCTTAGCAGCAGCGCGAGGGTTAAAAGCAGACTTTAATAGTGAATATCTAATTTCTAGTAATAAATACAACACTACTCTAGCGCTCTTTTGGCGGTCTTGCATTACTTTGAAAAAATACCCCACAACCCCAAACAAAGTTGTTAAAAAGATTCCAAATAGTGTTATCAAAGCAGCAATTATTTTCCCATCAACTTCCATCGATTCTCCTTCAACCCTATCCCATATACAAAGTTTCACTGCATTGGTGGGCAATCCTAAGAAAACACTATGTTTACATAAAAAACAAATATGACAACCAAAAAGCATCAATTTGTAGCACGCTAGTTGTACGTAAAACAAAAAACCCCAGTAAATTCTGGGGCTTTTGAATTGGCCTCTGCCTTTTCGGCAGTTATATGTCATACGATGTGGTTGTTTACTTCCTGGCCTAATTTCAGCTGCCTATACGGCAGGTCACACTGAGCAACTGTTGCACCACCCTCAATGCTAATTTCCAACTGCCTATGCGGCAGGTCACACCATGACAGATAGCTCCTGGCGGTCTGTAGTATTTCCAACTGCCTATTCGGCAGGTCACTATTAAAGTTAGCTTAAAACTCTATAAATTCCATACGATTAAACCTACTTTCGGCAAATAACCTTTGTTTTACCAACAGCTCGTAACTCTTTGATATACAGCTGCACTCCTAAAGCTATTGTTATTTAAAAGGTTAACAACGGAACACTGCCTTTGTGCTCTTCATTTGTTGCAAAGCCATAGCTGTTATATGTGCTTTGTATTGAATTTGTTGGCTCTAACCTTAGATGCAGTACAAAGTCATTTTGATTGCTCTTGCTGGCGATGGGGATTTTGTGAAATGCGCTAATTTCTGTGCCGGTCGGCACGTACTGTGGGATGTATTCTTCACCGCGAGCTTCGGCTCTGCGTTTTGCGCGTTCCATTCGGCGGCGTTTTTCGCCCATAGATAACTTATCCAGACTGTGATCACGGATAATGCGAATTTCAGTGGCTTCAGCTGGTACTGGCTTTATGGCAGTTATTTCAAATAGCTTGTCGTGGGCCATCATTTCAAAATAGTTTTGCTGGCTTAGGTTTTTAAGTGTGGTTTTATCTTCACTCACAAAAGCTATTTGATTACCTAGGTGTTTGTCGGTCCATTTAGGGAAGCTTACACCAATGTGGTTGCAGCTTCGTTTGTTCATAAAACCGTGCAATATGCCAATGCAGCGGCCTGCTAATAGGGTTACATCACAATTTGTTGGTAGGTAAGTAATGGTGAAATATGCTCGGCTCATTCTTTGGTCCTTTGGAATAACCCGCCTTTGATTAAAACGGCTGCTATGTAGTGAATATGGCTGGCTTGCTCTTGGTTTTTTAGGCCGCTTTGCTCCATTTCTTTTACGTATATAGCCACTTTTTGTAGCTGTGAATAAAAGTCTAAACGGTTGCTTGGTGCGCGTCTGGCAATCACGTTTTTGTAGTCTGCGCCATATTCGTGAATCCTTAACCGTTTGTTTGCGTCTTCATCGTACCAGTCATCAATCATTTGAATGGCAGCCCCTACCTTTTGAGAATGAAAACAGGCTGCGTCTTTACCCGCTACTTGGGTATAAGCGTAAGTTCTTGCTAAGTCATCTTTTTCTGCGAATGATTGGCTTGGGTAAATCTCCTGCCCAAAGTAGGTGTCGAGCTTGGCGGTTACTTCTAAAAAGCAAAAACTGTAAGGGTCTTCTAACCCTGTTTGGATCACTTCTGTGAGTGTATGCAACGCATCTTCAGCCTCGCGCCATTTGCCATTCCAGTGTAAACGGTTTGCTTTGGTAATACTGATAGGTTCAAACCCTTCGCCAACTATCTCTAGATCCACATTGGGTGATGTTTTGTTTCGCCATAGCCACTCACACATGAGGATATTTTTGGCATAGCGCTTTGCCAACTCCCCAAAGCCACCATGCTGCTTGTAGGTGTTCATAAAACGTGTGAGCCAATAACTTACTTTTGGCTCTCCACATACGTTAGGTTCTAGGCTGTTTGCTTCTACTCTGAGTGAAAACCGGCAATAGAGTTGTTGCACGGTGGGCGGCACATAGCAAAGCTCTATGGTGTGCGGATTACCAAACGCCAAATCTTGCGGTGCAAGTTCTTTGGGTGTGGCTTCATTTTTATAGGCTTCGGCGAACCCTGACTTTTGACCTCGGATCTTTTGCCGTTCAATTTGTAGTGGTTCAAAATCGCTTTCAGTCGTTTTATAAAAAAATACCGCCTTACCTGGCGAGAGCGAGCGGGTGTATGAGAGCTGGCGCGGGAGTTTCATTAGTCGTACTCAAACTTGGCTTTTTTCATAAGCATAGATGCTTTTTTGCAATGTATGGCCCAAAACCCATGATTAAAAAAATGCCGAGCACCAGAGAGCCGAACAGTAACCGCATCTACACATTCAAGCAACCCAATAACAGGCTCAACATAGCAATGTAACTGGGTGATTGAGCCTTGCCTTGGTTTTGGTTCTTCAAGAGCTAAGTAACCCAGTGCAGCTGGCCGCATAGTAGGTCGCAGCGTTAACTGCTCAGCCAGTTCCTCAAAACTGCTTACCTCGACCGAGGTTGGATAAAGCCACGAACCACCTTTAGGCAAAGAGCGAATATGCTCAAACAATGCCTGTGGTTTTGCATAAACTTGGCACCAATCCACTTGATCATATAACGATGGCGGATGGAGCGTACCACCCGCATAGCGCGATGGAAATGCCGCTTTTAGCAGGTTTTCAGACAAGTCGTTAGCAACGGCTTGATTGTTGGTTTGCACCCTAAACACCAAATCAAAACATATATCGCACTTAGGTATTTGCATAATTGCCGAGCGCAGCGGCACACGCTTTTGACCATCCTTTTTGAGTTTGTTGGGCTCTGGTAACTGCTTGTTGTTGTGCAATTGGTACGAGCGAACATACACGGCCACACCAATCACATGTACGCCACCGCCCAGCAACTTTTGCAGCTTACGTTGAAATTGATGCCCCAAACCCTCAAGTGCGGTGATTGACGGCATACCCATTAGGTAAGGATTCGGCATTGCCTCGGCGTTATAGACGCGTAAATTCTGACAATGCACGTACTGAATATGCTCCGCCTCAAATTCATCTTCTTGATTATTTTGATGCGATAGCACATAGCTAAGTTGCGCTTTTAAGATAGGCATTAGTTCTGGGTGATAAGCGTAACGCTTTAAGCATTTAAGCCCACTCATTTGCCTGTTTAACTCTTGGCTTAAAACAAGCTCTAACTGCTTAAATTCTTGCGTGGCTAAAAGCTTTACTGGCTCAGGATCTGAGTTATTTATCGCTTCGTTTTGCGCCAACTTTATGAGCTTTTCTAACCATCCATAAAGTGCTGTTCGTAACGCTTTAGTTGCAGCAATACGTGCCAAGCGCTTTTGCCTAAGCGTATTAAACTGCTTTGACTTTGATAGCACCAGCAAAGCCTCAGTCACTGTTTTGCTATTTAATGCCGCCACATTAAAAAGCCTTTGATCGTCTTGGCTGTAGTAGTCGTTAACGGTTGTCGCACTGTAAGTTTTGGCGAAATACTTAAGCACGTTCACTCTGCCGCCCAGTACGCTAGGCAGCTCTCCCACATTTGCGGGTCGATTGTGCTCAATAACCCCACGTTTAAGCAAACCGCTGCGCGTTGCCATTTGCAGCGCAGCTAAAACGGCATGGCTCACAACAGGGGAAATACTTAAGTAGTCATGTTCAATTGGAATAAGTAACTGAGGGGTGTAATTACTAATTTGCTCGGGCAGTTCTTCATTAGGGAGCTGCGCAGCTATTTGCTCACACACTGCAATCACATCTCTTTTTAGTAACCCTAGCGCTCTAAACTGTGCTACCCAAAAGCCCTCTTGTTTTGCAAGCAGCTGTGCCAAACACACTTGTTCACCACGCCAAACAAAGCCTGTTAAAAACAACTTAGCATGATTGATTTTAGCGCTGTCGTGCGACCAGCCAAATTGCATTGGGTAACTGGCGCTGCTGACTACCCTAAACCCATCATCAACTACTTGCGCCAATAGCCTTTGGTGGCTGACTCGAATATCTGGGTACTTCAAATTATGAGTGTGATACCACTTTACTTCATCAATACAAATTTTAAGGTGTTGCTCATCACGCAACGCGGCTTTGGCGGCACTCACGCTCGTTAAGTCTTTGATGTCTTTTCGCTTGTAGGTGAGGTTAATTAGAATCACCAATGCTTGAGGTTCATTCCCTGTAATATCAACATGTTCAGAGTACGGTGCAAATGCGGCTCGTAGCGTTTGGGTAAGCTCTTTGCTTGAGGTACTTTGAAGTAGAGTGTGCAGTTCCATTGATCACCATGGTGGTACAAATTGTTGTTGGTTATTAGGCATGTTCGGTGCAAAAGACTGTTGTAGTTCAATAACCTGTCTGAGGTAAAACACGTTATCGCTAGACTTTAAAAACGTATTCTTTTTAGGTTGCTGAGCAGCTGCCAAAAAGCCCTCTTCGTATAACCTAAACACTTGCTCGGTACTTGTGCCAAGAATTACGGCGGCATCGAGCATAGAGAGTAGTAGATCACCTAAGTTTGGGTGTTTTTTCTTTGGGTTTTGCTCAACAAGCTTGGTTAAAAATGCAATGATGGCCAACTGCACTGTGTTATAGCCGTGTGAGCCAGCGCACGCCAGTTTGCTGTCTTTAAGCAAGCTACCAAATACATCATTAAATGCGGTGTGGTTAAACGGTCTAAGCTGCTTTACTTTAGCAAGTTCAGCGGTATTACTTAGTTCATCCTCAAACCCACTGGGCCAGTTAGAAAAGTAGCTTACAAACAACTCGCTAAACTCATCGTCATCATAGCTGATAGATTGCCACTGGCTAAACCAAGCCAGAAGCCCAACGAGCTTTGCAGCAGCATGACTTGCAAGGGCATTTGCCAATTTTAAATCTGCTTGATTTGCCTTTGGGCCTTGCTTGATTGCAGCACCACACTCACACTCTAAAAACGCCTCAGACGCTCTGTAATCAATTTCAGCATCACATTGCCCACATATTCTAGTTAACTGCTGATTATGCTTATGACAAGCTTTATAGGCTCTTAAATGCCAAAGGTAAGGTATGTGCGCATCTTGATTTAAACATTCCGTGCAAACAGGAATCCCAGACTTGCGAAGTAACTGACGAGGCACTAATAACCCACCACGAGAAACCGCCGTAATAGCACCAAACTGTGTATTACTGCGGAGCCAACACAAGTTGAGCAGCTCATACGCTTCAATCCTTGCTAACTGCGCAACCAACCGCAGCGCTCGAACTCGAAAATTACTCGATTGCGACGCCTTATACACATCAACCGATTGCAACTCATTTGGAAAAGCCCCTTCAAGCTCGAGATCTAGCGTTACCAGCCAATCCCACAAAATATCAGCCATATCAGCAAAACCAAGGTAACCATTGTCTTGTGACAAACGAAGCAAGTAGCTTTCAATGGTTTCATCAGGGTAAGGAGTTGTTTGAGAAAGGAGTTGCATTTTAAACCTAAACTAAGGAAAGCTTAGTTTAGGTTTAGTTCGTATTTATTACTTCGTCAAATTCATTTGGGTTTAATATGAACGCTTTGCTTTTGGAAAAAATAAACAAGCTTTTATATTTCAAAACTAGAACGAAATCAAAACCATCTCCCCAGTATAAGCTAAGCTTTTCTTCGGTAAATTTAAGGGCTTTTTCGTAGCTTAGGCATGGGCTTGAATGATTATGATAAGCTAACAAACAGTTTGAAGGGTATTGAGTATAATGTGACTTGAGTTTTTTATGCTTCTTCAAAATGGTGTCGTAAACAGATTGGGCAAACTCACGCTCAACACTGTCTCCTATCCAAGGAGCACCGGTCAGCTGATTCCTCGAAGCAACTTCCTTTAATTCTTGCTTCGTTCTCTGCGGTTGTTTCCACTTAAAAAGTGAAGGATCTACCACGTTTGCTTGCGGCAAAGTCAAAGCCTTAGCGTGATCTGGATGGATTATTTCAGTTAATTCAACTCCATAATTAGCTCCAGCCATCTCAACGTGAAAATCCGGTTTTTCTCTTTTTGTCACATTGAGCGGTAATTGCACCTTGTTAAAGCAAAAAAGTAGATTCAATGATTCACGAAAAACCCATTGCTCACATTGCTCTGAAGTCCTACCTTTTCCTCGTGGCAAAACTTTTACCTTTAGCTTCTCGAGTATCTCTTGCAACTCAATTTGAGTGTTAGCTGTGAAGTTCATCACGATAAATCTGACTCACCAGAGTTATCTTTCGCTATTTGAATAATTTGATTTCTCGCATCTCCACTCATATTACTCCACCCACGTATTAGTTCGGCTAGTTTATCTTCTTCACAATAAAAATAAGCGACAGGCACGCCCAATTCATCTGCAATACGCTTCATGGTTGTAAAGTCTGGTGCATGCTTACCTTTTTCGTACTGGTTCATTCTTGCGCTGGCCGTGTTGGGCTCCATACCTAAAGCAATGCCTAGCTGCTGTTGTGTGTAGCCAGCAGCTTTGCGGGCTTCTTTAAGGCGTAAGGGCGTTGGTGATTCCATGAGTACCTTAGCTACTAACTTCAATAGCTAAGATTCTCTTAGTATAGCGCCCACTTTGGTACTAAGGAATACTTAGTTAAGTAAGGCGTAATTTTTAAGTATATTTTTAAATCGACTGTAATAAAGAGCGCAAGGAATGAAACATTGCTCATTTTTGCACGCAACAAACTAGGTAAACTAGTCTCAATTAATGACGTTCCAAATGGCAAGTTATGTCAATGCACATGTCCTGGCTGTGATGATAAACTCATAGCAAGAAACAGAGGGAAGATAAAAGCACACTCCTTTGCGCACACCTCAAAGCCCGAGAAAAGCTCTTGCTTAATGACTGCTCTACATAGGTTCGCGCAAGAATATTTAGCCGCTCAAGAGCAAATATTACTTCCTTCCGTTGAATGTAAACACATGAATAAAACCAAAGTACGGCCTCCAAAACCCGTCAAAATCTTACAAGGTTCGGTAGAGTCGCCCTTGGATAAATACAAAATGGATGTTGAACTGGAAACATCTGTGGGAAAAATATTCATCGAAGTTAAAGTCACTGCTCCCTGTAGCGATGAGAAAGTAAACTTTATAAAAAGCAACAAAGTACCAACGCTAGAAGTCGACCTATCTCAATTCATTGAGCAGCCCTTGGAAGCTGTTATTGATGCGCTTCGTAATATAGAGCTTTACTCAAATTGGATTTATTGCTGGTGTGATGACGCTCTCAAAAATGAGATAGAAAAAGAGGTCGAAGCTGAACGGCTCGCTGCCCAACGAGCATTAGACCTAGAAGTAGAGCGCAAGAAAAAAATAACCAAGCGAGCAATTGATAACCTGACTAGGAATAGCGCTATCGGTTTACCCGCAAAAGAGTTCCCATTTACAACATTTATCGGGGCCAGAGAGTATAAATTACAAGCGAAAGTACTCAATGCTGCTTCTTGGAACTTCAACAACTTCAATGTGATTATCGAGACTGATGACTACATATTAGCGACTTGCCAAATGCTGAGCAAAAAAGGAAAGGAAGGTAATAAACTTTATATACTCTTCCCTTTTAATAACAGTGCATTACGAGATTTTAAACCTGTGCCTAACTCTGCAGTACTTTGCAGATTGTTTAGAAAAGGAAGCTATCCTTATAAGTGGCTATCATTCCCTGAGCCAAGCCCTCATAAGCTGCAACAGGCTCAACTTAAAGCAAAACAGCTAAAACGTGAATCACTCGAATATTTTGAGAGCTATACCTAAATTGTGGCTAGCTCTAGCCTTATCAAACTGCTCACTTGTCCTTTTCAATACTTCGCATAAGCTTTTTATCCGTGTCACACTGAATCCTTTTACGGTTTTTAATAGAGGTTTCGACTTCCGTTTTTACTTCATTAAAAACCTGCTCAAACGACCACTTCGAAGCTTCTTTTTCAGGAAGGTTGCAAGTATTGCGAAGGCGCTCAATTAATGAGCAAACCAATAAACCTACCTTTGAATACTGCAATTTCCTTTCATCAAATATTTCATCGAAATCTGGTGGGTTATAAGCATATTCAATAGCTTCAGAAACTTTCAGTTTTGCATCATTCACCTTCTCTGGAATCAGCAGCAGGTCATATAAAAGCTCCTTGTCTAATGACTTCCAATTTACATCTAAATCTATTAGAGAAAGCTCAGGTTGCTCAGCTGTAACACGGCGCTCACCCTCAGCATCTAATTTACCATTGTCACATACGACTTCAGTGCATTTGGATAGGAAGTTTTCAAGGTAAGCTGTTACAATAATCGCTAGATAATATTGTTCAGATTTCAACCTCCCCCTCTCATTAATCCAATCTTTTAAAATGGCAAAAGAGAAGCCTAAGCAACTACCTATTATCAAAATTATTAATTTTTCTATCATGTCAGTTTTCCACAAACTCATATAACCTTGGCAGGTTTTAATCTACCGGAGCTCATTCGTTGCCCGTACCGAACAGTAAATAAACGTACTATTCGAAACCGTAAAGTAGAGGTAGAAATTGAGCAAGCCTGTATTATGCATTTTAATGTGCACTAGCTGCCCCCCTTCGGTTCAGGTCTATGACAATCACTTCTATTGCACTAACTGTTGGATATTCTTTGGATATTGAAGTCCAATAATTCATCAGCGCATCACGTAATTCATCAAGAGAAACACTTTGGTTATCTATTTGCCAACTCTTATTTGTATTGGCTGAAACCAAGAGAAATACACCACAAGATGCTCCATTGGCTCTGAGGTAGTCACCAACTAATTGGTTTCTTAGTCGCTCACACAACTGGTTTCCTGACCAGCTTTTGTCTAATAATTTCAATTCAATAGGTACTGGCGCATTGACGTAGTTGCTGTTGAGCCAAATATCCATTCTTTGACCATTTGTTAATTCAGGTTCTTGAGCAGTTGTGTATTGATCTCGGCAATTTTGATTAAGCCAACCAGTTACTAAGTTGCGCACCTCATTTTCTTGCTCGGCCTTTTGCCAAGTTCTCCATGGGCTATCGTTTCCTTGCTCTAGCCAAATTTTCATGTTCTTCAGTTTCAAGACTCCCAACTCAAACAACTGCTTATGGGTTCTTGGAGTGACTAACTGATAGGTAGCATACTGACAAACTTGCTCACAACTCCATGGCTCCAAATCGGCATCGGCTTCAGCTCTTTTATATGCTTGCTTTTTCATCCAATGACGGTAATTAGGTTCTGGATGCTCTTGTTCTAACTCTTTCATCGCATCATAAGCAGCTTTGTCTGGTAACTCAGATAGTAGTGAGAAAAGGCGGTGTCTAGCAGCTTGTGCATCATCTCGAAGTCCAGGCATGTAAGCCCCACCTGTAGATCTGTCGATATCATCTTCAGCTCGGATAAACCTATACGCTAAAATATAAAGTTGTTTTAAGTATCGAGGGGTAATGTATGTTTCCATGCCCCCAATTCCCCCGCGACCACTTCTATCACCAACCAAATAAGCTACAAAGGTTTCAGCGGTAACTTTAGCTTGCTCAACAGATAACCCTTCTAACCACACTTCAAGCTCTGGTATTGCTTGCTCGGCTTCCCAGTCGACCCACATGGCGTACCAACGAGCCTGAATTTCAGTAGGAGTTCCTCTGCTTATCTCGCGTTTTGCCAATGCGACCAGAGCTTCTCTAGGATATTTCCCACCAACCATGATCTGGACACAATACTCTGGAAACTTAATGATTTTTTCTGGGTTGTTATATAGCCAGTCGAATATCGCGGGAGCAATAGCTTCATGTACCCATGGAGCTTGGTGCAGTATATTACTTAATATGTAGTGCACTTTGTCATCTTTAGAGGCATATTCAAGCTCCCAGATGACTTCTTTTGCCATCGCCTCAGTCGTTGCTAATGGATAAACTTTGAATAGATCTTCAAGCCAACTAGGGAAGCCATTGAGTTCTTTACCTAGAAACCTCAATGCTTGATTTAATTCGGTGTCTGAGAGGTTATGAGGGAATGCTGATGACTCGCGCGATTCGATTTCAAGGCCAGCAAGGGCAACAATAAGAGCATAAGAGTGACTATTTATATACGACCTGTGCTCTGACTGCAGAGGCACATTAAAACTGCGCCATAACTTTTGTGCTATTTCTCGGTACTCCATTGCCACTTTTTCACCAAACTCAGGTATAAGTTTTTGCCAATCAGCTCCACCTGTTCTTGTCGTAATTAGCCCTTCTTGAACAATTTCGGAGTAAAGCCATACAATGTTATTGGATATTTCACCATTGTTAAGAAGCGATTTCGCCACGAGTTGATTTGGTGCACTACGTAGGCTCTGGATCCACTCTTGCCGTTGCTGCTGTTCTTTTTTTTCTACAACTTCTTGCCTTTTTCTTCTGGCATAAAGTCGCCTTTGAGTGTCACTAATTTCAGTTAGTGTTGGACCAAGCCTTGCTTGCATTAACCCTTGCAAGGAAGAGTTAGTCTGAGCTGCTACTTTCAACTCATCTAATATCTTTTTAGGTTTATCGGCCCACCAGTAAAGTCTAATCACCGTACTCAACGCGACCAACTGATCGTCCAGAAACTCTAGACTAGGAATACTATTCAATAGTCTTGTATATGAACTTTCATCAAACTCCCAAAAACAATTGTGACTAGACACATCCCAATTATCTGTAACACTTTGCCCTTCTCTCTGAAGGTGAGTCCGTGTTTGATGTATAGTCTCCCAATATAAAGCATCATTCAGTGCTGACCACTTCGGGATTAGCTCTCCTAGACTATCTTCATAATCATCATATTCCCTATATCCCCAAGATTTAACTTGTGAAATATAGATTAGTACAGACAAGGCTCTTTGTGACAAAGCCAACTCACACTTTGATTCAATCATTTTTTCCAACATCAATGCGGCATAACTAATCAACCAAGCATGATTTGCTGAAACCTTGCAATATTCATCGTCTATGAATGGTGTACACCTAAACAGCCTATCCAAGCCATCTAGTAGCTTATTTAGCACCTCAGCGTTATTATCAATTGTAACTTTACATATAAAGTCATCCATTGCATTGCGCAAAGAGTAGAAGTCACTTTTTCTTTTATCACAATCAATTACTTCAAGGGACTTTAGTAGGTGTTCAACATTGTGTACATTAGGGCAGGCCTCTTCCAACAGTTCAGCTAATAGACGTTGCTCAATAGCATGATCTGAGTTATTTAATTTAGCCCATAATTCTGCACTATGGTTGGGTTCAGCCAATGTTGCAATTGCCCTCACACTAGCTACTCTGGCATATTTATCTCTGTTAGCATCCTGAGCAATTTTCTCAAACAACGCTAAAGCATCAACCATTTTTCCTTGCCATACTAAACGCCCCAGAAAAAAAATGGCATCATCGTTATCAAAATACTCTTTTATTAATTCGACCGTTTTAGGTGTTAAGTCTTCTCCGGCAATTCTTGCTATAGCAGAATTGTCTCTAGCACCACGGCCATCTTCATTAGTTGCAATTTCAAACACAATCTTCTCTAGCAACTGTTCTCGTGTCGGTAGTGGCAATATGGCTGGATCGCCGCCTTCAACAGCTATTTCCGGTGCAATACTTATTGCCTGCTGATAGAAAGTATCATCAAATAGAATCAACCAGCTTAAAACTGAGCGAAGCCTTGGTGTAATTATTTGTTCGCCATATTGCTCCTTGAAAAAAAGCGCGGCGATTGAGCTTCTACCAGCTCCAGATTGCAGCAAAGAGTAAAACCACTCTGCTGCTAATAACTCTCTGATTTCTCTGTGACGGAATCTAACCGTATCGTAAATAATATCATTGAAGATACCCAGTTCTAGTAGTGCTCGAATATCTTTTGGAGCCCAATCACTTAATACTTCACAGGCGTGTATTCCTTTCAGTTTTAATATTGAATCTGGAATAACTATGCCAGCGGTATCAGTTAATATAACTGCAGCCGCTAGCTTACGGGCCCCATTTAAGGCTTGTTCCAAAACCAAGTGTTGGCTGCCGGCTCTATCAACAGAGTGTTGTTCGGTCAATTTTGATTTTATATTGTGCTTTAAAAGATCTATTCGACTACCAAGAACGCCTGCCTCTCGCCATTTATCAATGATGTTTTCCAGATCAAAAGGGCGCTCTGCTAAGGCCCACAAATTCAACCGTTCTATTTCTTCTAGAAGAGAGTCAACACTCTGTGCATCACGCGCTTCACAGTAACTTTTTACTCTGTCACTATCTAGCGGCTTAAGCATCACCACGGTTAACGCACTAAGATCATTCTCGGCCTCGGCACCATCATGGACTGAAGGCTCTTTCGTATTCTGGCACTGAGGTAGATATAATTTATTTTCTACAATACTTCTATCTTCTTTTGGCCTCCACGCATAAGGTCGACTGGAAATAAATATATGCGCTCGGTGTTTAGCATTTGAGATGCATGTGGCGAATCTATTAATAGCTTTTTTGAAAGCATTTGGGTTTGTTAATCGAGCTTCATCAACTGAGTCTAAAAAAAACCAAGCTTCGCCACTCCCATCTAACCACTCTCTAAACTCCTGCTGAGAACCTATTTCAAACGCTTCCTCAAAGTCGCTATCAATGTCTTCGATACGAATAAAAAAAGATGTAACACCTCGCTTCATCAAATTGGAAGCCTGCTGCCTAAACTCTTCGGTTTTGCCTGCTCCTGCCTCTGCAAGTATGATGCAACGGTATTCTTTTAGTACATCGCGCCAACCTTTCTCCTTAGAACTACCAAAAAAAGAACCCCACTCATCTTGGTATTCCTTTTCCTGATTTTCAGGTATCAAAGCAAAAGCTCTGTTTAAGTTTATGTAGTTTTCCATAAGCTCCTTACTGCTTTGATATATGAAGTGCAAACTAACTCTTGAGTTAAAAGCTGTTGATTTTTAATGTTATCTTATTTGCGTAAGCTAAAGTCAAACCTTTGCGTTTTGGCGTCTGTACAATTCACTTCTTCAACAACTGCACCAACGGCACTTTCTTACAAAACTGGGTATCTATAAATGGATCTTCATCATGAGGCCCATCGGGTTTAAACGTGGAATACTGTTCCACCTCACAGCCTTGAATTTTATTAACATTCATCTCAAATACATTGTCGAGTTCTGGCCGCCATGCCTTAAACGCAGAACTTAAGCATTGCTTGTTGAGCGTTACTGCATCACAGATGAGTGCTTCAGTAAGTGCTGAGTCTAAGAAGTTTTTCAGCTTTCTAAGGCAACCATTTGAAATGGCAAAAAGTGATAATGCGATATCCAAATCCTCAAAACGAGGCTTGTCTGAAAATGGCAATCGATTTGCAAACCCCTTAAGAACACGAATAAATAGTTGAAGCTCTTTTTTCTCTGATATTTTAAAGTAAGGAATAAAGCGGCGAATAAAAATACGTGATGACCACTGAGGCTCATCGGCTATTTGATCTATCCAAGGCATACCGACTAGTACAATGGAGATCCCCGCTTTTTCATTGATGTATTTAAACTGGTTGGCGATGTCTCGGCGCTTTTTGCCTAGATTGTTTTCAACAAGCTCTTGAAACTCATCAATAATAATTAGCTCTGTACCTGAACGCTTTAATTGCTCAACTAAACTTTCAGCCAACGCTATTTCATTGCCATGTTTAAGTCGTTTGCTAGATTTAGCACCAAACTGTCCAAGGTCGTGCAGTAACTGCTTTAAGGTGGATTCAATTGATGGGTTACTCGGTATTCGGCTCAGCAGTACAGGTACTTTGCGCCTACCATCAGCAAAGTGTGGTGGGTTGTTATCGTAATAATGTTGAATCAGTGCCGATTTGCCACAGCCAGTATCGCCACTTAACATCATGCACGGCTTTTCACCTGCAAGGTCGTGGTGCAAACGCAATTTGTCAAAATCGTTTATGATGGTCTTTGGTATGGTGTATTCAATAAACACCGCTTTGAATTGATTGAGTTTTGCCTTTTTAGCCTCGGTCAGCATAACTAAAACGCCTCAAGATCTGAGACAAAATCATCCCAGTTGTCATCGTCTTTTGGCTGAACCGTTTTTATCTCTTCTTTGTTTTTAGGGGGTAAGGCTGGAGCTGCAATAGAGGTCAGGTTTTCATTGTTAATATTTTTAGCTCTAGCAATTGCTTTCACACCTTTAACTTTTGCTTTTCTGAGGGCTTGGGAAACTTCTTTTACTTCCTCTTCAATGCGCTCGTTAATGTAGAGCCTAGCCTTAGCTAAACTTACTTCATCAACTTTTTCATAAGTATTTTCTCTTAAAAGGCGAACATTTATCTTATGCATATCAAGCGAAAGGCCTTGAATTTGTTCTTGCTTCGGGCTCACACTTGGCACCGTAATATAGCCATCTTCACCTTTTATAAATACGTAAATTTCAGAGAGATCGTTTGGATTTATTTTGATAGTTACTTTTCTTGATTCTTTTCGTGCCATTAGCTTTCGCAGGCTAGAAAGCTCATCACTATCATACCTAATGTGTTCATATGTAATACCACCTTTGCGTATGGTGCGCTCAGTGGTAATACCTAGAACGACATCTAAATCTTCTATTTCTTGAGCATCTAACGTATACACTGGCGTTTTCTCATTCCCTTCTTGCCACAATTCATATGGTATATAGCGGTAACGTGAATCAGGCTCCTTATGATAAACATCTATAACCCACTTATGAAACTGATGAACATATGTACTAAACCGAACATGAGCATATTTCTTTGGATCATAATCATGCTTTTCAGCTATGTTTGAGAAGGTTTTCCCGGGGATATCACCATTGTACTTATTGTTGATCGTCTTAAATGCACCTTCTACAAAAGGCTTATGCCAAGGACGTTCTATTTTGTTAAATTGGATATTTGTAACTACCTGACGGCAAGCAGAGTCTAACGAGTCACACCAAAACTCACAGGCGTTATCAACCACTAAAGTACCTATCTTTCCATGACACGGCCAATCACCTGTTATATCAGGATATCTACTTACGATAGACTCCTTTGGTATCATTGCTTGCCGTATAGCCTGCATTACAGCGACATAGCCCGGGCTTTTAAAACCAATATGAAATCCAATAATGCACCGGCTATATACATCCATCAGCAATGTTAGATTGGCCCGCCCCAAAGGCACGAGTGTTTCATCATCAAGCAAAATTACATCCAATGGAGTGTGATCAATTTCTACTCTTTCTAAAGGCCGTAGGGGTAAGGTGTGACTATCAACTGTGGCAAACTCAATATCTGCAAGCCGTTTGCCATATCTATCCACCATCAGATCATATTGAGGTAAGCTATCTATTCTGTTTTTGAATGCTTTGTAAGACAAAGCTTTTAAAGGCGTAGAGATTACCGAATCGTTCTCCAATGTTATGAGATCTTTGTAATATCTATACACCGCCGCAACAGATAGGCGCTCTTTTGTGCGATATCGAGTTAACGCCATCTCAAAAAATTTGTCTGTCTCTGAATGTGTATTTCTATTGCCCTTGCGGTCGTGCCTCGGAACGAGTGAAAGTATGTTTCCGCCTGACTCTACATATAACTTGTGCCATCTTGCTAGCGTTCGCCATGATGGAACCTTTTCACCTTCAAAGCTTGGGATATCTTTTAACAACAACGTTAAGTTTTTCTCCGTCCATCCTCCAATCAATCGTTTTGAAATCCATTGCAAATATTTAGTTCGAGCAACTGCTGTTTGTTGGATGTTTTTAGGATATGTAGCTAAGTCTCGATTAATTGACTTCGACTCAATGGGCTTAAATAGTGCAGGCTCATTAGTAAACTCATCTTCAAAACCAAAATCATCTTTATTCATCACGCCATACCAGTGAATCTAAGCTGAGCTTAGAAGAAAGATCAGAGCTAATTTTACCAAGAGTTAACAGCCTACAAATTGAAGAAAAGATATCACCCACGGTTACTTTGATAAGTTGGGTAAGTTCACCAACACGAAGTTTTTTATAACGAGCAAGTAGATTAAGAATAGTAAGTTGTAACTCTGTAAGTGCTTGATACCCTGCATATTGATGTAATAGCTTAAGATTATCCAGCATGGGTTCAATACAAATCTGTGCATCTGTCACTAAGACAAGATCAATTCCGAGATCTTCTCTAGCTGTTTTGCGTTTTTGAGTGAATCGAGCAATAAAATCTGAGCTTTCCGTTTTATATTTAGGCTTAATTTCAATCAGTTGCTGTTTATTTGATGTATTGGTAAGCAGAAAGTCAGGTGTATACCTGTTGCTTTTCCCTTCAAATTCATACATGAAACCTAGGGGCTGCGCTTCAAAACTTTTTATTTTAGGGGAGTATTCAAAATGAAAGCATGCATCATACTCAAGTGAGCTTTCGACTAAACACATACAATTGTTCTTTGCGCTGGCAAATTTGTATAAGTTTTTTACTCTGGAATGTTTGAGCTTCCGCCTAATCATTATTAGATCCAACGAGTTGTGCTCATTAATAATTAGACTATGACAGGTTATTATGCAAATTCTGACAGGTTTGAAGGGCTAATATGACAACTTATACTTCAAACAACACATATAGAGGTTTGGGTGGCAGTCTTACCAGCCACATCCCGGCACACAAGTCATACGCTGTGGCTGCTTCGTTCCCGACCTGACCAGATTCACGTACTATTGTTGCGAGAGGACCAATAAGACTACCATTGAGGGCCTTGTTTGGCGCGGGAAGAATTATCTCGAAGATTGCAGGGGGATGCAAGGGAAAAGTCAAAAAGCTTGACTAACTGGGTGATGTTTAAACAGTTTGCCAAGCTTTTGTGGATTTTATGAGGCTGTGCGCTTATTTGTTCAACGCAATTTTGATTTCTTCTAGGCGCTTTTTCACTTTCTTCATGTTTTCAGGGCCCATTCTTAAAAACTGTTTTTGCGCCGGAGAAAGTTGCTCCCATTCTGCATAAGCATATTTATAGGTAACTGAGTCTTTTACCAAAGGCAGTGCGGTGTCTGGAATGGGTGTTGCCAACAACTCGTCGATTGCATCCGTTAACGTGCCGTTGAATGCATCTCCTTCGTAGCCTATTTCTTCGTATGCTTCTTCAAATAATGGTTTGTATTGGTCATATAGTCTAACCACTTGCGCGGTACTCATGGTGTCGAACATGGCGACATAAGGTGTGTAACGCTCGTAGCTGTTAGGATCGGTAATAATAATGTCGTCATCAATTACGCTAAAGCCATCTTGCGGCTTCACCACTGGTGCGTGGTTTTCTGCCACTTTACCCTTTGCTAGGTTATCTACATAAACTACCGTGCGGCGGATCACGTCGTCATCTGCCAGCAATTTTACCGCTTGATTAGAAAGATAATTCGATACCGCTTCTTTAATTTCTGTATCACTTTGTGAAAGCGGTGGTAGCGTTACTTCAGGTTCAACCGGTTCTACTTGCTCTGGCTCGATTTGCTCTCGTTGCGGTGGCAAGGTTACTTCAGGCTCAACCACTTGCTCAGGTGGTGTTTCTCTTGCGGTATTGACCAGTGGCGTTTCGGTTTGTTCAGGCACAACAATATCTTGTTTTACCTTTTGGTTTTCCGTCGATGGAGTGTCTTTTTGTGCTAGCACAAATACAGCCACAATAATCAACGCTAGTACAACTACTGCGGCAAATAACAACTGGCTGTTAGAAGGTCTTTTATTACCTTCTTGATGATTCTCTGACATGGGGACTCCCTCTTCGTCATTGTTGATACGCGTTAATGTAAAACTATCACCAAATACTTGACTAATAACTTAATGCGCGCTGAAACCCTAAAAAAATGCGTTGTGGTGCAAACTCTGGCTACACCTTGTTCAAACATTTGATCTTAATAAAAATACTTGAGCACCGAACTTAAGTTCAGTACATTGAAGTTAAGCTAAATTGCCACTTTATTAAATACAAAATCGCGCCAATTAGCGACTAAATTAAACCGCTAGTTTGTTAAAATTTGTTTGTGCCACCATAGCGCTTTAGTGCTTAAATTTCAAAATAATAGCCTAATATGTTGCGCGGGTATGTGCACTCAGACAACTTGGGTTTTAGCTAGGTTCAACTAGAATAAATAATACAACCTATAAGCGGCTTAAGGGCAAAGTGGCACTTTACTACTAAAAATAACGCATTTACTGGAGTTATCAACTCTTTGCACCTAAAGCATTACAACATCAACAAAGATAAATAACGCATAAAAAGACCAAATTTAAATTAATAAAATTTAACAGCAGGATGGCCTCTTTTGAGAAAGCACAGAACGAGTGATAAAAAAATTGCCTTACTACTGACTGGAGGTGGTGCAAGGGCCGCATATCAAGTCGGGGTATTAAAGGCGCTTGCGCAGAGTATGCCTCGTACTTCTCCCCTCCCTTTTGAAATCATTACTGGCACCTCTGCCGGCGCAATTAACTCGGCGGGGATTGCCTGTTACGCATCTTGCTTTCACCTTGCGGTGAAAAAAGTTGAATATATTTGGAAGAACTTTAGCACCGACATGGTGTACAAAAGCTCGTTTACGGGTGCATACGGCCATTTATTTGCCAATATGATGCGCAGCTTTCAAGCGCAATACCTTAATCAGCCACCAGCCAGCTTGTTAAATAACTCGCCGCTTCGAAAGCTGCTGGCCAATGTGCTTGATTTAAATCGCATCGATCACAACCTACACCGCCATTATCTTGATGCAATCGCGATTACGGTTTCGAGCTATTCTACTGGTAAATCAGTGGCGTTTTATCAGGCGAACAATGCTGAACCTTGGCAGCGCTCAAAGCGCGAAGGCGTTCCGGGCACAATTTCGCTCGACTTACTCATGGCAAGTTCGGCTATACCTATGGTGTTTCCAAGCGTGCGCGTTAAGCATCATTACTATGGTGATGGCTCTATCCACCAGCTTTCCCCGCTTAGCCCTGCCATTCACTTAGGTGCGGATAAAATCTTTGTGATCGGTGTTGAGCAGCCTAAACTACCACAGCCGCTCGGTTATGAACCGCATTTTCCAGGAATGTCTGTGGTCGCCGGTCACCTGCTAGACAGTGTGTTTAGCGATACCTTAAATTCAGACATCGAACGGCTCGACCGCGTCAACCGTACGGTAAGTTTGCTACCGGCCAGAGAAAAGCACAAAGAGCTTAGGCGAGTAGATCATATGCTCATCAAGCCAACGGTTAATTTTAATGAAGTCGCAGATCATTATTACGAAGATATGCCGTTGGCAATCAAGCTGTTGCTCAGAACCATGGGGGTTAAAAAGCATTCGCCGTCGAGTTTAACGAGTTACTTGCTGTTTGAGCGTACTTATACACAAAAACTCATTGAGCTTGGATTTGAAGACGGCATAAACCGCTTGGACGAAATGAGAGAGTTTTTGGAGCTCAAGTAAGATTTACAATAATAAAAATAGGTAGTAAAGATGTATAAACCTACTATAAGCGCACTTTTGCTTATCGCACTTGGGTCAATTTCATTTAGCGCATACAGCCAAACGTTCGATGTTGTTCAAATCATCCAAAATAACACCGCTGGGTTTAGCGGCTTAGATAATCCAAGGCAGCTGCGTTTTAATCACCAAGGTACGCAGGCCGTTGCAGTAAGTGGCGACGATAACGCAGTGGTTACATTTACGCTTGATGCAAATAAACAGCTAGTCCAAGAGCAACTCTTTCAATCGAGCGACGCGCATCCGCTTTTACTTACTGGCGCATCCGATGCGGTATTCGTCAATAGCAACCTCATTCTTAACACTAACTTTTACGATGGTGCATTAAATGTGTTTGCAAAAGATAAAGCGGGTAAGTTTAACCTTGTGCAAACCTTTTCTGACGAAGTGTCTTACAAATTGGTGTTTGATCCAACCAAAAATGCCTCTACTCATGACACCCTTAGCTTGTTTGCACCTTGGAAAATTAGTTTAAGTGGCGACAAGCGCTATGCATTTATCCCAAGTTATAAAAGCAATACCGTCACTGCTTTTAGGATCACTCCTACAAACAGCGTGACGTGGCTCGGCCCAATTGATAGCGCTGAGCAAACTGATATGGGTGGGCCTGTGGATGTGCTAGTAAATAAAGAGGCTAACGCGCTTATCGTCGCAGGTTATGAAGGCGATGTCATTACGCTGTGGCAACAGGAACAAGGTACTTATACTGTTAAGCAGCGCATCGTTAAAA
The DNA here is from genome assembly GCF_024124685.1 of Pseudoalteromonas sp. OANN1. Classification (NCBI taxonomy): domain Bacteria; kingdom Pseudomonadati; phylum Pseudomonadota; class Gammaproteobacteria; order Alteromonadales; family Pseudoalteromonadaceae; genus Pseudoalteromonas; species Pseudoalteromonas sp. OANN1. The sequence goes on from NZ_JAMXSE010000001.1 coordinate 136,437, forward strand.
ACGACACTAACCTGCTCGCACTCAGTAAACCACAAGCCTTGGTTGCAAGCTCAGATTTCACTGTTTTTTATGTTGCAGCGGCGGGCAGTAACAGCATTTTAGCATTTGAGCGTCAACAAAACGGCCAATATCATTTGCTTCAGACCATTGATGCAAACCAAGTTGGCAAGCCACTTAACGGTGTCTCCACCTTGTTACTTGCTGCTGATGGCAAAAGGTTGTTCGCAGCCTCTGAGAGTAGCTCTGGTATTGCAGAGTTTAGCGTTACCGCAACGGGCAAGCTCACACATATCGCAACTTTTGATGATTTGACCAATCCCTTAGCCAATATATCGGCCTTGGCTTTTGTGACTGACGCAAATCATTTAGCCGTATCTCTTGCAAAACAAGATACCATCAAAATACTCAAAATAAGGAAGTAGTAACGCATGTGGCCAACTGATAAACCACTGATAGGACACCATGTTACCCTTGAACCATTATCAACAACCCATATTAATGCCCTGCAACAGGCAGTAAAAGATGGTGAAGCATGGAAGCTTTGGTATGCCAATGTCCCCACCCCAGACGATATGGAGCGCTATGTTAACACTGCGATAAGCCAAGCATCTGAAGGCAACCTTGCGTATGCGGTAAGGCTAAATAGCAGTAACGAAATCGTGGGAACCACCCGCTATTACAATGCAGATATAGCCAATCGCCGTGCCATGCTAGGCTATACTTGGTACAGCGATAAAGTGCGTCGAACAGCGGTTAACACGGAGTGTAAGTTTTTGCTGTTACAGCAACTTTTTGAAGATTTTGACGCCATTGCCGTAGAGTTTAGAACCCACTTTTTTAATCATGCCTCTCGCAATGCCATTGAGCGACTTGGCGCCAAGCTCGATGGTATCTTGCGCAGCCACCAGTTCGGTAGAAACGGCGAGCTAAGAGACACCGTTGTGTATTCGATTATCGCCTCAGAATGGCCCACCGTTAAGCAGCATTTATTGAGCAAGCTCGACAGATAGGTAGTAAAAGCATAAAAGATCGCAGGGTAAATCTGCTCCTACTCCGTGTTGTAGGAGACACTTTACGCGGCGATCTGTAACAACAAAAACAGAACATAGCACAACCTCGCAGGGTAAACCTGCTCCTACTTTGTGTTGTAGGAGATGCTTTACGCAGCGAGCAGTAACAACAAAAACAGCACACAAGATCGCAGGGTGAACCTGCTCCTACTCCGTGTTGTAGGAGCCGCTTTACGCGGCGATCTGTATAGCTTACTGCACGATTTTGCTTTTTGCTTGAGCTATCATGCTTTCGAAATAATCATATACTGACGGATCGTCGACTTGCTGTGCTTTCGCAAGTTGCAAGGCGTGATTAAAGCTTTTCAGCGCCTTGTTATACGCTTTGTTCTCTAAATATCCATGGCCTAGGCTGGCATGGGCATAAGACGAGTCGGGATAACGCGTGACAAATGCATTTAAAGTCGCGAGCGCAGCGTCTAGGCGTTTATGGCTGGTTTGCGCGTCAGCAAGTGCTCTGTATATAGACTCTGGCACTAACACATCAAACTCATAGCGCTTAGAAAGCTTTAGATAATAATCTTCAATATCAGAGATATGCGCATATTTTCCGGCTTCTTCATTGAGCTCAAAGTAGAAATCGTCAAAAAGTTTCGTTAATCCTTCATAGAGACTTGGATAAAACGTAGTTTGATGCGTTTCCAATTCTTTAAGGCTAAATTGCCAATTTACCTCTTTTGATCTGAGTGCTTTCAGGTTTGACGCAACTCGCATACCGTTGGTGTAAAAGTCGCCACCTTCCCCTGCGATACTAATATACAGATTGCGACGTAAATCATGCGTTGAGTTGCTAAGTGCTTTAAATTGCTGATCCAGCTCTTCCTCACCCCACCAACCTGGCGGACTAACGAGCAGATAATTGGTAAATATCTCTGGCTTATTTAAAAAGGTGTGTAGTCCGTAGATCCCACCATTGGAATACCCTACTAACGTACGATTAGGTTTGAGTGAATATTGCGACTCAATGAAAGGAAATAACTCCCGAGTTAAGAAGGCTGTAAATTCGGCTGTCTTGCCAAATTGAGGAAACTTCTCTTTAATCCAACGCTGTCTATCACTTTGGGGCTCACCGTTAATTGGCGGTAAGTAGTCTCTAGTTCTCACCGTGGTTTTCAACCCAACAACGATGGTAGCAGGTATTTTTCCAGTGCTAACCAAAGACTCCACAATACCCACGGTTTGGGTAAAAAAGAATTCAGCATCGAGTAAGTACAACACTTGATATTGTTTCTTAGGGTCATAATCATTTGGCGTATAAACCATGACCTCCCTATTCTCACTTAATATCTTAGATGCAAAGGTTATTTTAGACCCAATCGTGATGGCTTGTTGTTCTAATGTTTGCCCATACACCTTGCTCAATGCAGCAAGTAGCATTAACACTAGCAAAATAATAAAACGCATGACTTTCCTTTTTAGTTTATTTTTATCAGTGTGTTACATTAGGAAAAAACAGGGCGATAAAACAGCAAAGTTTGCTGATTTTTCGCTGATAATTCGCTGAAAAAAGAATTTTAAAATGGAATTAAAGCAGTTTTTGATTGCAGATCACCTTGTAGATGTAAATCGCAATCATATTGTTATCGACCAACAGACTTATGCGCTCCCCCCTAAAGCAATAGCGGTGCTTTGTGAATTGGCAAAACAACCAGGAGAAGTGGTGAGCTTTGAGCAACTACTTAACACCGTTTGGCACGACAGAGTTGTTTCTCCCAATACATTGCAGCGCTGCATTTTCCAAATTCGCCAAGTATTCAAATATGCTGATAGTGAGTTAGAGTTTATAAAAACGCACAGTAAAAAAGGCTATAGTTTAGAGGCACCCGTTACGTCGATAAACGATAAGCCGAGCGCGCATAAAGCGACTCAAAAATCTCGCCCACGCGCTGCAAAACTTGGTGTAGCGGCCCTAGCCATAGTTATCACGGCTTATCTCTTTACGGTTATAATTCAACCAGAGACCAACCCCAGAGTACCTATTCAACCTACTTTTACTCTAATGACCACAAGTGACGCATGGGATGCAAATGCCAGCTACTCACCTGATGGCCAATGGATTGTTTTTCAGCGCTTTAGCGATAATTGCCATAGTCAGCTTTGGGTAAAAAATCTAGCCTCGCACAACACCTCTCGCTTAACCGCTCGCCAAGGCGTGTACGGAAAACCAAGTTGGTCACACGACGCAAAGCAACTAACTTTTACCGAACGGAGTCATTGCAAGGCTCAAGAGACGTCTCCCTTTTGCTGGTCTTTAAACACACTAGATGTCGATACCGCAATCAACTCACCACAAAATCCACATGCCGTTATCGCTTGCCAAGAAAAGCCCATGTGGCGTGCAAATTGGATGAAAAATGGCGAGATAAGTTACTTATCTCATTTGCGTCCTAAACAAGCAGTGCCCTACCTTTTTGATTTAAAAACAAGAAAAAGCCGCACTACCGAGTATTTGCCAAACTTTGAAAACTACACTCTTGACTACCTTGCAAATCAAAATGTTTTCGCCATGGTAAGCATTGATGAGCACAACTCTCATCACCTGAATATTTACAATCCCGATAAGACGCCAACGATCACGGCAAAGATAGTACTACCGCACGAATTGTCACCATTGCAGCCAATTGAAGTCAGTTACCACCCAAGCGGCGAGTATTTGCTCGCATCGACGACCAACGGACTTTATAAACTGCAAACCAACGGGAGAATGATTGCTCTTGATACTGGGGGCAGAAAGAATCTAAGAGAGGCTTCTTTTTCAGCTGATGGAAAACAGATCTTAGCGACACAGATAAATGCCGATACCGATATTTTTACCTTAAGTCTTGCTCAAATACGAAATCACCAAACCGCTGCGGCAGCAAAGATAGCCAGAACAACAATGAAGGAAGACAACCCTCAGTTTCAACCTCATGGTGATCATATTGCTTTTACATCTACACGTACTGGTTCAAGGCAATTATGGCTTTACAATGACCAAGGTGTTTCACAGCTTACCGATTCACAGCAAGACAATATCAGCAAACGAATTGTGTGGTCTCCTGCGGGTAATGAGATAGCGGGCACAACACAACAGGGACTCACTATTTGGTCTTTAAATGGTGAAAAAAACCTCATTGCTAATTCGCTTGCCATTGATTCTGTCCTGCAGTGGCTAACGCCGAAAACGTTGTTGGTCACAGCAAGGGAGAATGGAAACGCGGGGCTTTACATTCTTAATAAAGATACCAAAGAGGCCTCACTCATTGTTTCTGAAAATGTAGTTTGGGCCACGCAAGTAGATAGTGAGCATTTTCTGTATCAAGATATGAATCAGCGTTTTTGGCTTGTTAACACAAACACAGCTCCTATACCGACTGAGATCAATGCGTTACGCGCTCAGTTAGCGCAGCCATTTGCCGTTTATAAAGACGGTATATTGTACGGCGTAAACAACGACAACCAACTATGGTCTTATCATCTCAGTGCAGGGATATATCAACACCTTGCAGAGGTACCCAGTAACAGCCGTTACTTGGCAGATTTTAACGGTGAAACCTTTTTGTTTACTCAAATGCATTTGATGCAAAAGCATATCGTGTCATTTAATACACCTGATGATCAAGGCACATAGATAGAGCAAGAACGCAGGGTAAACCTGCTCCTACTCCATGTTGAAGGAGACACTTTACGCGGCGACCTGTGACAACAAAAACAACATTCAAGATCGCAGGGTGAACCTGCTCCTACTCCGTGTTGGAGGAGACGCTATACGCGGCGATATGTGACAACAAAAACACTCAAGATCGCAGGGTGAACCTGCTCCTACTCCATGTCGTAGGGGACGCTTTACGCGATGAGCAGTGGCCACATAACAATACTCAAGACGTAGGGAAAGCCTGCTTCTACTCCGTGTTGTAGGGGACACTTTACGCGACGAGCAGTGGCCACATAACAATACTCAAGACGCAGGGGAAACCTGCTCCTACTCCGTGTTGTAAGAGACACTTTACGCGGCGAGCAGTGACAACAAAAAACAATACGCAAGATCGCAGGGTGAACCTGCTCCTACCCCGTGTCGTAGGAGACGCTTTACGCGGCGATCTGTTAAAAAAGCACAAATTTAAGAAACGTTATTATGGCAGGCCATCGAGTAAAAACTGCTCCGCACGTTCAACGCGGCGGGGTTTCCCCTTTAACAGCAAAACATCATTAACGCGTAAAATGGTTTGCTCATCTGGTTGAGCAATTTCTTCGCCGTCCCGTCTTAATGCAGTAATATCAACGCGCTTAACCTTGAGCTCAAGCTCAGCGATTGACTTGTTAACGGCAAATGCATGGTCAGGCAAAGCAATGGCATGCAAATATTCTAGTCGCTCGCCTGTGACTTCATGCAGATCACTGCTGTCTCCAGCAAAAAAACCATGTAAATACGGATAACGATTTTCTCGCTCTTTACTGACGCGACGAAAAATCCTGCGCATTGGCACGCCAGACATGTACAACACATGAGAAACCAGCATCAAACTTGCTTCTAAAGTTTCTGGCACAACTTCTGCGACGCCCATGGCTTTTAATTGCTCCATGTAGCTGTCATCTTTCATGCGTACCAAGATCTTCACTTCGTGGGTACGCCGACGAATGGCGTCAACAACCACCTGCGTCTGTTCAAAGTCATCAAAGGTAATGATAACCAAGCGCGCTTTATCAATATTTGCTGACTTTAACAGCGTTTTTTGTGCCGCATGACCAAATAACACGGGCTCACCCGCAATTTGTGCGTCTTGTACAATTTGCGGGTTGCGCTCTACCGCAATATATGGAATAGCCTCTGGACGTAAAAATCGTGCGATAGTTTGACCAACACGCGCGTAGCCAAAAATCACAACATGATTTTTTAAATCAGCCGCGTTATAACCACTTGGCGCTTCGGGTTGCCAGTCTTTTTCTATTCCCAAGATATTGAGAATATACGCGGTTTTACTAATAAGATAAGGCGTTAGCGCCATAGACAACACGCCAAGCGTGATCAAGAAGGACACTTCATTCTTGTCTAATAATTGATGTTTACTGGCAAGAGCAACCAATACAAAGCCAAATTCCCCCATTTGCCAGATCAAAATACCAGCGCCCCAAGCGTCTTTTTTACGCTCTCCCATTAACTGCGCAACGCCAACGATGATCAACACTTTGATCACAAGCACAGCGCCAAGTGCTGCAACAATATAAATAAACTGGTCGAGCACATAAGGAATATCTAGTTGCATACCCACTGTGACAAAAAAGAGTCCCATTAGAATATCTCGAAACGGTCTAATTTCTGCCTCAAGCTGATGCCGATATTGGCTTTCCCCTAACATCATGCCCGCTAAAAATGCGCCGAGCGCCATTGAAAGTCCGAACGCATAAGTGAGCGACCCCGCGCACAGGGCAACAACCAAGGTAGATAAAACAAAGAGCTCATCTGTTCTTACTAATGCGATTTCGTTAAATATTTTAGGTAGTAACCACTTACCTATTGCCCATAAAACCAGACACACAACCGCTCCCTTGGCAAACGCAAAAAGAAGCGCTGACGCCAGCTCTGAATTACTCGCAGAGGAAATAAGCGGAAACGCGATGAGCAGTGGCACAACGGCAATATCTTGGAATAACAACATGCCAATACCGAGCTGACCATGGCGTGTGTTGAGCATCCCCAGCTCTTTTAACAGCTTAACCACAACCGCTGTAGAAGAGAGAGCAATGAGGCTCGCAATCACAAATGCACCCACCCACTCATATTGCATAAAACGCAACACAAACATACCAATGATCGTGGTAACGATGACCTGCAAACTCCCTAAACCGAATACTACGTTTCGCATTGCCATTAATTTTGGCACGGAAAATTCAAGCCCTAAACTGAACAGTAAAAACACGATCCCAAGCTCGGCCATAAAGTGGATTTCTTGGCTGTCACTCATCCATCCAATGCCGTGACTGCCTGCAATGACTCCAGTGAGCAAATAAGCCAGAATAGGCGGCAAGCCAATCCGCTTAAAGGACCAGACTAAAATCACTGCACATAACAGCAAGGCAAAAACCTGCGCGAAGATACTTTGCAATCTGCCTCCTGAGCGAAAAAATTGACGGGGAATAAAGGTGGATTTCTTTTTCTTTCTCTTAAATATAGCAAGCGTTTGTTTTTAAGCCAGTTTAAATTTTTGGCACAAAGTTCGCATATTAATCATGTATTGTTGTATTTAAGGGGAAGAAATATGGAAAATGTCCATATTTTGACACAGAGATTGCCGACCAGAGGCGATTACTTGCCGTTCAATTCTGAACAGTATAGTACGCAAGGCGGTGAACACTACGCGCGATTAGTCGACAAACTTCAGACAACACTCAACATTGAAGAGCTGTTGACTATTTACGCGGAGCACGTGGCAAGAATTTCAAAAATTTCGGGGCTCCAGTTCCATTGTAGCCTTGGTGTCTTTCAGATGAAGGACAGCGATAGCCAATTTCCGGCTAGTACGTTTGATCTTGAGCTCGAAAAAGAACACTTAGGCCAGCTGGTGTATTTCAGTGAGTTTCCATTTAGTGAAGCTATCAAGGCAAAATTGTCAAAATTACACGCCTGTTTAATTTACCCAATGCGTAACGCTTTGATGTATAACCGTGTGTTGCAACTAGCAACCAAGGACTCACTAACTGGACTTTACAATCGCAGTCAGTTTGCTGACAACTTAGAAGAAAAGCTTGAACGATGCCGTCGTCAACATCGTAATTTCAGCTTAATGCTTTTAGATTTAGACAACTTTAAGCAGGTGAATGATGTTCATGGCCATAAAGCCGGTGATGAAGTGTTGGTTGAGTTTTCACGTATTTTGCAAACCTCAACACGCGCAACTGATTCGGTATTTAGGTTCGGTGGTGATGAGTTTGCCATTTTAATTGACGACCCTGCGTTTACGACCAACAAAGTGATCGCAGAAAGAATTATGGAAGCCGTAAGAAAGTCGAGCATGTTGGCTAAATACACGGTGACCACAAGCATTGGCTTTACGCTGGCATCGAGCCATGATACTGCCGACAATATATTTGCTCGTTCGGATAGCGGCTTATACCGCGCAAAAGCAGCCGGACGAAACTGCGCTCGCGCAGTATAAAAAAACCACTTCCCCTTTTGCTCAGTGTTATGCGTTAACGCTGAGCATCTTTTCCTAAGTATAGGTATGCCATCAGGGCAAGCGCCGCGCCGTTAAAAAATCCATTTATTACCCATGCAAGCGCAAGGAAATCGGGTAACTCTGAAAACATCACCGCAAGCATTGGCGCAAGTAGACCAAGAATAAAATACATTCCGCCCTTACCATGCCAATACAATAGTAAAAACACAATACTGATAATGCCAGATGCCGAAGCAAATATTTGATTCAGCCACACCACTTCACTCGACATAAAGAGTACGATAAACACCACCGCAGTGAACACCACCGCATAAGGCGCTTTTTGCGCTAACTGTTGGCCAATTTTTTTACTTTCAGTCATCTTTTACTACCCAAATAATGCCATTATCCTCTGCGTGCTCGGCACTCACAAACAGTCCGTTCACCGCAACCGGTGTATCATTGTAATAAACAACCGCAATAGAATCACGCTCCCAGCTTGGAATGTGTAAATCTTTTAGCCAATGTTTCAAGGTATTAGAGCCAGGTTTGCCCTGTGGTTTGATTTTATCTTTAAGTCTGCCGTAGCGAATGCTAACGATTTCGTCCGAGAAAGGTTTGCGGAGCCCCTTGCCCGTTTGCATAGCGACAGGTGTACTTTGCCCGCTGAGTTCGTTGAGATTCACGGTCTCAATATCATGCTTTTGGCTAGTTTCCGTTACCCAATAAAGTGCATCACGATAACGCCTCACCGCGCCTTGCTTAAAACGTATTTCAAGTTGGCTATCTTGGCGTGATGAAAACGCCTGTTGTACAATTTCATCCAACTGTTTTTGACTCGGCATCTCTATGCCCAGCTTTGATAACCACAGTCTGATGACATTATCTCTTCTTGCACAAGAGAGCTGTTGTAAAGCCGTGATGTTTAGCGCCATCCGACAACGACACTTTTGCAAATCTTCTTCACTCACCTCATCAATTATGGTTTGTTGGCGCTGTAAAATATCGATACTACGCAGTGTGTTACCTACAAAACCATTGAATCGAGAGGTAAGTAACGGGATCACCTGATTGCGTAAAAAGTTACGGTCAAACGCATCGTCGGCGTTGGACTCATCAGTAATATGCTCAAGGCCACACTGCTGTGCAAATGCTTCAATCTCGCCACGACTAACGGCAAGTAACGGACGAATACAATATCGCCCAGATGCCAGCTGAGTTATCGCTCTCATCGCTCCAAGCCCGAGTAACCCTGACCCACGCTTTAATCTCAGTAAGAAAGTTTCTACTTGGTCATCGGCATGTTGCCCAAGTACGATTGCAAAACCTGCTTTGGCCGCGTCATCTAATGCTTGATAGCGAGCTTCGCGTGCTTGCGCTTCAAGGCTAGTACGGGCTTTCCGAGTAATCGAAACCTGTTTTGCAACAAAGGGAACATTGAGTGTTTCACAAAGTGATTGGCAAAATTGCTGCCACTGCGAAGCGTGCTGAGATAAGCCATGATTAACATAAACCGCTTGGAGTGCAATGTTATGCTTATTTGCATATTCTCGACAAAGATGGAGCAACACAACCGAATCCACACCACCAGATAAAGCAATGCACAACCCTTTGGCGTCAAGGCTGGAACTCAATACCTTTAAACTTGACTCTACTTGTTGGTAAACCCGACTATTAATCATGTTTTCTTACAATCAATAAAAAAAAGCCGCTCAATAGCGGCTTTTTAACTTAAATTAGCATTGATATCAATACGAGCAGAAACCCGTATTAACAATAACCAAATGACATCAGGCGCTTATAACGCTGATCTAACATCTCTTCGGTGCTTAGTGCTTCAAGATCAGCCAAGTCACGTTTAAGCTGCACTTTCAGGTTTTTCGCCATCGCATCGTAATTGCGGTGTGCGCCACCTAGCGGCTCTTCGATGATGTTATTGATAAGATCCAGCTCTTTTACGCGAGAGGCTGATACACCCATAGCTTCAGCGGCAAGTGACGCTTTGTCTGCGCTCTTCCAAAGAATAGAAGCACAACCTTCAGGTGAAATTACAGAATACGTGCTGTATTGCAGCATGTTTACTCTGTCACCAACCCCGATAGCCAATGCGCCACCAGAGCCACCTTCACCAATTACGGTACAAATGGTTGGTACTTTTAGCGCCGCCATCACCTTAAGGTTACGTGCAATCGCTTCACTTTGACCGCGCTCTTCAGCGCCTACACCCGGATAGGCTCCCGGTGTATCGATAAAAGTAATGATTGGCATCTTAAAGCGTTCAGCCATTTCCATTAAGCGCAATGCTTTACGGTAGCCTTCAGGCTTTGGCATACCAAAGTTACGTTTGATTTTTTCAGCCGTGTCACGACCTTTTTGCTGACCGATAATCATTACTGGCTTGTCGTCAAGACGTGCAACACCACCAAGAATAGCCGGATCGTTAGCAAAAGTACGGTCGCCTGCGAACTCGTCAAACTCGGTAAAAATGCGTTCAATATAGTCACGAGTATATGGACGAAGCGGATGACGTGCTAATTGAGACACTTGCCAAGCGCCTAAACCGTCGAAAATTTTCTTTGTTTGCTCAACATTTTTGTCTTTTAAGCGGCTGATCTCTTCTTCAAGGCTAAGATCTAAATCGCCAGAGCGACTAACGTTTTGTAATTCTTTGATCTTTGCTTCCAATTCAGCGATTGGAAGTTCAAATTCAAGATAATTGAGGCTCATGCTCTAAACTACCTGTTTAGTTAAATTCTAATTCTAATTCCTGCGCCGCCAACAGTGATAAACGAGTTAAAAGCTCATCACTTGGCGTCACACACCATTGTGTTCCTAATGTTAACTCTGCTAATGCATCAGGACGCTGATATTTAATTTTTACCGGACACGTTCCAAATTTATATGGTTCTAGCACTTTTTTGAAATTATCAAAGAAGTTCGCGTCAATTTGAGCCATATTTAGCGTCATTTTTATTGCACTAATACGCTTTTCTCGCGCCTGAGCAATGGTAGAGATTTCTCTTGCGGTCATTGTAATGCCACCAGAGAAGTTATCAAAGCTGACCTGTCCAGATATTACCAAGATTTGGTTAATTTGCAGCATTTCTTGGTACATTTCAAACTGTTCAGGAAATAAGCGTACATCAATTCGGGCACTTTTGTCATCTAAAGTGATAAGTCCCCAACGCGCTCCTTTTTTGTTTATCAAGGTACGAGCATTGATAACCAGTCCCGCCGCGGTTGCTACCGTATCACGATTACCGGGTTGTAAGTCAACTAACTTGCCAGAGGTATAATATTTTAATTCTTTGCGATATTGATTAATTGGGTGGCCAGTTAGGTAAAGACCTAAGGTTTCTTTTTCCCCATTTAACCATTCTTTATCGCTAAGCGGCGTGGCTTTGATAAAGGCTTGTTCAACCTCCTCAGGCTCAACCGCAAGCAAACCAAATAAGTCGCTCTGTCCAAGTGATTCGGCTTTGTGATGCTGCTCTGCCGACTTCATGGCATCCTTTAAGCTTGCCAGTAAAGTCGCGCGCCCAGGCTGATCTCTATCTGGGCCAAGCTTATCAAGCGCTCCTGCGTATATTAGCTTTTCAATCACGCGTTTATTTAGACGCTTTAAATCAACTCGCGCACAGAAGTCGAATAAATCTTTAAATTCTCCCCCTTGGGCTCGCGCTTCAAGGATCGCTTCAACTGGACCTTCACCTACGCCTTTAATCGCTCCTATACCATAGACGATCTCACCTTGACGATTTACAGCAAATTTGTAGACACCGGCATTCACGTCTGGTGGTAGCAGCGTCAACTTCATGTTTTCGCATTCATCTACCAAGGTTACGATTTTGTCGGTGTTATCCATATCCGCTGACATTACCGCCGCCATAAACTCGGCAGGGAAATGGGTCTTCATCCATAGCGTTTGGTACGACACTAACGCGTAGGCTGCGGAGTGTGATTTGTTAAAGCCGTAACCCGCGAACTTTTCTACCAAGTCGAAGATTTTCATCGCAAGTTCGCCTTCGACGCCATTATCTTTAGCACCATCTTCGAACGTTGCACGTTGCTTCGCCATTTCTTCGGGCTTTTTCTTACCCATCGCACGACGAAGCAAGTCAGCGCCACCTAGGCTATAACCTGCAAGCACCTGCGCTATCTGCATTACCTGTTCTTGGTAAAGGATGATCCCGTAAGTCGGCTCCAGTATAGGTTGTAGACTTTCGTGCTGGTATTGTGCGTCTGGATACGATACTTCTTCACGACCGTGCTTACGGTCGATAAAGTTATCTACCATGCCCGATTGCAAAGGACCCGGACGGAATAGCGCAACCAGTGCGATCATGTCTTCAAAGCAGTCTGGCTTCAAGCGACGGATCAAGTCTTTCATACCACGAGATTCCAGCTGGAATACCGCAGTTGTTTGTGCGTCTAGTAACACTTTAAAACTTGCAGGGTCATCCAATGGGATCGCAGCGATATCAATCGGCTCACGACTTTCTCTGCCAAGGCGTTCGTTCGCCATGTCGAGCGCCCATTGCAAAATGGTTAGCGTTCTTAGACCGAGGAAGTCAAACTTAACCAGACCTGCGGTTTCTACGTCGTTCTTATCAAACTGGGTAACTGGGAACTTACCTTCTTCGTCGCAATACAGCGCTGCAAAGTCGGTAATGGTGGTAGGCGAAATAACAACACCACCGGCGTGCTTACCCGCGTTACGCGTACAGCCTTCAAGAATGCGACATTTATCAATCAGTTCACGAACTTCTTCATCGCTATCGTAAGCTTCTGGCAGGCGAGGTTCAACATCAAACGCTTTGGCAAGTGTCATACCAGGGTCGCCAGGTACAAGCTTGGAGATCCTATCTACGAAGCCATAAGGGTGACCAAGCACACGACCGACGTCTCGAATTACCGCTTTTGCCGCCATCGTACCAAAGGTGATGATCTGAGATACTGCGTCTCGACCGTACAGTTTAGCAACGTGGTCAATTACCTCGTCTCGTCTATCCATACAGAAGTCGACGTCAAAGTCTGGCATCGAAACCCGTTCTGGGTTAAGGAATCGTTCGAATAGGAGATCGAATTCAAGTGGGTCAAGATCTGTGATCTTAAGCGCATATGCCACCAAAGAGCCGGCACCGGAACCACGACCAGGACCTACAGGGATGCCGTTATCCTTACTCCACTGAATGAACTCCATTACGATTAAGAAGTAACCTGGGAATCCCATTTGGTTGATAACGTCGAGTTCAACCTGCAGACGGTCGTCATACTCACCACGCTTTTCTTTGCGGTCATTTTCATCAGGGAATAAGAACTGCAAACGTTCTTCTAGACCATCTCGCGATACTTTTACCAAGAAATCTTCAATCGCCAGATCGCCAGTTGGATAATCTGGTAGGAAGTAGGTGCCAAGCTGTACCGTCACGTTACAGCGCTTAGCGATTTCTACGGTGTTTTCTAAAGCTTCTGGAATGTCACTAAAGAGCGCTTGCATTTGCTCAGAAGTCTTTAAATATTGCTCTTTAGAAAAGCGCTTTGGTCGATTTTTGTCTTCTAATGTATAACCGTCGTGAATAGCAACGCGAATTTCGTGGGCATCAAAGTCTTTCTCATGTAAAAACACCACTTCATTCGTCGCCACAACCGGTATATTACGCGCAGCCGCGACCTCTACAGCACCATGGAGATATTCTTCTTCTTGTGCACGTGCAGTGCGTTGCAGCTCAATATAAAAATGGTCGCTAAAATGTTGCTCGTAAAACGCCAGCGTTTCTTCAATTAGCTTAGGATTGCCTTTTAAGATGGCCTTACCTAAGTCGCCATCTTTCGCGCCAGAGATAAGGATCAGCCCTTCTTTGTATTTTGCAAGCCACTCTTTATCAATTACAGGGCGATGGAATACATGACCACGAAGATACGCATCGGAGATCAACAAGGTGAGGTTTTTATACCCTTGATTGTTCTTAGCGAGAACGAGAATTCGGCTTGGTTCATCAGGAAATTGATCTGACTTTAGCCAAAAATCCGCACCAATTATTGGCTTGATCCCTGCCCCGTGTGCGCCACCATAAAAACGCACCAAACCACATAAGTTCATTTGATCGGTGATGGCAAGCGCAGGCATTGCAAGCTCTTCGGCCCTTGCCACAATTGGTTTGGTCTTCGCTAGACCATCCACCATTGAGAAGTCACTATGTACACGCAAATGGACAAACTGCGGGGCTGGCATGCTTACTCCTTCTCGGCCAAAATTCGTTGCACAGGCTTAAAGCTTGTACGATGATGCGGAGTAACACCATGTGCTTCGAGCGCGGCAAAGTGGGCTTTGGTTGGATAACCTTTGTGGCCTGCAAAACCAAACTCAGGATATTCCGCGTCGAGTGCTAGCATCTCATTGTCTCGGGTGACTTTCGCCAATATGGATGCCGCACTTATCTCGGCAACTAGGCTATCCCCTTTTACAACTGCAGTTGCAGAAACACTCAGCTTAGGTAAACGATTTCCATCAACAAATACATGATCAGGTTGAATTTCCAATCCTTCAACTGCGCGTGTCATCGCCAACATTGTTGCGTGAAGAATATTCAAATCGTCAATTTCTGCAACTGATGCTCTCGCAATGCAGTAACATAATGCCTTTTCTTTTATTTCTTCTGCCAATGCAATGCGCTTTTTCTCTGACAGTTTTTTCGAGTCGGTTAAGCCTACGATTGGTTTGGTTGGATCTAAAATGACGGCGGCGGTCACAACGTCACCCACCAACGGGCCACGTCCTACCTCGTCAACGCCTGCAATATACTGCACATCAGGACGTTCAATTTGCATCTATTAACTCCATTACAGCCTGAGCAGCTTGTTTGCTGGCATTTAGGCGAATGTTCTCATGTATCTCGTAAAACTTTCTAACAAGCTTGCTATTATTGCCTTTTAACATCGGGAAAAGTGCATCAGCGAGTGCGTCAGGATTACACTCTGCCTGTAAAAACTCAGGCACAAGTGGTGCGTCAGCCAATAAATTCGGCAAAGCAAAGTATTTGATGTTAAAGGTAAAAAAGGTATTAAAAATCCAATAACTTTTAGGATTTAACTTATACCCTACCACCATTGGCTTTTTATATAGCATCGCCTCAAGTGTGGCTGTACCCGAGGCCAGTAAAACAGTATCCGCTGCTTGCATTGCCAGTGCTGACTGACCGTCAAGCATAATTGGGTTCAATTCTGGCGCGACTTCTTGCAAGGCTTCCAAAAACTGCGCTCTGCGCTTTTCGTTTACCAAAGGCACGACTATTTTTAAGTTAGGAATTTTATCGACTAATTTTTTTGCAGTCGCAAGGTAAGTGCGGCTCAATAAGCCAACTTCAGAGCCCCGGCTACCAGGAAGCAGTGCTAAAACCGTATCATCTTGACTTAAGTTCAGCTGAGCACGTGCACCTGCAGTGTCCGGCTCAAGTGGAATTTCATCCGCTAGCGTATGACCCACAAATGTACAAGGCACTTCATGTTTATCATAAAAGGCTTTTTCGAATGGCAGCAAAGACAGCACTAAGTTAGTCGCTTCAGCAATCTTATGGATGCGTTTTTGACGCCACGCCCACACACTCGGGCTTACATACTGAATGGTTTTAATTCCTGCCGCTTTCAACGGTTTTTCAACACGCAAATTAAAATCCGGCGCATCGATACCGATGAATACATCAGGAGGATTATCAATAAAGTAGTTCACCAACTGCTTTTTAATTTTTAGCAAGCGAGGTAAGCGACCAAGCACTTCGACTAACCCCATGACAGCCAGTTCATCCATGTCAAACAGGCTTTTACAACCAGCTTGTTGCATTTTAGGACCACCTATCCCGACAAAATTGGCATTGGGGTAATGAAGTTTTAGCGCATTTATCAGGCCTGCGCCGAGTATATCGCCCGATAACTCTCCTGCGACCACGCCAATGGTGATATTTTTTTCGTTAGCCATTGTTATTTTTCAGTATAAAAAAACGCCATACAAAATGTATGGCGTAAGTATAACCTGTATTGCGGTTCAAGTTTAGCGGATCAAACCACGATTAGAAGTCGCAATAAAATCAATCATTTGCTGAACTGCTGCGAACTCAGAAGCATCTTCTTTTAGCGCTTCTAACGCATCTTCTAAACGCAGCCCCTTACGGAACAACGTTTTGTATGCGCGTCTTGTTGCCATGATTTCATCAGACTCAAAGCCGCGGCGCTTTAAGCCTTCAGTATTAATTGCAACGGGTCTTGCTGGCGTGCCAGTCGTTGTAACAAATGGCGGCACGTCCTGGTTCACACCAGAGTACATACCAATAAAGGCATGTGAACCCACTTTACAAAATTGGTGTACACCTGAATTACCCGCAAGGATAACCCAGTCACCAATATGTACATGTCCGGCTACACTCGCATTATTGGCGAAAATCACATTGCTGCCAATAACCGCGTCGTGTGCCACATGGGTGTAAGCCATAAATAGGTTGTTGCTACCAATTCGAGTGATCCCTTCGTCTTGAATTGTGCCACGATGGATAGTCGCACACTCACGAATAACGTTGTTATCACCAATAATTAGCTTAGTTGGTTCATCCTTGTACTTTTTATCTTGGCAGGCTTCCCCTACTGACGCGAATTGGAAAATGTGATTGCCTGAACCAATCTCAGATGGGCCTTTGATCACAACATGTGATTCAATCTTACAGTTATCACCAATGACTACGTCATTGCCAATATAACTATAAGGGCCTACAGAAACATTCTCGCCTAAACGCGCGCCTGATTCGATAATTGCGGTAGGATGAATAGCCATTAAAACTCTCTTCTAGCACACATAATTTCAGCTGAACACACAGTCTTGCCCTCTACTTTAGCTTCAGCACTGAATTTCCAGATATTACGGCGTTCTTTTTCGAACTTAACGTGCAAATGCATCGTGTCACCCGGTAGAACAGGTTGTTTGAAACGTGCATTATCAATTGCCGCAAATAAGTATAGTTCATTCTCGCTGCGATTCTCGACCGTTTTAAAACCAAGTAAACCGGTTGCCTGAGCCATCGCTTCTAGGATCAACACACCTGGGAAAATAGGTTGTTCTGGAAAGTGACCCGTGAAAATAGGCTCATTAATCGTCACGTTTTTAATCGCGTGAAGATATTCGCCAGGCTTAAAGTCTACCACTTTGTCAACAAGCAACATTGGGTAGCGGTGCGGAAGAAGTTTTAAAATCTCTTGGATATCAAAGCTGTTTAATTCGTTAGCCAAAATAGCTTCCTTATTCTACATCAGTATCTTTAAGCTGTGCTGTCAGCAGCTCAAGTGCCTTCAGGCGCGACTTAAAGTCAGATAAATTGCGTAAGTGTGCAATAGACTTACGCCACTCTTTATTCGTTTGGTGAGGTAAACCAGAAGAATAGATCCCTGGCTCAGTAATTCCTTTAGTAACCATGCTCATACCAGTAATGACAACCCCATCACAAATTTCGTTGTGACCATTGATTGCTGTCATGCCACCAATTTGGCAGTACTTGCCGATTTTAACACTGCCCGCCAGTACCGTGCAGCCTGCGATGGCTGTACCGTAACCAACTTCAACGTTATGGGCAATTTGGATCTGGTTATCTAAAATGACGTTGCTATGAATAATGGTGTCTTCTAGCGCACCTCTATCAATAGAAGTACTCGCGCCAACTTCGACACGGTCGCCAATAATTACGGTGCCAACTTGAGGGATTTTAACCCACTCGCCTTTCTCGTTGGCGTAGCCAAAACCATCACTTCCTATTACGGCACCTGACTGGAATAGACATTGTTCGCCTATCTGTACTTCATGATAGACGGTTACGTTTGCCCAGAGTTTAGTCTTTGCGCCTATTTTGGCATGTTTTCCAATGAAACAGCCTGGCCCTATCTCAACATCATCACCAATCACAGCGCCATCTTCAATTACAGCGTTCGCACCCACACTGACGTTTGCACCAAGTGTTGCGGTATCAGAGATAACTGCTGTACGATGAACTCCTGATGCTGCGCTAGGTGTTGAGTCTAGCTTCTGTGCAAGTTTTGCATAGGCTACATAAGGATCTGCGATAATGAGTTTATTACCCGCAAAATAATCCGCGTCTTTTTCACTCAAGATCACGGCTCCCGCAGTCGTGCTTTCAAGCTGACCACGGTATTTGCTGTTGGCTAAAAACGCGATTTGGTCGTCTTTTGCCTGTGCGAGAGTGGCGATATTTCGAATTGATTTATCGCCATCACCTTGCAGCTGAGCACCTAGATACTCAGCAAGTTGAGATAAGGTGTGAAGTTTTGTCATTACTTATTGCTAACCGCTTTTACCACGTCTTCAGAAAGGTCGGCTACTTTATCAGGATTGAAGTAAATTGTCGTATCTTTTACTTTAACTTCGTCAAACTTACCTTTTTTAGCAACAGACTCAATCGCATCTACGATTAGCTTTTGTACTTTTGCAAGCTCTTGGTTTTGACGAACTTTAATTTCTTGTTCTAGTGGACGACCTTTTTCAGCAAGTGTCTTTTGCATGCCTTGGATCTTCTCACGAAGCGCTTCTTTTTGCTCTTCACTCATTGTCGTTGCTTCGCGCTTAAACTTTTCAGCTTCGAAACGAATATCACCTTGAATTTTTTCAAGCTCTTGACGACGCTCAGCGAACTCAGCTTGTAGTGTCTGTTCAATTTTCGCCATTTGTGGAATTTGCTTGTACACTTCCTGCATGTCTACGATGCCTACTTTGTGTGCAAATGCGCTACCTGAAGCACCCATCATTAGTGCTGCAGTCATGGCTAGTGTTGATGATTTAATAAATTTTTTCACAATAAAACTCCTTAGAATGTATTACTGATATTGAAGCTGATCGTCTTCGTATCGTCTTCTTCTTCTTTTTTGAGTGGGTAAGCGAAACTGATCAGCATAGGTCCCATAGGCGAGATCCACTGAATCGATAAACCCGTTGATACTCTGAACCTTGATGGATCAGAGAAATCAGAAAGTAGATTGTATTGATCTTCTGGCAAGTTGTTATAACGGTCTACATCAAACTCAGTATCCCAAACGTTTGCCGCATCGACGAAGAAACTCGTTCTTACTGAGCTCGTGTTTTCTTCGTCTAGGAATGGCGTTGGTACGATAAGCTCAAGACCTGCTAGTGCTTTTGCGTTACCACCGATACGACCACCTAGATTTAGCGTATCAAATTGCTGATCGCCGCCAATACAGCTACCTGTTGTACCATCTGGTTTAGGTGTGCCCGGAATACACTTAGGCGCACGCTGTACCGCTCGAGGTAGAATTGTGTTTCGGTCAAAACCACGTAGTTCTTGCTCTGAAATACGGAAGAACTCTTGGAATGGCAACACTTGCTCAAAGCCATTGGTCTCGCCATAACCATTACCATAGCCTAAACCCGCTCTCGCTGAAAATACCCAACGATGGTCATTACTGATTGGCCAGTAAAAACGTGAATCGTAATTGATCTTGAAGAAATTAAGATCTGAGTTTGGTGTAGTAATACTTAAGTTCAAGCTTTGACGAGAACCTGCTGTTGGGAACATACCACGGTTAACCGTTACACGTGACCAACCTGCACTTAACTCATATTTAGTGAAGTCATAATCGGCATTTGGATCGCTTTCGTTTAAGAAGCTCTCACGAAGTACTCGTGTTTGCTCAAAGTCTGAAATTTGCGAAAGGCTTTCTTCAATCCAACGAATACCAAAGTTAACGCGGTTAATCGCATTGATTGGAAAACCAAAGTTAGTGCCGATACCGTAGCTCGTCGATTTGTAATCTACAATCCCAAATTCGCTCGCATCGAACTTACTGTAGAAGATACTGCTGCCTTGCGAGACACCATCAGGCGTAAAGTAAGGATCGGTATAAGACACACTATAACGCTCAGAACCACGCGAAGTGTTGATATTGAAAGCAACTTGGTTACCAGATCCTAAGAAGTTAGACTCACTAACACCAATGTTAAACTGAAGGCCCGCATAAGAGCCATAAGCAACACCCGCTTGGAAACTACCTGCTGGCTGTTCCTTTACTTTAAAGTCAACATCAACCTGATCTTCAACACCAGGAATTGGCTTGACTTCAAACTCTACCGATTCCATATATGGCAAACGTTGAATTTGAAGCTTTGAACGCTCTAGGTTTTGGTTAGACAACCACGCACCTTCAAGCTGCGTCATTTCACGACGTAATACCTCGTCTGCTGTATTTTGGTTACCGTTAACCACGATACGACGCACATATACGCGCTTTCCAGGATCAACAGATAGTGTTAATTGTACTTCTTTGTTTTCATCATCGATTTCTGGAACAGTTCGTACTTCCGCATTGGCGTAACCAAAACGCGCCAAATAACTCTTAATGAAATCTTCCGTTGCCGTTACAACTGAGCCGTTGTAAAGCTCACCAGCGCGAAGTGGTACTATGCCTTTAATTAAGTCTTCACGACCTAATAAGTCACCAATGAAATCAAACCCTTTAACGGTATATTTTTCACCTTCGGTGATGTTCGCCGTAACATAAACTGATTCACGTTCTGGGCTTACTGAAACCTGTGTTGAATCAATATTAAAACGTAAATAACCACGGTCTAGGTAAAAACTGCGGATCTTTTCTAAATCACCTTCAATGGTTTGTTTTTGATAACGGTCATTAGAGAGGAAGCGCCACCAAGGTAAGTCCTGCTGAGATTCAATTAGGTTAAGAAGTTCTTCGTCCGAAAACAGCTCATTACCAACGAGGTTAATTTGACGTACAGAAGCAGCATCACCCTCTTCAAACTTCAGCATCAGCTTCACACGGTTACGTGGCAATTCAACAATGCTCACCTCAACCTTAGCGTTGTATTTACCAATACTGTGGAAGAATTCCGTTAAGCCTTTTTCGATACTATCAAGTACCGTTCTGTCTAACGGTTCACCTTGGCGAATATTTTGCTGCTCTAAACTCTCGTTTAGCTGCTCGTCTTTGATGTCTTTGTTGCCATCAAATTCGATTGAGCTGATAGTTGGACGTTCTTTAACCTTAAAAATAATCTGATTACCATCACGGAATACCGCAATGTTGTCAAAGTGGCCAGACTTATATAACGCCTTGATTGTGCGTGAAATAGTAAACTGATCGACATTGTCACCAACGTTGATCGGAATATGTGTCAATGCAGCACCTAGTGCAACGCGCTGCAGCCCTTCTACTTTTAAATCTTCTACGATAAAGGAGTTTTGCCCTAAGGCAGCAAAACTAGCGCCCAGTAAACTGGTTACTGCAATGTGTTTTTTTATAGGCATTTTATTATCTTTATCCTTTACAACAATTTTGGCGCGATACGCTAAGGCCCATTACATCACAACATTCAAACGTTACAGCTTTTGTATTATGTTATCCGTTGTATGCTTGAACAAAAATGCAAACATTTAAATTGCATATAATGTGCGCTTTTTAGCACCGCACGGCTTAAAGCCGAGAAACATCATTAAATAGTGCAAAAAACGTTAAGGCAAGAAGAAGCGCCGCTCCAATCTTAAACCCAAACTCTTGTGTCTTTTCAGAGACTGGTTTTCTGCGAATTAGTTCAATTAAGTAATACATTAAATGCCCACCATCTAGGACAGGGAGCGGTAATAAGTTAAAAACTCCTAAATTCACGCTGATAAGCGCTAAGAAGCCTAAAAATGCAACTAACCCGTAACTAACACTATTTCCGGCACTAACCGCGATCCCCACAGGCCCGCTTAAGTTTTTTACCGAGACTTGGCCCGTGATTAAGTTGCCGATCATGTCGAAACTTAAGGCAATCAAGTCGTAAGTTTTACGAATGCCAAGCACCATACTATCTAGGATGCCGTATTGTCTAGTTTCAATATAACCATTTGGCCATTTTTCCATCACAGGCACAACGCCCAAATAGCCTTGTACGACACCTTCTGGTGAAGTTTTTGCCTGAGGTGTTATCGTTAGGGTTTGTGGCTGACCATCGCGCAGAATATCAATGCTTATGGCTTGATTTGCAGATTTTTGAACTCGGCTCACCAGCTGTTGCCACGATGCCAGTTTGTCACCATTTATCGCAACCAGCGTGTCATCTACTTGTAAGCCACCTTTGTCGGCAGCTGCACCTTCTTCGATATAACCGAGCTGCAGCGTCAGCGGTGGCCTATAAGGCGTAATGCCGACTGAGGTCAGTGGCGCTTCATCTTGCTTTTCCAGTTTCCAATCGCTCAAACGTAGCGAGCGAATAGCCAAACTACCTTTTTCATCTTGTACTTTGGCAACCAGAGATGGTTCACCTAAATGCGCCATCAATTCAAACGTGACGTCTTGCCATGAGTGTACTAACTCATCATTCAGTGCAATGATGTGGTCACCAGATTGAAATCCAGCATCCGCCGCGATACTGGTTGGTGTCACACCACCAACGACGGGTTTTACTGATTGAACCCCTACCATATACATTGCCGCTAACGCGACAATGGCAAACAAAAAGTTTGCAATGGGGCCTGCAGCTACCACAGCGATACGAGAAAGTACTGGCTTATTATTGAAGGCAAGGTGGCGCTCCTGCTCTGGCACATCATCAACGCGTTCATCGAGCATTTTGACATAGCCGCCAAGTGGAATTGCGGCAATAACGTATTCGGTTTGATGTTTGTCATACCACTTGACTAAAGGCTTACCAAAACCAATAGAAAAACGTAAGACCTTAACGCCGGCTTTTCTGGCAACCCAAAAATGGCCATATTCATGAACGGTAACTAAAATCCCTAAAGCAAGAATAAATGAGCCTAAGTGCCAGAAAAATTCAAACATAGTTACCTCAATGTGGCGATAATTTGCTGCGCTCGGTGGCGGGCCGTTCGGTCTGTTTCCATAATAGACTCAACGGATTCTAATACGCTTAGCTCACTTTGCTCAAGCGTTAAGGCATTGACTCGATAGATATCGCAAAACCCTATCTTACCCTCTAAAAATGCCGCAACGGCGATTTCATTTGCAGCATTCACTGTTGTTGTTGCAGCCTGACCACTACGACATGCGTCAATCGCTAATTTGAGGTTGGGATAACGGTTAAAATCTGGTTTGGTAAAAGTGAAATCGACAATCTGAGAAAAGTCTAATGGTTCAACGCCCGCGTCGATTCTTTCTGGGTAGGCAAGCCCATACGCAATCGGCGTTCGCATGTCTGGCTGCCCCATTTGTGCCAACACCGAGCCGTCGCGATACTGCACCATAGAGTGGATCATACTTTGTGGGTGGATCACCACTTCAATATCGTCAGCCGAGCAGTTAAATAACCACTTAGCCTCAATAAACTCTAGCCCTTTATTCATCATAGTCGCAGAGTCGACAGAGATTTTTCTGCCCATGGACCAATTAGGATGCGCAACCGCTTCTTCGACTGTTACTGAAGCTAAGGTAGCCAATGAGCGCTGCAAGAAAGGTCCACCAGAACCGGTTAATAAAATCTTACTAACACCGCTGTGACTTAGGTTTGAAGATTGTCCCGTTTGAATGGTCGCTGGTAGGCACTGATAAATAGCATTATGTTCACTGTCGATAGGGAGTAAAGTCGCACCATGCGCTTTTACTTTATCCATAAACAGCTGGCCACTCATTACTAACGACTCTTTGTTCGCCAGCAGAACTTTTTTACCCGCTTCGACTGCCGCTAGTGTCGGTAACAACCCTGCAGCACCAACGATTGCGGACATCACGATATCCACATCCACATGGCGAGCCATCTCAGCCATTGCTTCAACGCCATGGAGTACTTCGGTGGTAGTAGTGCCCCTCAAACGTTGAGAAAGTTGCCGAGCTGCGTGCTCAGAGCTCATAACCGCGTATTTAGGCTGATGACGTAAACAAAGCTCAGCCATCTTTTCCGCGTTTTGCCCTGCGACTAAGGCAAATACACGATATTGTTCTTTATTGCGGCTAACGACGTCTAAGGTTGATAGTCCAATAGAGCCTGTCGCTCCCAGTACTACCAAGTTTTGCTCGCTCATAGCACAACCGTCCAAGCGTAGCAAAAAGCAAAAATGGGTGCTGCAGCCGTTAAGCTATCAATGCGATCTAGAATACCGCCGTGACCTGGCAAACAACGGCCTGAATCTTTAAGACCTACTTCGCGCTTAAACATACTTTCAAGCAAATCACCAACGGCAGAAAATAGCGCGATAATAATGGTCATTGCAGCGTAAATTGGCCACATATTGAGATCAATTGCGGCGAAGTGACAAAACACTAACACAAAAACAACTGCGGTGATCACGCCACCAACAAGACCTTCAATCGTTTTATTAGGGCTCACTTTAGGCATAAGCTTATGCTTACCTAAATTCTTTCCAGCGAAGTAAGCGCCAATGTCCGCGCTCCACACTATGCCCAATACCACCATGATAAGGACTGAGCCTATGTGCTCGCCATCTTCGTATCCGGCACTACGCATCACGTTTAACGCAAGCCACAGCGGGACTAGCGTCAGTACACCGGCGATGGAGCGCATCATGATCCCTTCATTCCAAGCACGAGCTGCTCGTGGGTATTTAATCACCAAGAAAGTAGCAACCAACCACCACGCAAAAGCGAGCGTAAATACGTAATTAGCATCAGCGACTAAACGCCCTTGCTGCCATAAATCCTGTATTGGCCAATGGGTGTTAAGCAATAGAATTAACACCGCCATAACGCCAACGAAAGTAAAACGCTGACGCTTTTGACAAAGGCCCGCAAGCGCCGACCATTCCCATGCACCAAGCAAAACGATTAGTGCGGCAATCGTACTAAACATTGCCAGCGGTGTATAAAACACCAAAAGTAGAGCCAGAGGTGCAAGCACCGCTGACGTTAGAATACGTTGTTTTAACAAATTTGAACCCTTAACTTGTTGCGTCTTTCTCTGCGAGGAGCTGCTTTATTTGCTCTCCTGTGCATCCGAAGCGTCGCTCTCTAGACACGTAACAAGCAATGGCTTCAGAGAATGCTTGCTCGTCAAAATCAGGCCAAAGCGTGTCGGTAAAATAGAGTTCGGCATACGCAGCTTGCCATAGCAAGAAGTTACTGATGCGGAAGTCGCCTCCCGTTCTGATCAGCAAGTCGAGATTCGCTTGATCGGCCATCGTCATCTGCTCTGTCAAGGCATCTTCGGTTATATCACTTGGTTGCAATTCACCTGCTGCAACTTGTTTTGCGAGGTGTTGTGCTGCCTGTGTGATATCCCAACGTCCACCGTAATTTGCTGCAATGTTTAAGTTAAGCCCTGTATTGTCCTGGGTCAATGTTTGAGCTTCATGAACACGCTTTTGGAGGCTGTCAGGAAAACGAGAAAGATCGCCAATAATGGTTAGCTTTACGTTGTTCTTATGTAATTTTTTAACTTCTTTAGACAGCACATAAATAAATAATTCCATTAACGTGCTGACTTCATCTTCTGGCCTACGCCAGTTTTCACTACTAAAGGCAAATAGCGTCAGAGACTCTATACCTAACTTGGAACAGAATTGTACAGCACTGCGAACCGAATCGACGCCCTTCTTGTGTCCGAAGGCGCGAGGACGCCTGCGAGCTTGAGCCCAACGACCGTTGCCATCCATTATTATCGCAACATGTTTTGGCAATGATTGCTGCGAAATAACCTCTGCTTCTAAAACCATAATTCCAATTTAAGTGAAAAAAAACGCCGCCTAGTATACCCTAGGCGGCGCTTCAAACCTAATAAATTTGTCAGTGTACCCAGCCCAAAAAACGCTAACTGCTCAGAAACAAAGCAGAATTTTCTGCAATACGTAAACAGTGCGTAAACATAAACGCTAGGACATAGACATTTAGATTTCCATCAACTCTGCTTCTTTCGCACTTAGTTGTGTATCCATTTCTTTGATGAACTTGTCAGTCAATTTTTGGATATCATCTTCAGCTTGACGCGCTTCGTCTTCAGAAATTTCTTTGTCTTTTAGCAATGATTTAATATCACCATTTGCATCACGGCGAATGTTACGTACTGCAACACGCCCACCTTCAACTTCACCACGTACGATCTTGATGAGATCTTTACGACGCTCTTCAGTTAGTGGAGGAAGTGGAACACGGATCACAGTACCTGCAGACATTGGGTTTAAACCTAAGTCAGAAGACATGATTGCTTTTTCAACCGCCTGTGCAAGCGATTTGTCGAATACGCTGATAGCCAGTGTACGAGAGTCTTCCGTCGTTACGTTTGCTACTTGGTTTAGCGGTGTATCTGCACCGTAGTAAGAAACAGAAATACCATCTAGTAGCGCAGGGTGTGCACGACCTGTGCGGATTTTAGAAAGCTGGCTTCCAAGCGCAGCCACACTTTTTTTCATGCGCTCTTGAGCGTCTTTTTTAATATCTTCGATCACAATACTTTCCTAGTCTGTTCTTGTTATGCCAGATTATACTCGCAATTTAGAGATTCGCTACTTAACTACGAGTTGCTGAAATAGTCGTCAGGTTATTCTGCTGCTTGAGAAGAGATAAGGGTACCTTCCTCTTCACCCATGATGACATTTTTCAATGCACCCGGTTTATTCATGTTGAATACGCTGATTGGCATATTGTGGTCACGTGCCAATGTAAATGCAGCTAAATCCATCACTTTCAATTCTTTGTCGATAACTTCGTTGTAAGTCAACGTGCGGTATAGCGTAGCATCTGGGTTTTTCACCGGATCGTCACTAAATACCCCTTCAACCTTAGTGGCTTTAATCACGGTATCCGCTTCAATCTCGATACCGCGCAAACATGCTGCTGAGTCCGTGGTAAAGAATGGGTTGCCCGTACCTGCAGAGAAAATAACAACACGGCCAGATTTTAATAGGCTAATTGCTTCCGCCCAATTGTAAGCATCACACACGCCATTTAGCGGGATAGCAGACATCAAACGTGCGTTTACAAAAGCACGGTGCAGCGCATCACGCATCGCAAGACCATTCATGACGGTCGCTAGCATGCCCATGTGGTCGCCCACAACTCGGTTCATGCCCGCTTCTGCAAGTGAACCACCACGTAAGAAGTTACCGCCACCGATAACCAAACCCACTTCTACGTCGAGTTCTACTAACTCTTTGATTTCTTGTGCCATACGATCCAATACTTTTGGATCGATACCAAAGCCTTCATCTCCCATTAAAGCTTCACCACTAAGCTTTAAAAGAACGCGTCTAAAAACAGGTTTTTTATTGATAGTCATAATATCCGGGCCAATTAAAAGTGAGGTAAAAAATAACCGCGCTTATGCTAGACATAAATGCGCGGTTATTTTAGAGAATTTTCAGCAATGACGCAAAGCTAATGTCAGCTTTTACGTCATTAGGCATCACAATAAGTGATTACTGGCCTTTTGCTGCAGCGATTTGTGCTGCAACTTCTGCTGCGAAGTCTTCTTCTTTCTTCTCGATACCTTCACCTACTTCTAGGCGAACGAATGAAGAAACAGATGCATTCTTCTCTTTAAGGTAGTCACCCACTGATTTCTTAGGTTCCATGATGAAAGCTTGACCAGTAAGAGAGATCTCACCAGTGAACTTCTTCATACGACCAACAACCATCTTCTCAGCGATTTCAGCTGGCTTACCTTCGTTCATTGCGATTTCAACTTGAACCGCTTTTTCTTTTTCAACTACTTCAGCAGGTACGTCTTCTGGGTTTAGGTAGTCTGGCTTAGAAGCAGCAACGTGCATTGCAACGTGCTTAAGTGTTTCTTCGTCAGCATCACCAGCTACAACAACACCGATACGCTCGCCGTGACGGTAAGCAACTAGCTTGTCACCTTGGATGTAAGAAACACGACGGATGTTCATGTTCTCACCGATTTTAGCTACTAGTGCAACACGAGTCTCTTCAAACTTAGCTTGTAAGTCTTCGATAGTTAGTTGCTCAGCTACAGCTGCGTCAGCAATTTCGTTAGCAAATGCAAGGAAGCTTGCATCTTTTGCTACGAAGTCAGTTTGACAGTTAACTTCTACTAGTGCAGCAAAACCTTCGCCTTGCTTGATGATGATTGTACCTTCAGCAGCGATGTTGCCTGCTTTTTTAGCAGCTTTAGCAGCACCACTTTTACGCATGTTTTCGATTGCTTGATCGATATCACCGCCAGTTTCTGTCAGTGCTTTTTTACAATCCATCATGCCAGCGCCAGTGCGCTCACGAAGTTCTTTTACTAGGGCAGCAGTTACAGCCATTAGAATATCCTCAAATCTGAATTCAGTTCTTGATAAAACCAACCTTTGGTTGGCTGAATATCAAATCAAGTACAGCTCGCCTCAATTTGATAAAAATCCGTTATCTTTCAAGGTCTGCTTGGCAAACAACGGGATAAGCAGTTAATCGCTTATAAAGAATATCAAGTCTTCACCAATAATTTGATGAAGACTTGATGACAGCTAATACCTAATCAGGTAATTACTCAGCTTCAACGAAGTCGTCGTTTTCTGCTTGAGCAACGATGTTGCTTTCACGACCTTCAGTGATAGCCGTCGCTACTGCACCAGTGTATAGCTGGATTGCACGGATAGCGTCGTCGTTACCTGGGATGATGAAATCAACACCATCTGGGTTTGAGTTAGTATCAACAACAGATACTACTGGGATACCTAGGTTGTTAGCTTCACGGATAGCGATGTGCTCGTGGTCAGCGTCGATAACGAAGATAGCGTCTGGAAGACCGCCCATATCTTTGATACCGCCAAGGCCTTTTTCAAGCTTTTGCATTTCACGAGTAAGCATTAGCGCTTCTTTCTTAGTAAGCTTCTCGAAAGTACCGTCTTGGCTTTGAGTCTCAAGCTCTTTAAGACGCTTGATTGATTGACGAACTGTTTTCCAGTTAGTCAACATACCACCTAACCAACGGTGATTTACGTAGAACTGCTCACTTTGGATAGCCGCTTCTTTAACTGCTTCGCTTGCAGCGCGCTTAGTACCTACGAAAAGGATTTTGCCTTTGTTAGATGCTACGTTCTGTAAGAACTTAAGTGCATCGTTGAACATAGGAACAGTTTTTTCTAGGTTGATGATATGAACGCGGTTACGTGCACCGAAGATGAACGGCTTCATCTTAGGGTTCCAGTAACGTGCTTGGTGACCGAAGTGAACACCAGCTTGAAGCATATCGCGCATTGAAACGTTTGCCATTGTATTTTTCCTCTAAAAGTTAGGGTTAGGCCTCCACATATCCCATAGCACCAACACGAAGTTTTTATAACTGCATGCACCCAAGTGTATGTGTCGATATGTGTGTGTGTTAATATTAATAAGTGTGTTGTCTTAACTACAAACATTCACTCTCATCGTGTGAGGAAGAATTATTTGTAAAAAGACGGCGCGCTTTATACCATATATAAAGAATTAACTCAATCTTATGCGTAAAATTTGTGCATAATAAATGTTCATCTAAATTGACTTGGAGTCTAAATGAGTGCTGTGATCAAAACCCCTGAAGAAATCGAAAAAATGCGTGTTGCCGGGCGTTTAGCCGCGGAAGTACTGGAAATGATCGAGCCGTATGTTAAGCCAGGGGTGACCACCGACGAATTAAACACCATTTGTCACAACTACATTGTTGATGAGCAAGGTGCTGTTCCTGCACCGCTAAATTATCACGGCTTTCCGAAGTCTATTTGTACCTCAGTTAACCACGTTATCTGTCACGGTATCCCAAACGATAAACCGCTAAAAGAAGGCGACATTATCAATATCGACATCACTGTGATCAAAGATGGTTATCATGGTGATACGTCAAAAATGTTTTACGTCGGTACACCAACTATCCAAGGTAAGCGCTTAAGCGAAATCACGCAAGAGAGCCTATACCTTGCGATAAAAATGGTAAAGCCGGGCGTGCGTTTGGGCGATATTGGCGCTGCAATTCAAAAGTATGCAGAAGGCTTTAACTACTCTATCGTGCGTGAATATTGTGGTCACGGCATTGGTAAAGAATTCCATGAAGAGCCACAAGTAATGCACTACGGCAAACCAGGCACTGGCGAGGTACTTAAAGCCGGTATGTGTTTAACTATCGAGCCTATGGTTAACGCAGGTAAGCGCCAATGTAAGCTACTAAAAGATGATTGGACTGTCGTTACCAAAGACCGTAGTCTTTCGGCGCAGTGGGAACACACGCTGCTTGTCACAGATAATGGCGTTGAGATTTTAACGCTGCGCAATGACGAAACGATAGACCGCGTTATTACGCATTCAGCTTAATTGCAAAAAGCATTTATCAAAGCCAGCCAGATTGCTGGCTTTTTTATTGCACAACTCACGCTACAGTGGTTACAACCCCTTTGTGTTTAGATATCAGTTACACGCGATGCTAGTTGCCCAATCCTTGACCCTTCACCTCCCCGTCACTCGCAATTCTTATTTATTTAGTGTAAAACAGGACTCTACTGTTTTTGCGCGCATGACACAGGATCCTAAGTGGCATTACCGAACAAAGTGAAGACGCTTCTTGATGAAGCACAAGAACTTACCGATTACCGTGATTGTCTTGCTTTTTTCTACAAATGGTTAAGCAATCAATTTGCCAAGCAACCCGTTAGAAATCTAATTAACTCTCGCGCTGAATTTATCGACCGATTGTTGATTAAACTGTTTAATGAAACTGGACTGGCGCATCAACCAGACTTGTCGTTAATCGCCATTGGTGGTTACGGCCGTGGTGAGTTACACCCGTTCTCTGATATCGATTTTTTGGTGCTGACCAAATCCGTTCCCTGTGAAAAAGTGACCAGCAGTTTAGAGCGTTTTGTCACTTATCTATGGGATTTAGGTCTAGATATCGGTCATAGCGTAAGAACCCATGAACAAGTCCTAGAACAAAAACAAAATGACGTTCATTTTGCCACTAGCCTGCTGGAAAGCCGCCTCATTTGTGGTAACCATATTGAATATGAACACCTCAAACGGCATATCGTTGAAACCCCAATTTGGCAATCTAGTGACTTTTTTATCGCTAAGGTCAATGAGCAGAATATTCGCCATAAAAAATGCCATGGTACCGCCTATAACCTTGAGCCTAATATTAAAGAAAACCCCGGTGGCCTGCGCGACCTGCAAACCATTTTTTGGGTCGCTAAAAAGCACTTCCGCGCTGAAACTTTGGAAGAGTTAATCAATCACGGTTATTTGACCCATGAAGAATATCAAGAGCTGTTAGAGTGCATCGAAAACCTGTGGAACATTCGCTTTGCACTACATTTGGCCGCTGGTCGCAGTGAGAACCGCTTACTGTTTGACCATCAACCACATGCCGCAGAGCTCCTCGGTTTCGGCTCTGAAGGTAAAGCTTCAGTTGAGCGTATGATGAAACGCTTATTTAGGATCATGAGCCGAGTGCGCGAAATGAACCAGATGCTGCTCTCCTATTTCGAACAAAGTATTCTTCCTGAGCAGTTGGAACAAGAAGCCGTGCCACTCGACAGAAACTTTGAGCGTATTGGCAATAAAATTCGCGTTAAGAACCCCTCGGTCTTTTTCCGTCGAGAGAATTTGTTTGTCCTCTTTGAACATATAGCAGACAACCCTAAAATCAATCAGATCGACCCAAGTACCATACGTACTATGCGCCAAGTCAGACGCCGTTTATTAGGCGACTTGCAAGATTACGCAGGCTGTCGTGACGCTTTTCTAAGGTTATTGAAACACCCTAATGGCATGGGGCGAGCGTTTACTCTGATGCATAAACACGGGATCATCGCCGCCTATTTACCGCAGTGGCGTAATATTTTTGGTCAAATGCAGTTCGATCTGTTTCACGCCTACACGGTAGATGAGCATACCCATAAGCTCATCAATAACATCTACCGCTATTTCGATAAAGAGCATATTAGTGAATTCCCGATTTGTTCTGAGATTGTTGCCCGCATGGACAAACCAGAGCTACTCTACTTAGCAGGGATCTTTCACGATATTGCCAAAGGCCGAGGTGGCGACCATTCCGAGCTTGGTGCCGTTGACGCCATGGCATTTACCAAAATGCACGGCTTTACCGCTTCCGACGCTAAATTGGTAGCTTGGCTGGTGCAAAATCACCTCCTGATGTCTGTCACAGCCCAGCGTAAAGATATTAACGACCCCGATGTTATTGCTGAATTTGCACAAAAAGTGAAAAACGAACGTCAGCTAGATTATCTCTATTGCTTAACGGTTGCCGACATTCGTGCCACCAACGACAACCTTTGGAACGACTGGAAAAACACCCTCTTACGCGAGCTATATCTACATACTCAACGGGCATTGCGCTTGGGCCTTGAAAACCCAATGGATATGCGCGATCAGATCCGTGATAAGAAGCGCCAAGCCAAGCAACGGCTGATTAATTTGGGTTACTTCGAAGAGTACATTGACCTTATTTGGTCACGCTTTAAGGCCAATTATTTTACTGCCTTTAGTGAACAGCAGATCTCTTGGCATACTGAGCACTTATTACAGTCTGATGATTTAAGTCAGCCAAGCGTGATCGTCTCTGACAAGCCCATGCATGGCGGGACGCAAGTATTCGTATACAGTCCTTATGAATCTGCGTTATTCGCCAAATTGGTCAGTGTAATTGGTTCTAAGAAAGCACAGATCCAGCATGCTCAGGTCATGACCACAAAAGATGGCTATGTTGTCTTTAGTTTTGTTATCTTAGAAGTGAATGGCGACCCACTCAGTACTGGCCGAGCAGCTGGGATAAGAAAAGGCTTGGAAACTTTACTGAAAGATCCAAAAAGAAAGATCCGGGTTAAGAAAAACCGCTCACAGAAGTTTAAAGACTTTAATATCAAACCTAAAATTATACTGCGCCCGCATGCACGCGACGATCGCAGCCTAATTGAAATTCAGGCCATTGATATTCCGGGGTTACTGACTAAAATTGCTGAGGTATTTCAGGCCTATTCACTACATATTCATGCCGCGCGCATTACAACCGTCGGCGAACGCGCAGAAGACTTTTTCGTCGTCTCAAACAAAGATTACAAGGCACTAGATGAAGTACAAAAAGCTGAGCTTCATCGCGCCCTACTCAAAAAATTAAATGCAGAAACAGATTAACGAGGAATTTATGTCTGATTTAAAAACGACTATTGAAACCGCGTGGGAAAACCGCGATACCATTACTCCAAGCACGGTATCAGACGAAGTAAAACAAGCGATTGTCAACGCTTTGGAAATGCTAGATTCAGGTGCAGCGCGTGTTGCTGAAAAAATTAGTGGTGAGTGGGTCGTACATCAATGGTTGAAAAAGGCGGTACTCCTATCTTTTAGAATTCGTGACAACCAACCAATGAGCGATGGCGTTAACCAGTTTTACGACAAAGTACCATTAAAATTCTCAGACTATACGCCAGAGCAGTTCCAACAAGGGGGTATGCGCGTAGTACCAAACGCGGTAGCGCGTCAGGGCAGCTTTGTCGGTAAGAACGTGGTCCTTATGCCGTCTTACGTTAATATTGGTGCTTACGTCGACGAAGGCACTATGGTAGACACTTGGGCAACCGTGGGCTCGTGTGCACAGATCGGTAAAAACGTACACCTATCTGGCGGTGTGGGCATTGGTGGCGTATTAGAACCGCTACAAGCCAATCCAACGATTATTGAAGATAACTGTTTCATCGGCGCACGTTCTGAAATCGTAGAAGGTGTGATTGTTGAAGAAGGTGCGGTTATCTCCATGGGTGTCTATATTTCACAAAGTACTCGTATTTACGACCGTGAAACAGGCGAAACCCATTATGGTCGCGTGCCAGCCGGTGCGGTGGTAGTACCAGGTTCACTACCAAGCAAAGATGGCTCTCATAGCCTGTATGCAGCAATTATTGTGAAAAGAGTAGATCAGCAAACCCGCGAAAAAGTTGGGATCAATGCACTACTTCGCTCGCTAGACGACTAAATATCACGATAGTTTCACAAAGGGAGCTTTCTGCTCCCTTTTTCATGTATTACCAGCGGTAGTCCAGTGAAACCAGAATGTTTCTTGGTCTTCCTGGAAAGTACCTTTCACCACTAAATGAAGTGTAATCGGCACGCTCAGCATAACGTTCGTCGGTTAGGTTTTTCACTCTCATCGTCAACGCCAAATGCGGATTTACCTGCCACTTTCCTCGTAAGCTCAGCAAGTCGTGACCAGAATAACGATGAAGATTTTCGGGGTCAGTAAAATACTCTCCTACATGATGCCAAGCCAAAGACCAACTGAGATTATCCAGTGCTTGCCAGCGTAATTGGGCGTTAATGACGTTCCTTGGTGCTGAATCTAGATCGTTGCCGTTAATATTGATGCCATCAAGAATATTATCTTGTTCATAGGTATGCTTGGCACGCGTTGCGGCGAGATCTAGTTGCCAATGTGCTGAAAATGAATAACTCAGCTCCAACTCCACACCTCGGTGTCTTGAACGACCATCGTTGATATAGAAAAAGTCACTATCTCGGAAGATCAAATTTTCTTTTTCCATGTCATAAATCGCGACCTGATAGTCAAGGCTATCTGCACTCCCCTTTAGGCCAAGTTCGATATTGTCCGCCTTTTCTTCCTCTAGCGATGCTTTTAGCTGCTCTCGCTGCAATTGGTAAAGCTCAGCAGTTTGTGGTGCGCGATAGCCTTTGGACACGTTAGCATAGGCAATATGCAGTTCAGTAAACGCGTAGCTTAAGCCAAATTTTGGTGAAAAATGAGCAAAGCTATCTTTGCCACTGGCTGGGCGACTATAACGGCATCCTCCCATTGCACACACCGAACCATCTTCTTTGGTACGCCCAGTAGGCAAAAAGTTGCGATAATCGTATTTCATTGACTCAAAACGACCGCCCAGTTCAACTAACCAGTTACCCTGTCGCCAACTGAGATTTGCAAAAGGCGCGAGTTGCCTTGCATCTACCTCATAGTCGTAGTGTTTTCCTGTGGGAATAGTCGAGTGTAAAAATGCAGAGCCTTCAGTCGGCGTAGGCTGATACTGCAACATCTCGCCTTGGGTATATTCTGCATCCATTCCCCAATCTAGTTGTATTGAGTCACTTAACTCAGTGTGTATAAGCGTTTGCAGCCCCACACCAGTTTGACCATTTTCTTCAAACGGCTTACCCGGCAAGAAATGCTTAACAAACTCCATCTCTTGCCAGCGTACATAAGGTTTTATCATCACGGTGTTGCTATCATCAAAGTGCCCGGTTATTTCTGTCCAAGCTCTAAATGACTCAGCCTTTCTAAATGCTTCAGGGTTTTCGTTTTGCTTTGCCAATTGCTTATTTTTATAGCTGTCCACTCCTGTTATATAACCCGCAGTTTGCTGATCTAAGTGGGTGTATGTCATCCCAGATACGATACCAATCTTCTCGCCTTCATATTGATGTTTGACGCTCAACTTTTGTTGCTCGACGCTTTCGTCGTCACGATAACCCGTATCTTTTGTAAGGGTTAACGCAGCCCCCAAGCCAAGGGCTTTATCGCCAGCTTGTATCCGGGTTCGGCTATAACCATAGGAGCCGATATCTAATGCTACCCTAGGTGTCTTTTGAATGCTGTTTGAAGTGATCACATTAACCACTCCATGCACCGCATTGGAGCCATACAATACGCTGTTTGGTCCTTTTAGCACTTCTATACGCTCAGCGGCTTCAAAATGCGATTCAAAGAGTTCATTAATATTACAAAAGCCTGCGGCTCTGAGTGCAATACCATCTTCAGCCATTAAAATGCCGCCACATGCGCCTGCACCAGAGAGCACTTGTGAACGCAATGCAGGCAGATACTCTTGACCATTACCATGCTGTATATTTGCGCCAGCAACGAGCCTCAACGCCTTTTCGATATGTGTGACACCTATGTCATCTAATTGAGCTTCTGTGAGCGAAGAGAGGCTTACAGGGCGCTCTCCTGCTGTCTCAGCCAATCTAGATGCCGTAGTAGTGATGATTTCAAATTCGTTGTTCTCTGTCGCTTCGCTAAGTTGTGGTGCAAGGGCACAACTTGCAAAGACCAACACCATTTTTTTCATTTTGATACCATTTGTATTAGCCTGATTACAAGGCAAAAAGAAAGGGCTGCACAGCCCTTTCGTTTTCTTTACCACTAAGCGTTATGCTTGTCTTGCCTCTAACATCAAACGCTTCATATCTCGTACTGCCTTTTCCAGTCCATCAATTGCCGCTCGAGCAACAATGGCATGACCAATGTTAAGTTCGTAGATTTCTGGCATTTGTGCAATCGGTTTAACATTATGGTAATGCAAACCATGGCCGGCGTTGACGATAAGGCCTAGGCCATGAGCATACTTAACGCCTTCACGAATGCGTTCAAGCTCAGCGGTCATTTCGGTGTCGTTCTCAGCATCAGCATAAGCACCTGTGTGGATCTCAATGTAAGGCGCACCACTTTGCTTTGCAGCATCTAGCTGCTTTTTATCCGCGTCGATGAACAAGCTTACTTTAATACCTGCATCAGCTAGGCGCTGAGTTGCCGCTGTGATCCTATCTAGATTACCCGCAACGTCTAAGCCACCTTCCGTGGTTAATTCTTCGCGCTTCTCTGGCACTAGGCAAACATATTCAGGTTTTACTTCGCAAGCGATATCGAGCATTTCGTCAGTCACTGCGATTTCTAGGTTCATACGTGTTTGGAGGGTTTTTGCCATCACGTAAACATCGCGATCTTGAATATGGCGACGGTCTTCACGTAAGTGAATAGTAATGCCGTCGGCACCTGCGTGCTCAGCTACTGCAGCTGCATGTGCTGGATCAGGATAGCTAGTGCCACGCGCCTGACGAAGCGTTGCAATATGGTCTACGTTGACGCCAAGTAAAATATCTTTCATCGTTTATCCCTTGATAATATGACGTAGCAAGTGGATCACCCACTTATTACCGCGATACCAATTTACCGATTTATACTTTTGATTAAATTGGTATTATTTCTTTGAAATAAATAGTTCTCTACTTTTCAGCCCTTGCTTACCAACCAGCGGTGCCATTAATTTTCGTGTTAATAGCTTAGCCGCCCTTCTCACGGCAAGGTCTTGGAAATCTTGATTGGCAATGGCCAATAACATACTGCCCGGTATCGTATCAGGTTCACGACCGACTGCAATAAAACCGTACTCAGATACGTACTTATACGCGGCTTTTGGCCGCACTGGATTACCTTCAGCGTCAAATTCCAGTTCCACCCCGAAACCCAGCTCACCCAACAATTGCAACTCAAAGCTGCGTAAGATAGGTTCCACATCTTCATCTTGAGCCAAACGCATTAAATGTAGTTGATAGAGCGCAAAGATCTGCTCTAGCGGTTCGTTCGTTGGTACCACGCGTTGCGTTAGCTCATTGAGATACAAGCCGCAATATAGCTGCCGCCCAACGAGTTGGATTTGATTGTCTGTGGGTTCAAAACGGTTTAGGTATTTAAAATCGTATCTGCCTGCATATTGCAGTAAAAGTAATGAAAATGGCCGCAACTGGGCATTATGTTTGAGGGATTGCTTGCCCTTTACTCGGGCAAGCATTTTAAGTTGTCCAACGCCTTCGACCAGCACGTCAAGCAGTACCTGAGAATCGCTGTAAGGTCTGCGATGTAACAGATAGGCCTGTCGAAAGTCGCTATCCAATCAGTCTTCTCCGTACCCTAAGCTACGAAGAGCACGTTCGTCGTCTGCCCAGCCAGATTTCACTTTAACCCAGCATTCGAGATAGACTTTGTTGTCTAGCATGTTCTCAAGATCTTTACGCGCTTCGCGACCGATAACTTTGAGCTTTTCGCCTTTGTTGCCGATCACCATGCGTTTTTGCGATTCGCGCTCAACAAGGATCAATGCGTTTATCTGCCAAACGCCGTTGTCTTGCCACTTAAACTGTTCGATCTCTACCGTCACCGAGTACGGTAACTCATCGCCCATAAAGCGCATCAACTTTTCACGCACGATCTCTGCGGCCATAAAACGCATCGAGCGATCGGTAACATAATCTTCAGGGAAATAGAATTCACACGCAGGTAAACGCTTGTGCACTTCTTCTCTGATCATTTCAACGTTCTTACCTTGCTTCGCAGAGATAGGTACGATCCCGATAAAATCCCCCTGTTCACTCAACCACTGAATATGTGGCATCAACAAGTCTTTATCTTTTACCTGATCGGTTTTATTCATCACCACCAAGATAGGACGACCGCTGTCTTTAACTTTAGCCAGTACCATTTCGTCATCAGGCGTCCAATGCGTCCCTTCTACGACAAAAATAACCAGTTCAACATCGCCGATTGAGCTTGATGCTGCTCGGTTCATTAAGCGGTTAATTGCACGCTTTTCTTCAATATGAAGTCCTGGCGTATCAACGTACACCGCTTGATAGTTACCCTCTGTATGGATCCCCATGATGCGGTGACGAGTGGTTTGTGGTTTACGCGAGGTAATACTTACCTTTTGCTCAACCAATTTATTTAATAGTGTCGATTTACCTACGTTAGGTCTACCGACAATGGCAATCATGCCGCAATGTGTATCAAGCGTCATTCTTTAATATCTTAAGCGCTTTTTCGGCAGCTTTTTGCTCAGCTTTACGTCGCGAGCTGCCTACTGAAATTATACTTTCCATCCCTTCCACTATACATTCGACCGTGAATGTTTGGTTGTGAGCTTGCCCTTTGGTATCTATTACAGTGTAGCCCGGTAAAGGTAACTTTCGAGCTTGTAGATACTCCTGCAGCAGCGTCTTCGGGTCTTTTTGATTATGACCAGGTGAAATCGCAGTTAAGCGTGATTCGTACCAACTTAGTACCAAATCTCTACACACATCGATGTCAGAGTCTAAGAAAACGGCACCAATTATGGCTTCTACTGCATCTGCGAGCGTTGACTCACGGCGAAAACCGCCGCTCTTCAGCTCACCTGGACCTAGGCGCAGATAATCACCCAGCGCGAATTCCACACCGAATTCCGCCAGCGTTTGACCACGCACTAACGTTGAACGCATGCGGCTTAAATCACCTTCACGCGCTTTTGGAAACTTGTGATACAAAGCATTTGCAATCACAAAGCTTAAAATAGAGTCGCCCAAAAATTCGAGACGCTCGTTGTGCTGGCCTTTGTGACTGCGATGCGTCAAAGCCTGCTCAAGCAGCGCCTTATCAGAGAAGTTGTACCCTATTTTATTATAAAGTTCTTCTACGTTTCTTTTCATTTTTACTGAATACTACCTAGGCGTTCAAAACGAACACCAGTTGGAACCCACCCTGGCAAAATGCTGTCTGGGCCATTATCAAAATCAAAACTTAACCAAATAAATACCGCTCTTCCAACCAAGTTTTCATCAGGTACAAAACCCCACATACGACTATCTTGGCTGTTATTACGGTTATCACCCATCGCAAAATAACTTCCCTCTGGTACTACCCACTCATCGCGGCGAGTACCTGGTTGTTGATAGTAGCGATCGGTTAACTCTAACACTTCAGGATTAATTAAAATATCATGTTCTACGTTTGGCAAATGCTCGGTTAGACGCACTAACTGCATTGGGCCTTGCGTAAACTCGTCACGATTTACAATATCTACATCAATCTTATTATATTCGCCACACGTCAACCCGTTTGCTTCGCTCTGCCCGTCTTCACACTTAGGTTTAATGTAAAGCTGACGATTGCGATAAACAATATGATCGCCCGGTAAACCAACAATACGTTTGATGAAATCAATACGCTCGTCTAGCGGAAACTTGAACACCGCAATATCACCACGCTCAGGTGTACCCGTTTCAACAATTTTGCTACGCCACACGGGGTCTTTAATCCCATAAGCATATTTTTCCACTAGAATAAAATCGCCATCCAATAAGGTTGGCATCATTGAGCCTGATGGAATTTGAAACGGTTCAAAAATAAACGACCGGAAAATCGTGATTGCGGCAATCATAGGAAAAATTGATTTCGCGTTTTCAACAATGGCAGGTTCAGGTGCTATTTCCGCAATGATGTCGGCATCCAACTGAGTGTCAGACGCACCTTGCGCAATAGCAAGCCTAGCTTGTCTTTTTGGTGCATACACCAAATGATCGATCAACCAAATAAGGCCTGAACCGACCGTGAGTAGCACCAATAAAATTGAAAAATAACCTGCCATTTGTATTTCCTGTTACTTACCTACTTTCAATATTGCTAAGAATGCGTCTTGTGGCACTTCAACGTTACCAAGTTGCTTCATACGCTTCTTACCTTCTTTTTGCTTTTGCAGTAGCTTTTTCTTACGGCTCACGTCACCACCATAACATTTCGCGATTACGTTTTTACGTAACTGTTTAACTGTACTGCGCGCAATAACGTGATTACCAATTGCAGCTTGAATAGCAATATCAAACATTTGGCGAGGGATCAATTCTCTCAGCGCTTCAGCTAACTGACGGCCACGCGTTTGTGAACCATCGCGGTGAACAATTATTGCAAGCGCATCAACGCGGTCGCCATTGATCAGAATATCCACACGCACCATGTCTGATGCTTCAAAACGCTTGAAGTTGTAATCTAGTGATGCAAAACCACGGCTGGTAGACTTCAACTTATCAAAGAAATCCATCACCACTTCCGACATAGGCAATTCATAGGTTAACGCAACTTGCTTACCGTGATAGGTCATCTTGGTCTGCATACCACGCTTTTCAACACACAGCGTGATCACGTTTCCTAAATATTCTTGCGGAACGAGAATATTTGCTTCAACGATTGGTTCACGAATTTCAATAATGTCGTTTACCGGTGGTAAATCCGATGGGTTATCGATTTTCACCACACCGTGCTTAGTTTCTACTTCATAGATTACCGTTGGAGCTGTGGTGATCAGATCCATGTCGTATTCGCGTTCAAGGCGCTCTTGAATGATCTCCATGTGGAGCATACCAAGGAAGCCACAACGGAAACCAAAACCTAGTGCTGTTGAGTTCTCAGGCTCGAAGAATAGTGATGCATCGTTGAGGCTCAATTTATTAAGCGCATCGCGGAAGTTTTCGTAGTCATCAGATGAAATTGGGAACATTCCCGCGTATACCTGAGGCTTCACCTTTTGGAAACCAGGCAAACGGTCTGTTGCAGAATCACGAGCCATGGTAATGGTATCACCAACTGGTGCTCCATGGATGTCTTTGATACCTGCGATAACAAAACCTACTTCACCCGTTCTCAACACCCCGGTATTAGTCTGCTTCGGTGTAAAGATACCAACCTTATCTACTTGGTGAGCTTGCTCTGTAGACATGATCTTGATCTTCTCGCCCGCTCTTAATTCACCGTTTTTAATACGTACCAATGACACTACGCCTTGGTACGGGTCAAACCATGAATCGATAATCAGTGCCTGTAGTGGCGCATTTGGCTCACCTTCTGGTGGCGGAATATCACGTACGATCACTTCGAGCACTTCATCAATGCCGATCCCCGTTTTCGCACTACAACGAACCGCTTCTAATGCTTCAATACCAACGATATCTTCAATTTCTTCGGCAACGCGAAGTGGATCAGCCTGTGGTAAGTCAATTTTGTTCAGAACCGGAATAACTTCCAAGTCCATCTCAAGTGCAGTGTAACAGTTCGCTAGTGTTTGTGCTTCTACACCTTGACCCGCATCAACAACCAATAACGCACCTTCACAAGCGGCTAGAGAGCGCGAAACTTCATAAGTGAAGTCAACGTGTCCCGGTGTATCGATAAAGTTTAGCTGGTAGGTTTCACCATCTTTTGCTTGATAGTTAAGCGTTACACTCTGTGCTTTGATGGTAATACCGCGCTCACGTTCGATGTCCATCGAATCCAGTACCTGCTGCTGCATTTCGCGGTCTGTTAAACCTCCACAAACTTGGATTAAGCGGTCTGATAGCGTCGATTTTCCATGGTCAATGTGGGCAATAATAGAAAAGTTACGGATATGCTTCATATACTGGATTCAATACTTCTGTTAGTCACAAATAGAGATTAAGGCCTCGATTTTACATTTTATTTAGTACAATCACCATCTATTTGCGTTATTGGTAGGCTAATTGGGTAAATTTTTATCACTTTTACCTGATGTTTGAGTTTATCCCCTTGGACTCTGGCGAAAAATAAACCGAGTGCAGCACTCGTAAATGCAATAAGTATCTGCAAAGGTTCATTGAGACCAAGTACGAGGGCCGCGATAAACATGCCGGCAAAAGCAAAAAGCAATGGCATCATGTAAACATAAAACGCATGTTTCACCACATTAGTGTCGTCTAATGCCAACTTAATTTTTTGGCCAATTTCGACAGATTCCGTCAAATCTACAGGGAATTGTTTTTTGTGGGTGCCAAAGAGTTTGGCAAATACTTGGGAGCCGCATTTGCCGTTACAGCCTTCACAAGCGGGTTTTGGCTGTGCTTCTAAGTAGACAGTTGCGCCTTTTATGGCGGCAACTGTCAGAGTTTGTTCTATCATAAAGGTCTTTTCACAGACTCAGCGATTGCTTTTGCGGTCATTGCTGGAATATTTCCAACTACGGATACGTCAAAGGCACCAGTGTTGTGTACGTACACCGTTGTCGCACCTGACGAAAGCGCTCCACTTGGGCGCTGGCCCGGTAAAGGACGTTGTACAAATACCGAAATATCGACAAGGCCGTCGGAAAACAAGTAGTAGTCTGCCAGCTCATTGTTTAAATCTAACTTATGTCTGTCAGATTTTAGCAGCTCAAAGCCCTGAGGTAACCAACCAATTTGCCAATTGTTTTTCGTGCCATTCTCAAGTGTCTTCAACAATCCAGATACGGCTTCAGGAAACTGCTTTTGGGAAAGTTCTAACAATTGCTCGGCTGGGGTTTCAGTCACGCTGATATGGGTAAGCTGAAGCTGTTCTAACAACTCGCCTTGTTGGTTTACGTAAGCGGATTTTAGCAACAGAGATGACTCGGTATCGATCCACAACCAATAGTTGTATTTAGCGTCGTCCTTTGCTTCTAATCTGACAAGCTGAGCAGGTCTGTCAACAATCCGACCTTTACCACCTAAGACAAAATCATAGCTTTCTTTGAGGCTGTCGATATTTTTGAATAAAACTTCGGGAATAGGGCCTGCTATCGAATCTGTTTGGATGGTGTAAGGCTCAGACTTTGGTTCAAAATAAGTCACTTTGTCACCAATGCGGATCATTTCAAGTCCAGCACCATTGAGCAAACTTAAAAGCTCAAATTCAGTCCCATCTTGGTTACCATGAAGCCAA
The DNA here is from genome assembly GCF_024124685.1 of Pseudoalteromonas sp. OANN1. NCBI lineage: Bacteria > Pseudomonadati > Pseudomonadota > Gammaproteobacteria > Alteromonadales > Pseudoalteromonadaceae > Pseudoalteromonas > Pseudoalteromonas sp. OANN1. Next base: position 179,882 of record NZ_JAMXSE010000001.1, read on the forward strand.
CGGTAAGGCTCCATAGATTTTCCTTTCACCACGACAAACGATGCATCAAAGTTTCTATGATGCACCGCTTCGGCCATGTCTTTTAGCAGTTGTTTGGCTGATACGCTTTCATTTGCCCACAGCCAACTAGAGAAAAATACACTTACTACAACTAACAGTGCTCTCATTTATTGCTCTTTTTCCTCTTGCTTTTCAGCTGTGTTGTTTTCACCAGATTGCTGCAGCGCATATGCCATGCGAGACTGCCTTTGATGCTCTAGCACCAATGCACCAATGCGTTGTTGCTGTAACTCTCTAATGCCTTTAGCCGCTGATTCAAGCGCAGGCTCAGTTGATAAGCTCACAGGAGAAACGCCTCCAGCAAAAGGAGTAGATTGCAACTGTAACGCATCGCCCGCAGGTAAAGTCGTGTCAGTGCTTAGCGTATTAACCCCAAGCACAGCAAACAATGACACACTTGCCGCGATAGCCACTTGCGCAAACGGCTTACGCCATGCACTTAGCTCAATCACATTACTCTTCGGCGTCGTTTCTTTCACTTGCTCAACGGCCGGCTCACTATACGTTTGCTCTTGTTCAAGTGCCGCCGCAAAGCTGCTGGTGATATCAATGCAAGGTGTGTCTTGCTTTTGACTACGCATTACATCACCAATCAAGGCATACCGAGCAAACTTTTGTTCGTCTAAACGAACATCAGTTTCAGCGTTGAGTGACAGATCACCGTCAAAAATTTGCGATGTCGTTAAATCTTCTGTCACTTGTTTTTCAGCTTGTGCCATATTAAGACTCACCTATTAATGGGTTCAAATTGTTATCTATCGCTTCCCTTGCGCGAAAAATTCTCGAACGAACTGTACCTACAGGACAATCCATAATGACAGCGATTTCCTCGTAGCTCATGCCTTCGATTTCACGCAAAGTAATTGCGGTTTTTAAATCGTCAGGCAAGCGCTCGATAGTTTTGAAAATCACTGCTTTCACTTCGTCGCTTAACAATAGATTTTCCGGTGAAGCGTTCGATCTTAATTGGTCTGCACCATCATAAAACTCAGCTTCTTCCGCATCTACGTCGTTTGCTGGCGGCTTTCGACCAAGCGCCACCAAATAATTTTTTGAACAGTTAACCGCGATTCTATACAACCAAGTATAAAATGCGCTCTCGCCCCTAAAGTTAGGCAACGCTCGATAAGCTTTAATGAACGTTTCCTGTGCCACATCTGCCACATCGCCTTGATTCGCTACATAACGAGAAATTAGCGCTGCGACTTTATTTTGATACTTGGCAACTAACAGGTTGAATGCGTTTTTATCTCCCTGTTGAACGCGTTTAACTATATCTAGATCTAAATCCTGCTCGCTCATTCGAGCCGGTACTCCTCTTTTTGCTTTTCTAAATCGTATCTAGTTGCCATCATTCACAGCTACTCTGACTTAGTACTGAATAAAAAGTTCTGTTTTTTTGTATTTTTTTTTAAAATAAACGAATTCATCCATCTTTGCGTACTAGTTCTTGGCTGCTTTTTCGCATTATTCCATTAGCAGTCACACAAAATGTTCTAAATGATTCTCATTAAACGGAACAAACTCTCTGCCTTCTATGATAGCAGATGTGGTATAAATAGCAGAATTAAACGCAAAAACAGTAAAGATCTTCGAATATGAAAAATACGACTCACCACAATACTGATGTAGTCATTATTGGTAGTGGCGCTGCTGGACTCTCTCTTGCGCTTTCTTTGGCAAACCACTGTAAGGTTACCGTGATAAGCAAAGGGGCGTTAAAAGAAGGCTCCACACTTTATGCTCAAGGTGGCATTGCCGCAGTATTCGATAAGAAAAATGACAGTATTGAATCACATGTCGAAGACACACTTGCGGCAGGCGCTGGTTTGTGTGACCGCGATGCGGTGCACTACACCGCATCAAATGCAAAAAATTGCTTGAAGTGGCTGATTGAACAAGGCGTACCATTTGATATGGAAGTGGATAGCAAAGGGAAAGAGCGCTTTCATTTAACCCGCGAAGGTGGGCATTCACATCGTCGTATATTGCACGCAGCTGATGCAACGGGTAAAGCCGTTCAAACCACATTAATTAGCCAAGTGCAGTTACACCCAAAAATTAATATACTTGAGCAATACAACGCCATCGATCTCATCAAAGATAAACATGGCGACTCAAGCGATATCAAAGGCGTTTACGTCTATAATCGCAAAGCGGATAGAGTTGAGAGCATCTCGGCTAAGTTTGTCGCTTTAGCGACGGGTGGCGCAAGTAAAGTTTACTTGTATACCTCAAATCCAGATGTTTCTTCGGGTGACGGCATCGCAATGGCGTGGCGTGCGGGTTGTCGTGTGGCCAACATGGAGTTTAACCAATTTCATCCAACCAGCTTATACCACCCTGAGCTACAAAACTTTTTAATTACCGAAGCCATGCGCGGTGAAGGCGCGCTGCTTAAACGTCCTGACGGCACACGTTTTATGCCTGACTTCGATGAGCGCGAAGAACTCGCCCCTCGCGATGTGGTCGCCCGTGCCATTGATTATGAGATGAAACGATTGGGCGCAAATTGCGTCTATCTTGATATCTCACATAAAGACAAAGAGTTCATCATAGAGCACTTCCCTACGATTTATGCTAAGTGCTTAAGTGTTGGTTTAGATATCACCAAAGAGCCAATCCCCGTAGTGCCAGCGGCGCATTATACTTGCGGTGGTGTTATGACTGACTTTAACGGTCGTACTGACATCGACAATTTATATGCAATCGGCGAAGTGGCTTACACAGGTCTACACGGCGCAAACCGCATGGCGAGTAACTCGTTGTTAGAATGCATTGTGTTTGCCCACGCTGCCGCAAAAGATATTTTAGCTAAAATCGATAATCGTCCTGAGCCATCTAAGTTACCAGATTGGGACGAAAGCCGTGTCAGCGACTCGGACGAAGAAGTAGTGATTACCCACAACTGGCACGAACTTAGATTGTTTATGTGGGATTATGTTGGCATTGTTCGCTCAACTAAACGGTTAGAACGTGCGCTACGCCGCGTTGAGTTATTACAGCAAGAGATCCATGATTATTACGCCAACTTCAGAGTGAGTAACAACCTGCTTGAATTACGTAACTTAGTACAAGTAGCTGAACTGATTATTCGCAGCGCGTTAGAACGTAAAGAAAGTCGTGGACTGCACTATACCATTGACTTCCCAGACATGGCTGAAAACTCCACACCGACCGTTTTGTCACCGACAAAATAATAATATTTGCATGTAGAGCATGTGCTGATTTTTATCGCCATGCTCTGGTCGCTGTTTCTAATTGGCTTGCAGCGCAGTGCGACAGAGTAAACGCCAGTCCGCTTCTGGTATTGCCTGTCGAGTCAAAAATATCTGCTGCTTAGCTTGGTTCGCATCCATGATTTTTAGCGCTATTTGACTATCAAACCATATGGTCGCACCAATAAGCTGCCCTTTGCAATTTATCGTTTGCGACTGTATTTCAATGAAGTTTTCTTTTGGGAGCATGAGTACAGTACCCGCTTTTGGCGTACGAGATAGAACAGTTTGCCAACTGCAATAACCCGTCACGGCAAACACGATTGCCACTAACCACCACAGCGTAGGAAACAGCAGAAACAGGATAAAAGCGAGGCAAGAAAAAAGAACCACAAAGAAGGCGTGGTTCTGAAGATTGTGTTGAAAGTCGATTCTACACGCGGATCCGATCAAGGATTAACTTAACCATGCGTTTTAGCTCTGGATCTGGACATTCTTCATGACCCATAAACCAAGCGAATAAATCTGGATCCTCACAGGTAACTAGACGCTGAAACACGTACTTACCTTCGTCGGATAGCGCGTCATAAGCCTGCTCAACAAACGGCTCCAAAATAACGTCCAGCTCTAACATGCCACGACGGCAAGCCCATTTAACTCGAGCTTTAGGCAGTAACTCAACCATAAACTGATTAACCCCTCATAAACTATTGAGAAAATTATACCCACTGTGCAGAACATATGCCATAAAACTTATAGAAATGGCACATTGAAATCGTCCGTCCCTATCTCCACTTATGATTTTACGGTAACATTACGAAAACACTTTAATAGGGATCAATATTATGTCAATTGCTCGTGCTTATGCGCTTCCGTTCAAGGTTATTCGCATTTCAGGACAAGATAAACTTAGCTATTTGCACGGTCAGGTTACTCAAGACATTAACCTTATCAAAGAAGATAATTTTATGTGGTCTGGGCATTGTAGCCCTAAAGGCAAGCTTTGGTCTGTGTCGCGCTTAACTCGCTATCAAGACGACTACTTAATGCTTGCTGGTGTAGCCGAAGCTGAAGCATCACTTCGTGAGCTAAAAAAGTACGGCGTTTTTGCCAAAGTTGACATTGATTTTGCTGACTGCGAAGTCTTTGGCTTAATGACTCAGGACAGTAAAGCGCTTGCTACTGCCTTTGGCGTTGAGCTTTCGTCTGACGCAAGTGCTGTGGATGTTGCCAACGGCAAGCTGCTAAAACTCGCAGACGAGCGCTTTGTTTTCATCGCGTTCGAAGGCGCAAGTTTACCCGCGGACGTGGAACAACAAAGCAATCCAGCACCGTTTATTGCGGCCAGCATTTTAGCAGGAGAGCCAAGCCTTGATGCAGATCACGTGGACGAATTTGTACCACAAATGGTTAACCTTCAAGCCCTTAACGGGATCAGCTTTAAGAAAGGTTGCTATACTGGTCAAGAAACCGTAGCTCGTATGCGCTATCTTGGTAAAAACAAACGTGCCATGTACATAGTGACAGGCAATGCTGCAGAGCGCATCGAAGAGGCAGACATTGAGCTGCAGATTGAAGACAACTGGCGTCGTGGTGGCAAGGTTATTCAACAAACCTTTGATGCTCACAGCGGCCGTTATTATGCGCTGGCTGTGATGCCAAATGACACACCACAAGACGCGGTGCTAAGAGCAAAAAATTCACCAGAGGTGAGTCTTACTATTCAACCTCTACCTTATTCTTTAGAAGACAACTAACGGGATCTTATATGATTATTGGCCCTAACTCGGTAGTGACAATCCACTACTCAGTTCAAGACAAAGACAACAACACGATTGATAGCACATTTGATGATGAGCCTGTGATAGCGATGCTTGGCTCAGGCTATCTGATCCCAGGTCTTGATGATGCCCTACAAGGCAAACAAGCTGGTGACACTTTCAGTGTGACCATCGAGCCACAAGAAGGCTATGGTGAACGCTTTGACGAACTGACTCAGGCGGTTCCTAAATCAATGTTTGAAGATATGGAAATCGAAGTGGGTATGCAATTTAGAGCGACCACCGACGAAGGCGACCAAATCGTTGTGATCATTGGTATCGAAGACGAAGAAGTCATCGTTGACGCGAACCACCCGCTTTCTGGGATCACGCTGAACTTTGACGTTGAAGTGCTTGAAGTACGTGAAGCTACAGCTGAAGAAGTTGCCCACGGGCATGTTCATGGCGAAGGCGGTTGTGGTCACGACCACTAAGATTAGTCAAGTTACTAATAGAAAGCGCTGATCATTCAGCGCTTTTTTCTTGTTTAAGTTTACTTTCCATTGCCGTAACCAAGTTGGCTTGGTCATTAGTTCCTAAGCGATATTTAGTGCCGTCCTTCATCACCACTTCGAGTGCCTTGAATCCAGCAACTGTGTATACCCAACCGTCTGTACTGATCCGCATGCCAATGCCATGACGTAGAGAATTAGTCACGGGTTGAACATAATCGATATCGTCAAACTTTAAGGTCATTTTGGCGACCGACGGTCCAAACCACCAGCTTAACGTTTGTTGCTCTTGGTTCACTTGAATGGTTAAACCGTAAAAAATAAACGCAACAAGCGCGAGGATCACCAAAAAGCTGACAAAGGCGAGATTGCTACCTGTTAGGAAAATTGCCAATATGGTAAAACTGGCGATAAAGGCTAGAAACAGCCATATAACCCATGCAAACTGTGTATTTTTATACATCGATAGTCTTCTTAATCAAAGCTGTAAACTAATGTAGCACCAAGTTCGGTGTCTACCTTTTCTTTTTCATTTTCTGGCTGCGAATTATAACGGTAAATAAACGCAAACTTCAGCGCAATACCACCAATCACTTGTGTGACTAGCGCAGACTCAGCAAACAATCGGGAGTTTAAACCTGACAGCGATTGCTCAAAACTGACGTCTTGATTAAAGCGGGTACGCTTTGAAACGTTTCTTTCCCACTGCAATGCCATACGCAAAAGCTGGCCTTGCTCGGTTCTATCTTCTTCCGGCTCAAGCTCGATTTCGTTGTCCACACGAGAGATAGACATACCGGGACCGATGTCGATATCTACCGTGTTCTTTCGTCCCTCATACACACGATTGCCATAACCTAGCGCAAATGTTGTGGTGTATTCCTTGCCATTAAACCTGTCACGCTCATAGTCGCCGTACATAAAGAACGAGGCGTTATCGTCCCCTAGTTTGTAGTTACCTTGCGCAGAGCCAAAGTAGCGCGACGCAGAGACATCCTCAACATCCGTTTCTGTATTGTGCTCGCGGCGATAAAGGCCATTGAATTTGAATTGATTACGCCACTTGGGGAAATCTTGGTAAAGATTACTTTTTAACTTAAATGACGTGTTTTGCGTATTACCTTTATTAACGATAAAGCCAAATTCAACGTCACCGTACAGCATTTCGCCCTTGTGCTTTTGATGAATTTCGTCATCGGGCATTTTGCCATATTCGTGAAAATCTTCGAATGGATCCGTAGCTAAGCTTGGTAGCGAAACCAAGCCAATTGCAAATAAAGCGAAAGTTCTAAAAAACGGCACTGACAACTACTTTCCGGTTATTGCTTCCAAATGATATGACAAAACGGCGCATCTAAATCTCTGCTAATTAGGATCTTTGCGTACACCTGATCTGAGTCATCAAACTCGATACCGACCAAAACCTGAACGAAGTGCTCTGGTTCTGCTTCTTGTTCATAAGCAGTTATGCTCGACCAACTCTCGTCCGGCTCACTTTCTTCAATGAAACCACGATCTTCGCGATGTTCGTTGAACATATTGATATCGTGTTCTTCAAGATTATCAGGGGCCAACTCAAGGAAGATATCATATGCTTGGTGAGTGGCTTCTTCTATGCTACAAAGTCTTGCTGTCATGGACGCTAGCCTGTTGTTTTAAAATTGGCGCAATGATAGCAAAATGAGGTAAAACATAAATACATAGTCGCGATAATCAAACAGAAAATAACGCTAAATGGCGAACAAATTATCAGTAAAAGTTGAATGTTACGTCGCTTTTGAGTTATTACTCTAAAACTATCGCATAAAACCCGCAGGGAGCATCTCATCATGATTTCATTTTCCGAAGCGAACAACATCGCATTTGTGACCTTATCTCGGCCAGAAAAACAAAACGCGCTGTCTGTTGAAATGTTTGTTGGTTTAGATAATGCGATAAAGAAAATTAGAAAAAGCAAATCAATTAGAGCTGTTGTGATCCAAGGAGAAGGCGCACATTTTTGTGCTGGTCTAGATGTAAAAAGCGTACTGAATAAACCTTCTGGGATCATCAAGCTACTTAAAAAATGGTTACCTGGCAATGCTAACTTAGTACAAAGAGTCGTACTCGGCTGGCAAACTTTGCCTGTTCCTGTCATCGCCAAGATCACAGGCAATTGTTTAGGTGGAGGCTGTCATATTGCATTAGGCGCGGATATTCGTTTAGCCGACAGCAGTGCACAGTTTGCCATTATGGAAGCCAAATGGGGACTTTGCCCTGACATGGGTGGCAGCTTACTTTTGCCTGCCACAATGAACAAGGATAAGGCACTGCTGATGACAATCCATGCACAGCGAATAGATGCCCAGCAAGCACTAAAGGACGGTCTCATTACCGAGCTCTGTGATGATGTTGACGCAAGACTCTCAGAGTTACTCACTCAGTTTAGCGCACGCTCGCCCGATGCCATTGCAGCAATTAAGAAAGTGCATAATCGAGCCTACAACCAGCCCGCCCGTAAACTGTTATGGATAGAAACGTGGTCACAAATTAAATTGCTCGCCGCTAAAAATACCAAAATTGCGATGAAGAATGTCTCTGTAGCTGATGAGAATAAAAAGCCATTTTTGCCTCGCATGAAGTGGTAACGTTAGGTTGAATGCTTGTTTGCCCAAAGTATAATGGTCATCGCAATACGAGAGCGTACAATTAGGCATCATACATGTTAGCGCCATTGCAGTGCTGAGGATTTACATTTAATGGTACACAGAGCGAAGTTGATATTACGATTTGCACTAGGCTTTGCCATCATTTTGGCGTGTCTCTTTAGCGCTAAATGGATAATTCAGCTTAGTGCTTTACAGATCCCAGCCGCCCTACTTGGCATGGTGTTTCTCGTAATACTCCTTGCCACAAAAATCATTAAAGTAGAATGGTTAGCCCCCGCAGCAGAACCCATCTTAAAATATATGGCGCTGTTTTTTATTCCCGCCGGAGTGGGCTTGGTAGAGCATCTCAGTTTGTTTCAATCCCACTGGCTTATGCTGCTGTTATTGCTAGTTGGTGTTCCAACAATAAGTCTTGTATTGTTAAGCCCTATCGTTAAGAGCATAAAGTTTCGTGATTAATATGATTATGGCGTCAGCGCTCACTGTGCTGTTATTTTTTAGTGCACGCAAACTATATCAGCGTATCTCCTTACCGGTATTAAACCCTGTGCTGATCTGCATTTTGGCCATTTCGGCATTTCTACTATTCACGAAGTTCGACTACAAGATATATCAACAAGCAACGCTACCAATTCATTACTTGTTAGAACCAGCGGTCGTTGCACTCGCTTACCCTTTGTATAAACAATTTCACCAAATTAAACCGGTATTTTTTGCATTGTGCTTAACCAGTTGGTTGGGTGTTTCACTGTCTACGTTAAGCGCTTTTCTTATCTGTCAATTTTTTGCAGCCGATCCGCAGCTCTCAGCTTCAATGGCAGCTCTGTCGGTTACAACACCAATCACCCTACTCATTAGTGATTATCTCGGGGGGATCCCCGCTATTGCAGCGATTATGGTGATACTAATTGGTGTATTTGGTGGCGTGTTTGGACTACATATTTTGCACTGGTGTAAAGTTGACCATATGCAAGCGAAAGGCACTGCGCTTGGTGTTGCTTGCCATGCAATAGGCACAGCCGCAGCGATAGAGCATCATCCCATGGCTGGCGCTTTTGCTTCGGCGGCGATGACAATTACCGCCATGATAACTGCACTTTGGGTGCCTTTGTTTTATCATTGGTTGGCTACTCTAATTTAATAACTCGGGATACGACTGTGATCAATCAAGAAATCGAGCAAATAGAACACTATTACAACATTATTCGAGAGTATCTGGTGACGTACAGTTTCCAATTGCTCGCTGCGATATTCATCTTCCTTCTCGGTTTGTGGTTATCAAGAAAGCTGTCTAAAGCGACTGAAAACTTGATGCTAAAACACAATATCGATCCTGCTTTAACCAACTTTATTGGCAATGTGATAAAAGTCCTTATCATCGCCATGTTTGTGATTATTTCTCTTGGCAAGGTTGGCATCAGTATCACACCTTTTGTTGCCGCCATCGGTGCCGCGTCTTTAGGTGCAGGTCTTGCACTACAAGGTATGCTAGCAAACTATGGCGCTGGTCTTGCCATCATTGCTACCCGCCCATTTGTGATTGGCGATACCATCAGCATCAAAGGCGTTAACGGCCAAGTTAAAATGATTGAGCTTGGACATACCACGCTCATCAACGAAGACAAAGTAGAGATCACTATCCCAAATAAACATGTGGTGGGAGAAATTCTCCATAACTCGTTTGCAAACTCTCTGGTTAAAGGTGAAATAGGGATAGCCTATGATGCTGATTATCAAGGCGCATTAACACTTATCAATCAGGTACTCGCTGATAATGTAAAGGTCAGTCAAGACCCTAAGCCTCAGGTGGGGATTGAGGAATTTGCCGACAGTGCAGTGATATTGAGCTACCGCTACTGGGTGCCTACGACTTCACTTATCGAAACTAAATTAGAAGTGAATAAAGCGGTGTTTGCCGCGATTAAAAATGCGGAAATCGAAATTCCATTTCCGCAACGAGTGGTTAAAATCATTCAGTGAGTAAACTCAATAACGGCTAGCACCCTAGCCGTTATTCTACCCTCAGTTTTCATCAGGCTTTTCCATAGAAAAGCCACTGCGTAAATGAAGATCGCGCTGTGGAAACGGGATCTCGATTTGATATTTTCGAAAGGTATCATCGATAGCCCAAAGGTAATCAGAGACCAGTGCCGTTGGCCGCTTTACCTGCTCAGGTTGCACCCAAACTCCCAACGTGAAATTCAAGCTACTATCACCAAACCCTGTCATCCATACCGTTGCTTCTCGCCCCGGCGTATTCAAGGTATATTGAACATTTTTGGCCGCTTCCAATGCGGCACGCTTCACCTTCTCTTTGTCGCTGCCATAGGCCACCGAAAAAGGAATACGGAAACGACGATATTTATCCGACATTGTCCAGTTGGTAATTGTATTTGACACCATTTCCGAGTTAGGAATAAGTAGGTCGACGTTGTCATTTGTACGGATCCAAGTTGAGCGCATGTGAATGGCTATCACCTCCCCAACCACCCCATTGGTCAGCTCAACAAAGTCCCCAACTTTGACGGTTTTCTCTAGCAGTAACACCAGACCAGAGACAAAGTTATTCACCAGACCTTGTAGCCCCAAACCAATCCCAACGCCGAGTGCACTGGCAACAAGCGCTAATTCAGTGATCTCTATTCCTAAGGCCGTCAGCGCAATAATAAGACCGATAAATAACACGATGTAGTGAATGATCCTGCCTATCACATAGGCGGAAGTATGCTGGATCACCCCTTGCCTTGAAGCGAGACGATTAAATGCTAGTCGCAGGATCTTAGAGATCACCAAAGTCGCAACGATCACAGCGATAAATGAGAGTGCCTCTCCCACCTCTAATGAAAATTTACCTAATGAAAATAGCTTTTGATCAAGCCACGGAATATCTACGTCTATATCTAATGGTGCTTTTATCATGGTTATATTTTTTGTTATCTCGTGAAGTTAAGTGTGTGTGGCTAGCAGCAAAAATACAAGTTTTAAAGACGCCTTTGTTCAGGCTTCTCGCTTGACCTTTTACAGGGCTCGTGACTAAATAAAGGACAAATAAATAACAATAATACTACTGCGGATTGGTAAAATACGTCATGAAAAAATCCCTACTCGCTTTAACCACTTGTCTCGCGCTTGCGTTGCCAGCTTATAGTCAATCGCTTGCGGACCTTACCACGCTCGAAGTGCAAACCAAAATACAAAATCAAACTTTATCGGCAACGCAACTCACTGAGTTTTACTTAAAAAGAATTGCACAACTTGACGATAGTGGTCCTATGCTCAATGCCGTGATCACGCTCAATCCCAATGCTTTACAAGACGCTAAAAAGCTTGACGACGAACTACTCGCGGGAAAATATCGAGGGCCACTTCATGGCCTGCCAGTTATAGTTAAGGATAATATCGACACCAGAGCGCCAATGGCAACAACCGCAGGTGCGCTCGCCCTGCAACACAATGTCAAAACCCAAGCTGCACCGCTTATCATCCAGTTAGAACAAGCCGGCGCTATCATCCTTGGCAAAGCCAATTTAAGTGAATGGGCAAACTTTAAATCAAGTTTCAGCTCGAGCGGCTACAGCACGCTCGGTGGTCAAACCAAAAACCCGTATGTGTTAGATAGAACACCATGTGGCTCAAGTTCAGGCTCAGCCGTTGCCGTCTCAGCAGGTCTTGCACTGCTCGCCATTGGCACGGAAACTGACGGCTCTATTGTTTGTCCTTCAGCACATAATGGTATTGTAGGTATTAAACCGACTGTCGGTTTGGTTTCTGGCGAAGGCTTTATTCCTATCAGTCATAGCCAAGATAGCGCTGGTCCTATGGCAAAATCGGTGATGGGCGCCGCTTTGTTACTCAATGCTATCGTTACCGATGCAAAACAGCCGATTGACTTTACTCAAGGCTTAAATACCGCCAGTTTCAAAGGCAAACGAATTGCTATCACCAGTCATGTAGGTCAGTTTCCGCCTGCAGTTCAAGCGGTATTTGCAAAAGCCGTTGCGACCATGAAAGCAAATGGCGCAGAAATAATTGAAGGGTTAGACTTACCTGAGCTGGAAGCGTTAGGCTCCGCCGAATTGGATATTTTGCTCTATGACTTCAAGCATGATCTCAATGCTTACCTTGCCACGACACCAGAGCAGGTAAAAGTAAAAAACTTAAACCAGCTCATCCAATTCAACCAGCAACACCCTTCCACCATTAAGTACTTTGACCAATATTTGATAGAGGAAGCTGCAAAAAAAGGCGATATCACGGAACACCGATATCAAGAAGCCCAAGCTTTGGTTAAAAAATTTGCCCGCCAACAAGGCATTGATAAAATAATACAAGAACATCGCCTTGACGCATTTATCGCACCAACTAATACCCCAGCTTGGAGTATCGATATCATTAACGGTGATAATTTCTCCGCCTCTTCGTCATCTCCCGCCGCGATTGCAGGATATCCAAGCATTACAGTGCCGATGGGTTTTCATCATGAGCTACCGCTGGGTATTTCTTTCTTCGCTGAGGCTTATAGCGAAGCGAAATTAATCAAGCTTGCCTATGCTTTCGAGCAGTTGACTAATGCACGCAAAGCACCTGAGTTTAAGGCGACATTAACGCCTTAAAAATAATAGTAGTGTTATAAATAAAAATGCCTTCACACCGATTGATGTGAAGGCATTTTTATTTGCGTATCGTGTTGGTACCAAGAAGGTTAAGCTTTACGCCAAGTTGTTTTGCCCGCGCTATCTTCTAACACAACGCCTAAAGCAGTTAGCGCATCACGCGCTTCATCCGCTGCAGCCCAATCTTTATTTTCACGAGCGCTGCGGCGCTTTTCAATCAATGCTTCGATTTGCGCCACTTCGTCGTCGTCTTGTTCGCCCTGTAAGAAAGATTCAGGGTCTTGCTGCGCAATACCCAAGATTTCCGCCAGTTTCACAAGAATAAACGCGTGCTCACCAGCAGCTTTTGCGTCACTATCTTTTAAGCGATTCACTTCTTTTGATAATTCAAAAATCACTGGCAGTGCTTCTGGCGTGTTGAAGTCGTCGTTCATTGCTGTCTCAAAACGTTCAGCGTAAGCATTACCTTTAAGCTCGATTTCCACCAGTTCAACGCCACGTAGCGCAGTGTAAATACGCTCAAGCGACGAACGTGCTTGTTCAAGGTTTTCTTGTGAATAGTTTAGCTGGCTACGATAATGACCATTGATCAAGAAATAGCGTACTGTTTCTCTATCAAAGGCTTTAAGCACTTCACGTACGGTAAAGAAATTGCCAAGAGACTTAGACATTTTCTCTTTGTTAACTTGTACCATGCCGGTGTGGATCCAAGTGTTCACATAACGGCCGTTATTTGCGCAGCAAGATTGAGCGATCTCGTTTTCATGGTGCGGGAACTGCAGATCTGACCCCCCACCGTGAATATCAAAAAATTCGCCCAAATGCTTTGAACTCATTGCGCTACACTCAATGTGCCAACCTGGACGACCTTCGCCCCACGGAGATTGCCACGCAGGCTCACCCGCTTTGGCTTTTTTCCACAATACAAAGTCGAGCGGATCATCTTTGTCTTGCGCTACCTCAACGCGTGCACCCGCTTGTAGCATTTCTAAATCTTGCTGAGATAACTGACCATATTGCTCAAACGTTGAAACATCAAACAATACATCCCCGTCCTTCGCAACGTAAGCATGGCCTTTTTCAATCAAGCGCGCGATCATCTCGATGATTTCGTCCATATGCCCTGTTACCGTCGGCTCAATATCCGCAGGTAACATGTTCAATGCGGTAAAGTCTTCATGCATGGCTTTAGTCATGCGAACCGTTAGGTCATTAATCGACTCGTTGTTTTCCGCGGCGCGTTTAATGATTTTGTCATCCACGTCAGTAATATTACGCACATACGTGACGTCATAACCTAAATAACGTAAATAACGGTTCATTACGTCAAATGAAACGTAAGTGCGTGCGTGTCCTACATGACAGAAATCATAGATAGTGATACCACACACGTACATATCAACCTTGCCTTCTTTGAGCGGTTTAAAAGGGGCTTTTTGGCGAGTGAGTGTGTTGAAAATCTGCAACATGTAGTTTTCTTCCTAAGTACGGTTCATTTTTTAACAAAAGTGCTTTTAATCATACCACCTGCATAGCAGCGCCTCTAGATTTTAATAACGAATTACAGCAGTTTTTTGATTTTTTACGCAGATTTTCAAGGAATGCTTTTTCACAAAAGCCCAGTTGATATAAAATAGGCTTTTATCATTCAACACGATGGACACTAACATGGTTGTTTTAGAAACAAATCACGGCGAAATCCGTATTAATCTTTTCGCTGACAAAGCGCCTGAAACGGTAGCTAACTTCCTAAACTACGTAAACAGCGAGTTTTATAACGGTACTATTTTCCACCGTGTAATCGACGGCTTTATGGTTCAAGGTGGCGGATTCGCATCGGGTATGGAACAAAAACCAGTTGAAGCACCGATCAAAAACGAAGCAAACAACGGTGTTGCAAACAAAGTGGGTACTCTAGCAATGGCACGTACGCCAGATCCACACTCTGCAACTGCACAATTTTTTATCAATGTTAACGACAATGACTTCCTTAACTTCTCAAGCGAAACATCGCAAGGTTGGGGTTACTGTGTATTCGGTGAAGTTGTTGAAGGCATGGACGTAGTAAATAAGATTAAAGGTGTTGCTACTGGTTCTTCTGGTTTCCACCAAGACGTACCGCTTGAAGATGTGATCATCGAAAAAGCATACGTTGCTGAGTAATATACTACTTTTTATTCAAGGCCAGTATTTATGCTGGCCTTATTAGTTTTGAGGTCCCATGGGTAAAACCTATTTTATCGCCGACTTGCATTTAACCGAGCACCGCACTGATATCACCGACGCATTTTTCGCTTTTCTCGACCATCATATGACCGCTGATGTCGACGCTTTATATATTCTGGGTGATTTTTTTGAAGTGTGGATTGGAGACGATGAAAAAGGCCCCTACGCCCTAAGTATTGCACAAAAACTGCGAAGCTTGAGTCACCTTGGCATTCAAGTCTTTTTTATTCACGGTAACCGTGATTTTTTAATCAAACAAGCCTTTGCTGACGAATGCCAAATGACTTTGCTCCCTGAACAAGCGGTGATAGATCTATACGGCACACCAACGGTGATTTTGCACGGCGACGAAATGTGTACACAAGACGAAGCCTATCAAAAGTTTCGCAGGAAGAGTCGCGGTTGGTGGTGGCCAAGACTGATGCTTGCTATGCCACTTTGGTATCGTCGCAGAGTCGCTGTAAATGCAAGACGTAAGAGCATTGAAAACCAAAAAGGCAAGCCCCTCGAGATTTTAGATGTCACCGAAGAAGCGGTGGCACACATGTTCGCAAAACATGGCGTAAACAATATGATCCATGGCCACACCCACAGACCAAAAGTGCACACCTACCAAGATGGCAAGGTACGTACTGTACTTGGCGATTGGTATTCACAAAGCTCATATATCGTCGTTGACGAAAGCGGTAAACAGCAGCTCCTTTGCCATCCTTTTGAATAAATGTAGTGCTTAAATAGGCGCACCTGAGTGAAACTTGAAATCGGGGTCCGGCGAGCTGATAAGCTCGTTTTCTACTTGTTGAAATAGTTGAATGCGCCCAGCTACATCACAGCGCTTAGGATCGGTTGCGTTGGCAACTTGATGCGCCAAATCAATATAGTCTTGGTAATGTCTGGCTTCAGAGCGCAATAGCGACACATAAAACTTAGCAATTTCTTGATCTAAGTGTGGCGCAAGTTTAGCGAAACGCTCACATGAACGAGCCTCAATGTAGGCACCAATGATCAGTTTATCAACCAGAGCTGCGGGTTCATAAGTGCGAATGTGTTTAATCATTCCAGACGCATAGCGAGATGCTTGTACGTACTCAACAGGAATATCACGTGCCCTTATGATTTCCAGTACCTGTTCAAAGTGATGTAGCTCTTCTTTGATAAGCCTCACCATCTTACTCAAAATATCTTGATTGTAGGCATATTCAGGTCGTGCAGTTAGCTCACCGATCAATTCATTTTTACTGCCTGAAAACTCGCCATCACCAACACTGCGATAAATAAAATCTTCGTAAGGTTGCAACCAACTTAACAATGTTTTTGCAGACGCATCATCTATTGCATATTTACGAATTAAGAAGGCCGCACTTTGCGCCGCTTTTAACTCACAATGCATATGATCGATAAGCAATAATGGTAAGTGCTCGCTTTGCTTTGCTTTTTCAATCCAAGCTTGCGGGGTTTCACAGCCTAAAAATTGGTTAATAGGCGTAAGTAAATCTGTGTACTTTTCTAACATAACAACAAAAGACTAATGTGTTTGCGCCATTTTATCATAACTTCTCGCTGCAAGGTGCACCACAAGGCTATTCCCCAAGAAGTTTTAGACTATTCTGAAAATAGTAATATTGCTATTCAACTACATTTTCTTGACAAAAATTAACTCATCTCTCATAACTTAATTGAATTGTACAAAAATAGTACAAACCTATATTTGAGGGGCTAACTATGATCTTTAATCATCTTTGGGGCTTATATGCTCACCCGCACGAAGAGTGGCAAACAATCGATAACCGTCACGAAAGCATGTTTTACAGTTTGTCACATATTGCACTTGTTGCGCTGATCCCAAGCATTATGGGGTACTATTCTTCAGTCTACTTAGGCTGGAGTGTTGGTACTGGGGATGCTGTCTATTTAACTCATGAGTCGGCAATATTAATTGGTGTTGCAATGTACTGCGCATTAATCGCAGGCGTCTTTATACTGGCGTATCTCGCCCACTGGATGGCCATCACTTTTGGCTCAACACCGACCTATACACAGACTCTAGAGTTATCGGCTTACACGGCAACACCAATGTTTATGTCTGCTTTTGCGGCATTTTATCCTGAGCTTTGGTTTGTCGTATCGGTTGGGATGGTTGCACTCGCGTACTCCGTTTATCTGCTTTATACGGGCGTGCCTATTCTGATGCATATTCCTGAAGAGCGTGGTTTTATATATGCCAGCTCGGTTGTGACTTGTGGCCTAGTGCTGTTAGTCATCATTCTTGCTGCAACCGCAATCTTGTGGACTAACGGCATAATTAGCCCTACGTTTACGTAACCTGAGGGCGGGATAAGAAATAGATTAATTTATTTCTGCTAGCGTTAGTTGTATTTGGTTGGAAAACGAAAAGACAAAGCTTTGCTTGGCTTTTATCCTAAATGATGAATAAAAACGGCGCTTGTTCAGCGCCGTTTCTATTTTGTAGGTCGAAAAATTACATGGGATTGTCGATATTTATTGCTATTTATCGATATTTGTCGACATAAATGTCGACCTACTCTGCGAATACTTCGTCGGTTTTAGCGGCACAGATAAAATCGTTTTTATGAAGACCTTTAATAGAGTGGCTCCACCACGTTACCGTTACTTTACCCCATTCGGTAAGTAGACCTGGGTGATGGCCTTCTTCTTCAGCCATATCGCCTACCTTGTTTGTGAACGCAATTGCTTGTTTAAAGTTTTTAAACTTGTAAACACGCTCAAGCTGCATAATACCATCACGTACTTCAGGTACCCAATCAGGGATCTGTTTGATTAGAACCGCTAGTTCTTCATCTGATACTTTAGGCGCATCCGCACGACACGCTTCACATTTTTGTGCACTTAAATCAGACATTGATAATTCCTTAACTTGCTAGTTTTTCTTTTGGCGGAAACTTAGGTTCAAATAACCCTAGCTCTTTTGCTTGTTCAACCTGCGACATGATATCCATTTTAGAGATCTCAAATAAGTCGTTGATTGAGTTAATTGTATAGTAAACAGGTTGCATAATGTCGATGCGATAAGGTGTACGTAACACATCTAACACTTTAAGCGGATTAATTTCTGGTTTGTCAGAGTAAACATATTGAGTCTCACCTGGGCTTGATAGCACACCGCCACCGTAGATACGCAAACCTTGCTCGGTTTGCATCAAACCGAATTCAACGGTAAACCAGTATAAGCGTGCAAGGTATACGCGATCTTTCTTCTCAGCGGCATAGCCCAGTTGACCATACTTGTGTGTAAACTCGGCGAATGCTGGATTCGTTAGCATTGCACAATGACCAAAAATCTCATGGAAGATATCTGGTTCTTGCAGGTAATCAAACTCTTCTCTTGAGCGAATAAAGGTCGCTACAGGAAACTGTTTGTTGGCAAGTAATCGAAAGAACTCATCAAAATCAATCAGTGCCGGTACTGGCGCTACCTGCCAACCCGTTTCTTTCGCTAGTGCTTCGTTTAACTCACTTAGTTGTGGAATACGGTCTTTTGGTAAATTAATTTTCTCAAGACCTGCCAAATATTCATCACAGGCTTTGCCTTCGATACACGCTAGCTGACGTGCAACTAACTCTGACCAAATTTGATTCTCTTCATCTGTCCAAGCAATAACGCCATTTTCATCTGGCTGCTTAGATACATATTTACTTGCTTTAGCCATTTTACATTCTCACTTACTTCACCCCGAGTTTATGATCTTGCAATTTCAATTGCCGTCCTGTTGATGGTTCGGAGCGCTTCAACTTGTGACTTTGATACTAAGTAAAAGTGAAGGAAAGTTTAATAGTGAGCATGTTTATCACATTTCGCACAACAAGCATTTTCGTAAACTACAAAATACACACCTGTAAAATTAAAATTACACACATAATAAAAAGGGGCTATAAACAGCCCCTTTGTAAAAATTAACTTACAGCTATATTTTATCAAACGCCTGCTTAAGATCGTCAATAATGTCTTCTACGTCTTCAAGCCCCACTGAAATCCGAATTAGTCCATCGGAAATTCCCGCAGCTAACCTTTCCTCTTGTGTATAAGGAGAGTGTGTCATTGATGCCGGATGTTGAATGAGCGTTTCTGGGTCACCTAGACTTACCGCTAACGTACACAGCTCAGTCGCATTGATAAATTGTTCACCCTGCTCTAGCGAGCCGTTGATTTCAAAAGCAATTACTCCACCAGCACCTTTCATTTGTTCGCCAAGAAATTGGTAGCCCGGGTGCGAAGGTAAACCTGGGTAGTAGACTTTATTCACTTTAGGGTGCGCTTCTAGGAACTCTGCTACCGTTTGTGCGCTTTGACAGTGGCGTTGTACACGTAAAGCTAAGGTTTTCAACCCTCGATTGATTAACCAAGCATCGTGAGGACTGATTGTAGCGCCAATGTCTTTTAACACAGTTAATTTGATAAGTTCTACGTGTTCTTTTGAACCGCACACGAGCCCTGCTACCACATCCCCATGACCATTTAGGTACTTGGTTGCGCTATGCACAATAAGATCAGCACCATAATTCACAGGCTTTTGTAAAAGCGGTGTCATGAAAGTATTGTCAACGACAAACAGGAGCTCGTGCTGTTTAGCGATTTCCCCTAACATTTTCAAATCTAATACCGTCATGTTAGGGTTGATCGGCGTTTCAGCAAACAATAGTTTTGTATTTTCCTGTACCGCATCACGTAACGCTTGCTCATCGGTTAAGTCAACAAATGACACCTCAATACCGAATTTAGGCAACATATGCGCAAATAGTGCGAAGCTACAGCCATACAATGCGCTTGATGCAATCATATGATCGCCTTGCTGCAAAAAGCTCAGCACCGATGCAGACACGGCACCCATACCTGTGGCGGTCGCCGCAGCATCTTCCATTCCCTCAAGTCGGGCTACTTTTTCTTCTAGCTCTCGCGTCGTAGGGTTGCCTAAACGAGTATAGATGTAACCGGGCTCTTCTCCAGCGAAACGTGCCGCACCTTGCGCTGCGTCTTTAAAGTGGAATGTTGAGGTTTGATACAAAGGAGCGGTTAACGCCCCATGTGGGTCGTCAAAATGATTGGGTCCGTGAATACACTGACTGTCATCTCTTAATTTTTTCATACTTGCCTGCTGATTTTATTATTGCCAACCAAATAAACATGGTAGTGAATTGATTAGCGTCGTTTTTGTGTAATAACCAATATGTAGGGCAGTTTAGAAAAATAGACAAGCATGCCAGATGGGGAGACGGCTAGTTCACTTATTGTGACTAGCCTATTTTACTTAAAGAGGTGTATAAAATTGTTGCCGTTTAGTCTTTTTTGCTACGCCTTAGTAGCACATCAACGACTGAGCTAATCGCACTTTTCAAAAGGCTTTGTTTGTGCTCCAAGCGTGGTAATGGTCGACAAAGTTCCATCGCCTTATAGCCCAAACGAGCTGTGAATATCCCAGCACTCAAGCCCTGTGCTGAACGGGTAGAAAGCTTGCCAAGTAATTCAGCCCCCACACTGGTAGCAGCAAGGTCGCTTACCAGTTCACTTGCGCCAACAAACACCATTTGCTTCAACAACATTTTGTACAACGTGATGCGGCTGCGATACGCTAATCGAATACCATAATGTTTGCTGATCTTTTCCACCAGCACGACTCCGCGCCAAAGCACCGCCAGCATATCCACAAGTGCAAGTGGACTTAAAGCAACTAAGAGCGCCGATGTTGTCGCATGCTCTTGGATTAGCTTTTTAGCTTCAGCATCTTGGCCTCGGAGCAAAGTTTTTTCATATAAAGTGATGACTTCTTTGTCTGTGTGGTGAGGCTGTAATGCTTCTTCAAATGCGGCAACCTTTTGCTCTGGGTGCGCTTTTAATAGCGGCGCAAGCCAAGCTCGCGCCTCGCCGATCTGATCGCTTTGTAATAAGCGCTGGGCATCATGCTTAATTTGCTGATGTTGTTTAAGCTTGCTAAGTGCGATGACTTCTGAAAATAAGAACTTAAATAGCGCAAGTAAACCAAGGGACAACACGGTGGTGTATAAACTAAACAGCAGAATATTTTGCTCATAGCTTTCTATCAAGGTCAGTGCTGCTTCCACAATAATAAGTACTAATAGCGCGAACAAAAAGCACTGTTTAAAGCCGAATCGCCAAGGCGATTCGTAAATACGTTCAATTTTCGGTAGCTCGGGTTCAGGCACAGTATCAAGGCTCTCACTCACAACCAGCTCATTGCCGAGAACTTTGCCTTCACCACCCAAATGTTGAGACTCATCTTGGCTTTCAGTGTCGATATTTAAGCGTCTACCCGAACCTTGGTAAGATTTTGTCTGATCTGTCATCTTAATTTATCTCCAATTAAGAACTGCAAAGCATGATCAAGCCTGATATGCAATAAGTTTCCTTGCCTCGCAGTTAGCGGTTCAAACGCTAAAAACTCAAACCCATTTTGAGGCCAAGCCTGCGCTTTTGGGACGTGATCAGGCGGGGTTGGTGGCACATAATTAATAAACTGCTGCTCGCCGACTGGCTTGCCGTAAATACATTGCAGATGTTGCGTCCCCTCTTTCACCGCCCTTGACTCAACACTTCTCACCGAAGAAAGAGACATCGTGTCCACTGTTACCCCGTTAAAGCGAAGCTCATTGGCGCTGTCCACCAGCATTTCATTTAACAACCTTGTCAAATTGGTCTGCTGCTCGTTCAAGACACCATCACATTTGTTGGCGGCAAATAGCACCTTATCTATTTTTGGGTTAAATAAACGAGACAAAAAGCCACTTTTACCGTGAGAAAACATGGCGAGGATCTGCTTTAACGCAACTTCTTGCTCTTTCAGTGTGTCATAACCATCACTTAAGCTGCCCAACAGATCAACTAACACGACTTGGCGGTCAAACTGGCAAAAGTAATCTTTGTAAAAAGGTGCGACGACTTGCTTTTTGTAGGCTTCAAAACGCTCCACAAGCTGTTGATATTGTGAATGCTGGGTAATGTCGTTTGGGTGAACTTGTACCGGGAAAAACAGCAATATTGGCGCTCCCTCAAGGTCGCCCGGGATCAACGCTCGGCCAGGTTGCAAGTTAGATAAACGCGTGTCCCGCTGCAGCTGCGCCAAAAGCGCATGGTAACTTTGTGCAAGCATTTTTAGCTTACTTTCATCCACAGCTTCCGTCCCATCAAACTGTTCGAGGAGCTGTAAAAACGTTTGTGCAAATGGCTGATATTTAGGCTTATTTAATAATGCAAATTGCTGCTCACACCACTCGGGAAAAGTCATTTTAAGTAGCGGCAAGTCCATTAACCATTCACCTGGGTAATCATATAGTTCAAGGTATAGTGTATGGGTTTGCGCTAAGTGCTGTTTGAGTCCGCGTTCACTATGATACCTAAACGCCAGTGTTAAGGTGTTGATACGTTTGGTTGACGCAGGCCATGTTGGCGGCTCTTCCAACAAACAAGTTATCGCTTGCTGATAGTCAAAAGTTGGTACCGCCAGTGCCTTCTGCGGCTCAGGACGACACGCAACAAGACGACCTTCACTCACGACATCTAAAAACGGTAAGTTGTCGGTGCTCGTTTGGGTAGTCAGATGCTTGATAAGAGCCGTGATAAATGCAGTTTTTCCGCTGCCACTAAACCCGGTCACGGCAAGCTTGATATGCTTATCAAAAGAGCGGTGGAGCGTTTTTTTGGCTTGTTGTTTTAACTTATCTAGGGAAGATGGGGTTCGAAAACGTGACGTAGTCATAAGTAGAAAAGTGCCCCTCAAGAAAATGCCAAGGCGGCCAATACCGCCTTATAGCTTGTCAATTTCTCTGCTAACCGTAAATTCAGGGGAAGTTACGTAGCGTTCCATGTTCTGAATGCGACCATCAAGTCGTGATAATCTGTCTTTTAGGTCATAAAGTGCCTGTCTTGGCGGCTCGCCTTTTTGCCACACCTTAAACTTCACCGATACTTTATCCTCATCTTTCGCATCAGGCGAACGGTTTGGTGTCACTTCACGTTTATCTAAAATAAACCAGCAAGCCACATACACGACGATAAATAATGGACCACCAGATAATAGCACGGCTGTGATGAATAAAATCCTAACCAGCCATAACTCCATGTTGAAGTAATCGCTAAGACCTGCGCATACTCCGGCTACCTTGCCGCGACTTGGGTCACGATATAGCTCTCGCTTTAGTCTACTCATAACTTGCGTCTCCATTGTGGTGACTCTTGATCAAGTAAAGCTTCTAACGTTTCAACACGATCTGCCATTTTTTCTGCCTTGCTGGCTAATTCGATAAGCTGACGATGCTCGTGTTCACTTAACCCTTGGCTTACCTGCTTTTTGCTACGGTAGTGCAAAATTAACCAAAGTGGTGCCACGATGACCATAAAAATAATCAACGGAGCCATCAAAACTTCTGCGTCAAACATAATCTTCTCCTGCCTTCAACCTGGCTGTTATTATTGTAGTTGGTTAGCACCTACCCTGACAGTAGGTGCGGCTATTTTCACTTTTCAGCCATTTTCTTTTTCAGCTGTTCAAGCTCGTCATCAATCTTTTCGTTCTTTTGCAGATCAGCAATTTCATCCGCTAAAGATTTCTTACCTAGATCGTAAGATTCGATTTGTGACTCTAGGCCATCGATTTTGCTCTCATAACGCTCAAAGCGATTTAGTGCATCATCTACTTTACTGCTGTCGAGTGCCTTTTTCACCTCTAAACGAGATTCAGCTGAACGCTGGCGCAGAACAATCGCTTTTTGGCGCGCTTTTGCGTCGGCCAATTTATCTTGTAATGTACTGACTTCTTGCTGCAGCTTTTCAATATGCGTGTCTACATGCTCTAGCTCTTTTTCAAGGGCTGCAACATCCTCCGCAGACTTTTGCTTTTCAAGTAAAGCAGCACGTGCTAAATCTTCACGTTCTTTACTTAGTGCAAGCTCTGCTTTGGTTTGCCAATCATCTACCTGTGCTTTTAGCTGATCTAGACGGCGTGTTAACTCCTTTTTCTCAGCGAGTGTTTTTGCTGAGGTCGATCTTACTTCGACTAGTGTATCTTCCATTTCTTGGATAATTAGGCGAACCATTTTTTCTGGATCTTCGGCTTTATCCAAAATAGCATTGATATTAGAATTCACTATGTCTGCAAAACGAGAAAAAATTCCCATAGTGGTTACCTCTTTGGTTAATAGCTAAATTGCTTACTGTCTATGTATCAAATAGCTTGCCAACTTTAACAAATTTAAAAACACAATAAAATCATAAGGTTATTTTATCTTTAAAAAGTCTTTAGTTATCCCTTTTTTTGAAATACACTAGTTATTAGTAAAAACCACTAAGAGTTAGGCAATATGAGCCGTTTTCGCCAACAGGATAATTTATTAGGCCAATCTGACAGCTTTTTAGCTGTGCTAGACAAGGTTTCACAGCTCGCTCCTTTAGAAAAGCCCGTGCTTATTATTGGCGAACGTGGCACAGGTAAAGAGTTAATTGCGGCACGTTTGCATTATCTCTCAGAGCGGTGGGATCAGGAATACGTCAAACTAAACTGCGCAGCCCTAAACGAAAACCTCTTAGAGAGTGAGTTATTTGGTCACGAAAGTGGTGCCTTTACTGGTGCAAGCAAGCGCCATGAAGGTCGATTTGAACGCGCTAACAGTGGCACACTGTTTTTGGATGAGTTAGCTAATACCTCTGCAATGGTGCAAGAAAAGCTCTTACGTGTAATTGAATACGGTGAGTTCGAGCGAGTTGGCGGCAAGCAAACCGTAAAAGTAGATACTCGACTGGTATGCGCTACCAATGAAGATCTCCCCACACTCGCCGATGCTGGAAAGTTCAGACACGACTTATTGGACCGCCTCGCATTTGACGTCATCACCTTACCGCCATTAAGAGCGAGAAAAGAAGACATCTTATTATTGGCCGAACATTTTGCGATAAATATGGCTCGGGATTTAGGATGGGAGTTATTTAGCGGCTTTACCCGCAAAGCCATCGAGAAACTGCTTGATTACCCGTGGCCCGGTAATATCCGTGAGCTCAAAAATGTGGTGGAGCGTAGTTTATATCGTCATGGCAATGACCAAATTCCGGTTCATGATATTGTGTTTGACCCCTTTGCTAGTCCATTTAGGCCGAGTCAACGGATCAAAGCGTCAAGCGCCCAGCCAGCAACTTCAGCCACTCATAAAGTTGAGCCTTTGCCTGCAGCACAACCGAGTAACGAACAACAGGCAGATCCTGCCCTCGAATTCGACTTCCCTTGTGATTTAAAATCGCTTTCCAACGACTATGAAATCACAATGCTGCAAAAAGCGCTTGAATTTAGTCAATTTAATCAAAAGAAAACTGCACAAAACCTTGGTTTGACGTATCATCAACTGAGAGGTTATTTGAAAAAATACAACCTACTGGACCAAAACCAAAAACAAGAGGCATAGTGGTGCGTAAATTGTTTTTTGGTGTGCTGTGTACCGCTTTATTTGGCTGTACAGATCAGACGCCAAATAAAGTGAATGATAAGTCACAAGGCTTAGTATATTGTGCAGAGGCAAACCCTGTGTCATTTAATCCACAAGTGACCACAACAGGGTCTACGATTGATATTATTGCCAATCAGCTTTATGACACCTTGATCAGTATTGATCCTGAAAGCGGCGAATTCTTACCAGAGTTGGCAACGTCTTGGCAGGTCAGCGAAGACGGTAAATCTTTCACTTTTACCCTGAGGGATGATGTCCAATTTCACGATACCCTCTACTTCACCCCAACAAGAAAAATGAATGCCGATGATGTGGTATTCTCATTTAACCGTTTATTTGATGTTTACAATCCATACCACTTTGTTGGTGATGCAAATTATCCTTATTTTCAAAGTATTGGACTCGACCAACTGATCCGCCAAGTAAAAAAAGTGGATGAACATACCGTTCGCTTTGATCTGTTCAATGCGGAAAGTAGCTTTTTATCCAATATCGCCACCGACTTCGCCGTCATTCTTTCTAAAGAATATGCCGTTCAGCTTATAGAGCTTGAACATAAGCAAGATTTTGATCAAAAGCCCGTCGGCACAGGCCCGTATAAGTATCGTGAATTTTTACGTGATAACCTGATCCGATATTATCGCCATGAGCATTACTGGAAACACCCAGTATACATGGAGCAATTGGTCTACGATATCACCACCAATGGCACTAGCCGCATCGCGAAAATGCTAACAAAAGAATGTGATATTACGGCGCATCC
This sequence comes from Pseudoalteromonas sp. OANN1, assembly GCF_024124685.1. NCBI lineage: Bacteria > Pseudomonadati > Pseudomonadota > Gammaproteobacteria > Alteromonadales > Pseudoalteromonadaceae > Pseudoalteromonas > Pseudoalteromonas sp. OANN1. Next base: position 206,164 of record NZ_JAMXSE010000001.1, read on the forward strand.
CAGTGCTACCCAGCTCACCGTGCTGGAGCAACGAAAAGACATAGAAGTTGAAAAGGCCGCAAATCTGAATATAGGTTACTGGGCATTCAACACCGAAAAGCCACCATTTGATAATCCACTGGTCCGCAAAGCGCTGGCGCACAGCATAGATTTTGAAAAAATCATGCAAGCGGTATTTTACAACAATGGGATTTTAGCCCGCTCGATGCTTCCCCCTTCTTCATGGGCATTTGAAGCACAGCAAAAAATGCCAACATATGACCCTGAAAAAGCCAAAGAGTATTTGAAACAGGCTGGTCTTGAGGGCGGTTTTTCCATGACCTTATGGGCCATGCCGGTGTCGCGAATTTACAATCCTAACGCGCGGAAAATGGCTGAGCTTATTCAACGTGATTTACGTGATATTGGCGTCAACGCCAAAATCGTCGAGTACGAATGGAATACCTTTATTGAACGCGTTGGCCGTCATGAGCACGATAGCGTGTTATTAGGCTGGGCAGCAGATACGCCTGATCCAGACAATTTCTTCAGCCCATTATTGAGCTGCACTGCAACATTTAGTGGCAAAAACCCTTCCAACTGGTGTAATCCGGAGTTTGATTTATTGCTCACTCAAGCATTAGACACCAACGATATGGAAGAAAGAAAGTACTATTATCAGCAAGCACAAAAAATGGTCATTGAGCAATTGCCTCTCGTTCCAATTGCTCACGGGCTAAGGTTCCAAGCAACTAGCTCTGATATTAAGGGCGTCTCACTACGTCCATTTGGTGGTATTTCGCTCGCTGAGGCAAGGAGAGACTAACATGTTCGCAAAATACGCTTATCGACGACTGAGCTTGCTTTGCTTTATGTTGTTTACCTTGACGATTTTTACTTTTGCCCTCAATTACCTGTTCCCAGGTGAGTTGATCACCAACTTCAGTGGCGAAGTCAACTCAAGTTATGCCCAAACGCAGGCGCTAGTTGAAAAATACCGTATTGAAGAAAATATCTTTGTGCAATATGGCGCGTTTATGGCTCGTATGTTTGAAGGCGACTGGGGTTTATCTTTATCGTCGGGCCAACCCGTGCTTTCTCATGTGAAACATCTATTTCCAGCAACGCTTGAGCTATGCTTATACGCTTTGACGGTTGCAGTCATTATTGGCGTACCAAGTGGAGTAATAGCCAGCGCTTATCATAAAAAGTGGCCAGATAAGCTCATTAACTCATTAAGCTTGATGGGATTTTCCATTCCAGTTTTTTGGTTAGCCCTGCTGCTTATTATGGCATTTTGTCTGGGTCTTGGGCTTTTCCCCATGTCCGGTAGAATCGGCTTACTTTATGAAATACAGCCCGTTACTCATTTTATTCTGATTGATATTTATCTTGAAGGTTTCCCCTATGGCGGTGCCGCATTTTGGGATGCACTTCATCATTTAGCGCTGCCAACCGTTGTGCTGGCTATGTATCCAACGACAGTTTTAATCCGCTTTACTCGCGACTCTATGCTCGAAGTCCTCGACCAGAACTATATTAAAACAGCTAGAGCAAAAGGCCTTAATCGCAGCCAGCTGATCATCCACCACGCGCTGAGGAATGCGCTGCTACCAGTGATAAAGCAAATTGGTCTCCAATTTAGCACGCTCATCACACTTGCGATGATCACTGAGGTAATATTCTCTTGGCCTGGGATCGGTCGATGGTTAATTGAAAGCATCTATCAACGTGATTTCCCAGCTATCCAAGGGGGACTACTTGCGGTGTCTTTCTTTGTTATTATTGCCAACATGTTGTCTGATTTTATTCACTCAATACTCGATCCGCTCGCAAGGAATCAGGCTCATGGCAAAGTTTAACCTATTTACCGAAGAGTCAAATCGCTCACCTTTATTTAGGTTATGGCGCAAATTCCGCTCAAATCACGTTGCGCTAGTGGGTTTATGGCTGTTTGTTGCCCTGACGGTATTGGCTTTAACAGCTCCGCTGATCGCGCCCTATGGTGTTAACCAGCAGCATGCTGATGCCCTGTTGCTGCCACCTTCTTGGCATGATGATGGCGATGTGCGCTTTATACTTGGTACAGATGATTTGGGACGAGACATCTTATCGCGCCTAATGAACGGGGCAACATACACGTTTGGTTTATCTATCATTGCGGCCTTGGTTACCACCGCACTCGGCGTCGTACTTGGTACGCTTGCTGGCGCCAGTCGAGGCTTGAAATCTAGCTTTCTTAATCACTTATTGGATATTACGCTCGCCATTCCTTCGTTACTGCTGGCCATTATCATCATTGCTATATTAGGGCCAGGTTTGATGAATACGGTGTGGGCGATTATCTTCGCGCTATTGCCACAATACATCCACTCGATTAGAAACTTAGTGGTCACTGAGCTGAGTAAAGACTATATCATCGCCTTTAAGCTTGATGGTGCAACACGCTGGAAACTGCTCGTCCGTGGCATACTGCCTAACATCTACGAGCATATCGTGGTTATCTTCACCATGGCGCTGTCGACTGCTATTTTGGATATTGCGGCACTTGGTTTCTTAAAGCTCGGTGCGCAGCCTCCATCTACCGAGTGGGGTGCTATCCTACAAGAAAACTTAAGTTTAATTTATCTCGCGCCTTGGACTGTAGGCCTCCCAGGTGTATTGCTCTTTTTGGCAGTACTTTCTACCAACTTGGTTGGTGATGGACTGCGTGAAGCACTGAAACAACGTAAGGCAGATTAATGCAATTACTAGACATTAAGAACCTCACCATTGAACTACGTACCGAAGACGGTGTTATTCGCGCGGTTGATAAGGTCAACCTTAGCCTTAAGGAAGGCGAAGTACATGCGCTTGTCGGCGAGTCTGGCTCTGGTAAAAGTCTAATCGCCAAAGCCATTGTGGGGGTGCTCAATCAGCGCTGGACAGTAACCGCAGACCGCATGCATTGGCGTGGTGTCGATCTTATGCGCTTGTCTTCAGAAAAGCGCAGAAAGCTCGTCAGCCAAGATATTGCGATGATTTACCAAGAGCCAAGTCGAAGCCTTGACCCAACCGCCACTATTTTCGACCAAGTCGCGGAATCTATTCCCGATAGCGGCTTAAAAGGTGGCTTTTTTGGTCGTAGAAAAGAACGAAAAGAAAAGGTTCGAGCGCTATTGCACAAAGCAGGGATCCGAGACGATAAAAAGATCTGTAGCAGTTACCCACATGAACTTTCTGAGGGGATGTGTCAAAAGATCATGATTGCGATGGCCATAGCCAGAAGCCCTAAACTACTTATTGCCGATGAGCCTACCACCGCACTTGAGAGTACCGCCCGTGCGCAAGTATTTCGATTGCTCAAGGCATTAAACCAGCTTAAGAACATGTCGATATTAATGATTTCGCATGAGCTGGAAGAGATCTCCGACTGGTCTCATGCAATGCATGTGCTCTACTGCGGACAGATGGTTGAAGCAGGCCCTACTCAGGCTATTTTTAAACAGCCATTACATCCCTACACCCAAGCGCTGGTTAAGAGTTTGCCGGACTTTGGTCAAGGGCTCGGCCATAAAGAAGCATTTTATGCCCTGAAAGGCACTATTCCCCCATTACAGCATTTACCCATAGGATGTCGCTTGGGGCCTAGATGCCCTCAAGCGCAAAAAGAATGTGTCGTCACGCCAAGGCAAAGTCGCTCGCATGGTCATAGTTACGCTTGCCACTTTCCGTTAATTAAGGTGAAGCAAAAATGCAACCCGTCTTAAAAGTACAGTCTTTAAACAAGTCCTACACTTCTCGCCAAGGACTGTTCAGACGCCGCTCGTTGCAGGTACTCAGAGATGTGTCGTTTGCGCTTGCTCCCGGACAAACCCTCGCAATTATAGGCGAGACCGGCTCTGGTAAAAGTACGCTCGCCAAAGTACTTGCCGGTGCCGACATGGCAGACTCTGGACAAATATTACTAAACGGCCAAATTGTAGAAGACGCTGGTATTCGCAATCATGACTGCCGTACTATTCGTCTTATTTTTCAAGACCCAACTCGCTCGCTCAACCCGGGTCTCACCATTGGGGACATACTTGATGATTGTCTGCAATACAATACAGAACTCACCGAAGAGCAGCGCTATAAGAAAATCCGCATCACACTCAGTCGCGTCGGGCTACTTGGCGAACACATAGACTATTATCCTCATATGTTTAGTGGTGGGCAGTTACAGCGGGTTGCCTTAGCGAGAGCCCTTATTTTAGACCCTAAAGTGCTGGTATTGGATGAAGCGTTGTCATCATTAGACCCATCCGTACGCGCACAAACTGTGAATCTGCTGCTGGAATTACAAGCAGCAACGGGACTTGCGTACGTGCTTATCACACATCATTTGAGTTTGGTTCGTCACATGAGTGATGAGATTTTGGTATTAAATCGCGGCAAAGTCGTCGAATATGGCGAAACGGAGTGTGTGTTCAATACTCCAAAATCTAAAACTATGCAGAAGCTGCTGTCAGCTTAATTTCACGAGGGAATGAGAAATGGATTTTAGCGCCCATCTGTTATTTTTCTTCTCACTTGTTGGAGTATTTAACGGCTTTATTCTCAGCGCCCTACTGCTAGTAAAATTTCAGGAGGCAAAGGCACTGCGCTGGGTGTCGGTGCTGCTCATTTTACTCTGCATTCGAATTGGTAAATCAGTCCTTTTTTACTTTAACCCAGAGCTGGATAAAACGATTCTACAAATAGGTTTGAGTGCCTACTTTTTGCTTGGCCCCTGCCTGCTCAATTTTGTACTTGCAAGCTACAGTAAAACCAGAAATCGTTATCTAACAATGCATTTTTTGGCTTTAAGCGGCTTTATTATTGGATTTGGTATATTTATGCCCTATCAACTTCACCCTGAAATTTGGCAAACTTGGGGTTACAAAGGCACATCCTATTTTTGGCTAGGTTATTTACTGATAAGTTCTTATACTTTTTACTGCTTAACAACATCTAAAAGCGCAAATAACAACGCCGAGTTTCATCTATCTTTGGTTGTGATCTGCGGTTGCTGGCTCATTTGGGCCGCGTATTTCTTTTCGTCATTCACTTCTTACATCACAGGAGCACTCACGTTCAGTTTTGTGCTCTATTTAAGTATCCTTTTCGCACCCAAATTACTACGAAAACCAACTGCTAATGAAAAGAAATATGCCAATACGCACATAAGCGACGATGAATATAATCAGCTCGTAGCCAAACTTGAGTCGCTAATGTCAGAAAGCAAGCTATTTACTGAGCCGGATTTAACGCTACCCCGATTAGCTAAACGATTAGGAACAAGCCACAACAAATTATCGCAAATAGTGAACCGTCACTATCATTGTAACTTTAAACAATATCTCAATGGCTTGAGAGTTGAATATGCGAAACACTTGCTTTCGATCACCAACATGCCGCTGGAACACCTTGCACTGGAGTGTGGTTTTAATTCTGCATCCACATTTTTTGCCGCATTTAAGAAGCTCACGGGGTACTCTCCAAATAGCTTTAAGCACTCCGAAAACATACTCTCAGACTCCTAAAACATACTCTAGGTGACTGCTTTAATTCAATAAGTTTATGTTTCTTCTGAGTCATTACAGGAGAAACATATGACCCTATCAAAACTAGTACCATTGTTATTTTTACTACTTATCCAAACCAGCATCGCCATCGCTTTTGAGGATGAGACCGCTAAAATTACTGCAACACTAAACTACTACATCAGTGGCACCGCGAATAACCAGCCTGAAATGATAAGAAAAGCGTTTCATCCCGATGCGATGCTTATTTTAGAAAAGTCAGACCAAGCGATGTGGCAAGTCCCGTTGAAAGAGTATTTGAGTTGGTATAAAGGCTCTAAAAAAGACACTGGCAGGCGCGCCAAAATTCTAAATATCAGCGTGAATGACCACCTTGCACAGGCCAAAATCCGTATTGATATATTGAAGTCAAACGTGCAGTACATCGATCACCTACTCCTAAAGAAAATAGCTGGCACATGGCAAATCATCAGTAAATCGGCGCAGCAAACCACGCTAACTTCCGAGCAAGTAACGAACTTAGGTCGCCGGGTGCTCATTGTCGCATCAAGCAAGGCCTTTCATGGCGATAGCAAGCTGCCAGCTGGCACGAGCTTCGAAGAGCTATTCAGTGCCTATGACGTATTTACTCAAGCAGGACTAATTGTTGATTTCGTCAGCACACAAGGTGGCGCGTTAAACCTGAGCTATATAAATACTTCAAACGGCGAACATAAAAAGTACCTTTACCAACCTGACTATATGTATGCGCTCAGCAACACAATGCGCCCAGCTGAAGTCGACCCTAGCCAATATGCGGCAATCTATTATGTTGGCGGCAGCAATGCCATGTATGAAGTAGCGGAAAACCCTACTCTACAGCGTATTGCTATGCATATATATGAACAAAACCAAGGTGTTGTTGCCGCCGTATGCCATGGTACAGCAGGTATCGTTAATTTGCGCTTGAAAAATGGCGAGTATCTCATCAAAGGAAAGCAAATCACCGGTTACCCTACCGCATTTGAAAATCCAGATAGAGCCTATTTCAAGCATTTTCCTTTTCAAATTCAGCCTAAAGTGGAAGAGCTTGGAGGGAGTTTTGTGTATGGAGAGCGGGATGCGTCTTTTATCAAGGTAGATAGCCGAATAGTGACAGGGCAGAATTATCAATCTTCGCAGGCCGTAGCAAGGGCCGTATTGACTCTATTTTGAATATCAGGGCGGCTATAATATTGACCGCCCTATTCAATCACCCTTTTAGTTAACCTTAGGTTTGGATAAGGAATGAGCTAACTTATTGTTTTTAAATTTCACCTTAATATACCCCCCTTGTCTAGCAAGAGAATTTTAGAGGTAACACCGTTTCCGCGTCCTGCTAAAGCTGGCTGCTAGCAAGGCATTATTTATCCGCAGTTCAGATTAATTAGTCGTGTTACCCTTAAAATTCATACACTCACTGGTATGACAAAACTTTAACCCTTTCGCACTTGCATAAGCCAATACATTTTCAAGATTTTCTGGAGTGATATACCACTCATTCCCAGTTTTGCCAATGACATGCGTTGCTAAATATAGCGTCTCACCACCTTTTAAGGTATCAATCGCATTCTGGATCTTGTCCAAATCAAAGCGATGTGAGTCCATAGATAATCCCGTTGTGATTGGTCTATCACTGCGTTCACCTCTATAAATAACAGAAGACCAAGAAGCAAACTTACGTACATGAGTAAAATATTTCTTGATTTCACGATCAGTTTCTTTCGTATAAGCTCCGAATGGGTACGCATAAGACGTTACCGTCAAGCCATCTCTTCTCATCGCGTCAAGTTGTGGTGTGATATCGTCTGCTATCCACTTCTGAACACCATTTTCTTCGGAGTAAATCTTCGCATGACGATGAATTACTCCATGATGACCGATTTCGTGACCTCGGTTTTCTATATCAGCCACTTTTGAATGATCAATAGTGGAGTAATGGCTAACATAATAGGTAAATGTTGCGTTATATTTATCAAATAGGTCAAGGTGGTCATGGATAGAGTTTAATGCGCCACCATCGTCAAAAGAAATATTAATCTGTTTAGGCCAAACAGAGCTTTGATTATGATGGAAGTCCTCAACTGCTCCCTGAAGCGCAGCATACTCAAAGTGGCTCTCTGGTATCGTTAAAATCAGCTCATCATATGCCCACTCATCCAATTTACCATCTTCAAAAAATAAGCCCCGAAGTCCAACTTCCTTCAGTCTATTAGGTGTGAGTAAAGATTTACTATTTAATTCAAAAAGCTCGACAACTTTGCATAATCGATGTTTGAGAGCCGCCAACTGTAATTCATCTTGTGTCGTATTAAAATATCCCTGAATTACAGATAGATTTGTCGCGGTTACACATCCAAATTCAGCAATCTCAAAATCTTTTAAAGCAAGAGAGGTAGTGCTTTCTGCTCCTTGTGCGCTCAGAATACGCTTAATTACCTCTTCTTTTGTTTCTTTTGTGGGATTATTAGAATTAGCATTATCTGAATTTGAATCGTCGGTATTGGTATTATCTTTATCTGAATTATCTGTATCCGAGGAGTTATCAGTATTAGTTCCATTATTGTCCGTTGAAGTGTTATCTCCTTGGCCTCCCTCTACAGGTAACTCTATAACAGTCTTACTGTCACTGTTACATCCCGATATTGATAGCAATAAGGCTACAATCCATGCGCTATATCTATATTTCATAAAGTTCCTATTTAAAATACACCGTTCCGAAAATCGGACATGTTAAATAAGAGAACAATATTTGTCAACATAGGAACAACTAGGAATTTATTATTATAAATTAACCACTTATGAAATTAACAACAAATATACTCACTAGCAAATAAAATTCAACAAACAAGTATATAGTGAGAGGCCAAAAACAAAAAAGGCGCCGTGTTGGCGCCCTTTTTCTATCTAAAAGCGATTATTGCTGCTCTGTGACCTGTAACTGTGGTCTTTTTACTTCAGACTTAGCTTCAAGTGCTGCTAGTAGCTCAAGATAGTTTTTGTTTGCGTAAGAAGCGGTGATTGACTGCTTCTGCTGTGCATCAACCTTGCCATCAACTTCAGGCGTTGTGACTGACTTCAGCACCACAAATGCCGAGTCACCATTACCAAGCTCTACAAGTGCAGACTCTGTCTCTGCAACACCAGGCTGAGGCAATTTAAATGCTTCAGCTGCAATTGCTGGTGGCACGTCGTAGCTACGACGCTTAAGCTCAGTCACGCTCTTCACTTCGATGCTTTGTGCTTTGGCAATCTCAGCTAAAGTAGAACCACTTTGTAGTTGCTCAAATAGCGACTTTGCTTTCTCTGCAATTAATGTCGACGCTTTTTCATTGCTCAACTGCGTTTTGATCTGCGCGCTGACTTCCTCAAGAGGCTTCGTCGCAGCCGCTTTATGCTCAGCAACACGGACGACTACGATATGCTCAGGTGCAACTTCTAACACTTCTGAGTTTACGCGGTCTTCTAGCAGCTCTGGCGTGAAGATAGTATTGCTTATCGCTGGTGAATTAAGTGGCTCAGGAAGCGCATTACGACTTACCAGCTCAGTTGATTTGATTTCAACGCCAGCGGCTTCAGCAGCGTCTTGTAGCGAGTCAGCCATTTCAAAAGCAAGTTCAGCTACACGGGTTTGCTTTTGATAGAACGCATCGATCTTGGCAGCTTTTTCAAGCTCTGCACGAAGGTCGTCTTTTACGTCTTCAAAAGATTGTGCCTGTTGGCGCTGAATGTCTGTTAGCTTGATAATGTGAAAACCAAACTCAGATTCAACCACTTCAGATACATCACCTACCTCGGCAAGTGTAAATGCTGCATCTTCAAACGCCGGATCCATCATGTCTCTTTCAATCCAGTCTAGGTCTCCACCAAGCTCAGCGCTCACCACGTCGTCAGATTTTTCTTCTGCAACAACGGCAAAATCAGCACCGTTATTCAATTCAGCCAGAATTTCATCTGCTTTTTGTTTAGCGGCTTCAGCATCTTCGCTTGCATCAACAAGAATGTGTGACACGCGGCGTCTTTCAGGTTCAAGATATTGGTTTTTTTGCTCTTCGTAATACGTTTTTAACGCTTCTTCAGTCACTGGTTCTGCAGGCGCTAAATCTTCAGCTTTTAGCTCGATATAGTTAACCGCGACTAATTCTGGAGCTTGGAACTGAGTTTGATTCAAGTCGTAGTAGTTCTGAACTTCTTCATCTGATACTGACACTTCATCTTTCACCAACTCTTTGCTTAATACTGCATAGTCGATAGCACGAGTTTGTTGCTGTAGCGCAATAGATTGCTGAAGTTCGTTTTTCAATACAAAATCAGTGCCTGCAACCGCAGAGATTAACTGCGCACGAGTCATCTCGTCACGAAGATATTCGCGGAAGCTATCTGGCTGGAAGTTCATTTGACGGATAACTTGTAGGTAACGGTCGTTACTGAATTCTCCACCAATTTGAAAATATGGCATTTCAACAATCGCTTTTTTAACCTGCTCATCGCTTACACGAAGACCAAGCTCTTTGGCTAGTTGGGTTTGTAATTCTTGTTGTACTAATTGGTCAACAACACCTTGGCGAATTTGGGCCATATAATTAGGATCGGCTGCAATCTGTGCAAAGTATTCGCCAAACTGTTGCTCTAGTCGTGCACGTTCATTTGAGTAAGCACGAGAAAACTTAGTTTGTGAAATCTTTACTCCGTTCACTTCTGCGACAGGCTGCTCTGTGGTTTGACCTAGGTAACCACCGATCCCTGCTAACGCAAAAGATAAGATGACTAAACCTAATACGATTTTAGCCGCCGGGCCTTGCGAGCCTTCTCTGATCTTTTCAAGCATTTATTGTTTCTCTTATCTAAGTCAAAGCACCTAAGCACTTTGTGTTTGCTAGATTTGGGTTAAGCATTACACCAATCAGATTAGTGATGGTATAAAAAAAGCGTATCTTAGCAGATACGCCTTTTATCTTGAAGCAGTTCGCGATGACTCTGCACCGCCTAATTCAAATTGAATTAGTTTACTGCGTCTTTAAGCGCTTTACCCGCTTTGAAAGATGGGATGTTAGCTGCTGCGATTTGAATAGTCTCACCAGTTTGTGGGTTGCGACCAGAACGTGCAGCACGCTCGCGCACTGAGAAAGTACCAAAACCTACAAGTGCAACAGAGTCACCGTCTTTTAGTGCACCCGTTACAGACTCAATGAATGAATCTAGCGCACGACCAGCAGCCGCTTTAGAAATGTCAGCATCAGCTGCGATTTGATCGATTAATTGAGATTTATTCACAATATCATCCTCTTCCATAGTTATTGTCAAAAGTTACTTCTTACTGGTAACTTTTGCTATTCATTTAGAGACATCACAGCGACTCTCTAATTCTCGAAATCTTTCTCAAGCCTAGTGATTACGGGGCTTCCGAACCAGCAGGCTTGAATACAGTGCCTAACTTAACACACCTTTTAGATTTGAAAAGCCTTTTCACTCAATTTTTTGGCTTTTTTCTTAGTTTTTTTGCGATTCCACACTAAAACTGTCTATTGGGTGCGCTAACGCCAGTGATAATACCTCATCAATCCATGACACCGCATGAATATCAAGCCCTTCAAGAACATTCTCAGGAATTTCTTTTAAGTCACGCTCGTTCTTTTTCGGTATTAAAACTCGTTTAATTCCACCACGGTGCGCTGCCAATAATTTCTCTTTCAGACCACCGATAGGCAGAACTTCACCACGCAGGGTAATTTCACCTGTCATCGCAACATCTGCACGTACTGGATTGCCAGTAAGGCTTGATACTAAGCCTGTTACCATCGCAATACCAGCGCTCGGACCGTCTTTTGGTGTTGCACCTTCAGGAACGTGAACATGAATATCACGTTTCTCGTAGAAATCATCATTTATGCGAAGCTTGTCAGCACGGTTGCGCACTACCGTCATTGCCGCCTGAATTGACTCTTGCATCACATCGCCCAGCGAGCCGGTGTAAGCAAGTTTACCTTTACCTGGTACTGCCGCACATTCGATAGTGAGTAAGTCACCCCCTACTTCCGTCCATGCAAGACCAGTAACTTGACCAACTCTATCGCCGTCTTCCGCCTTGCCGTAATCGTGACGTTGTACACCTAAGAAGTCTTCAAGATTTTCTTGGTTAATCACAACTTGCTTAACATTTTTATCTAGCAAGATGTTCTTAACTGCTTTTCGGCATAACTTAGAAACTTCGCGCTCTAGATTACGGACACCCGCTTCACGCGTGTAGTAGCGGATAATGCCAATGATCGCGCTGTCTTCAATATTGATTTCAGACTCTTTTAATCCATTGCGTTTCACTTGCTTTGGAATTAAGTGCTGCTTGGCAATATTCAGCTTTTCGTCCTCGGTGTAACCAGAAAGACGAATGACTTCCATACGGTCTAATAATGGACCTGGAATGTTAAAGCTATTAGAAGTCGCAACAAACATAACATCAGACAGATCGTAGTCCACTTCTAAATAGTGGTCTGCAAAGTTGCTATTTTGCTCTGGATCTAACACTTCTAGTAGAGCCGATGCAGGGTCGCCGCGCATATCCGATGACATCTTATCGATTTCATCCAGCAAGAAAAGTGGGTTCTTCACGCCAACTTTCGACATGCTTTGGATCAGTTTACCCGGCATTGAGCCAATATAAGTTCGTCTGTGCCCGCGAATTTCAGCTTCGTCGCGCACGCCACCGAGCGCCATACGTACGTACTTACGACCCGTAGAACGCGCGATAGATTGACCTAAACTGGTTTTACCAACGCCTGGAGGGCCGACTAAGCATAAGATAGGACCTTTAAGCTTATTGGTGCGCTGCTGTACCGCTAGATACTCGATAATGCGGTCTTTCACTTTCTCAAGACCATAATGATCCGCATCAAGTATCTTTTGCGCACCAGCTAGATCTTTTTTCACCTTTGAGCGCTTTTTCCAAGGTACATTGATCATCGTCTCAATGTACGAGCGCACAACCGTCGCTTCCGCAGACATAGGTGACATCATTTTAAGTTTGTTAAGCTCTGAAAGCGCTTTTTCTTCCGCTTCTTGCGGCATATTCGCTTCGCTAATACGCTTTTTCAGGGCTTCAAATTCGTCAGGTACATCATCCAGCTCACCAAGTTCTTTCTGAATAGCTTTCATTTGCTCATTCAGATAGTACTCACGTTGGGATTTCTCCATTTGCTTTTTAACGCGTGAGCGGATCTTTTTCTCTACTTGAAGTAGGTCAATCTCGCCTTCCATCAACGCCATCAAATACTCGAGGCGTTCGGTCACATCGTTAATTTCTAGCACCTTTTGTTTTTCAGGTACTTTAATTGGCATATGAGCAGCCATCGTGTCCGCTAAGCGTGCAGCTTCATCAATACCCGATACTGACGTTAGTACCTCTGGTGGGATCTTTTTATTTAGCTTCACATAGCCTTCGAATTGGCTAATTGCGCTGCGAACTAATATGTCTTGCTCTTGCTCATCTACATCCTGAGATGGAATATACTGAGCTTGCGCCAAGAAATATTCGTCTGTAATTAGAAACTCATCTATTTTTGCGCGTTGAGTACCTTCAACCAGCACTTTCACTGTGCCATCAGGTAGTTTGAGTAACTGTAGTACCGTTGCAATGGTACCAGTCTGATAGACATCATCAGTGCTTGGGTCATCAACTGAGGCGTCTTTTTGCGCAACTAAAAAGATTTGCTTGTCATTGTCCATCGCAGCTTCTAGGCATTTTATTGATTTTTCTCGACCTACAAACAGCGGGATCACCATATGCGGATACACCACTACATCGCGTAGCGCTAGCACAGGAATTTCTACTCGATCCGTTCTTTCAAGCGTCATTATGTTCTCTTCGCACTTCAATTAATTTTGGGAATACTGAGCTATATGGGGATAACGCAGATAAAGTTCAATAGTTTATAGTAATCCGCATCAAGTAGAGATCAATTTAACATATAAAAAGCTTAGTGTTGACACTCAATTTACCATGGTGAAATGTATAAAAAATTCACCCTAAAAACTTGTCTCACTATTGCCTTTGATCGTTATAGCCATTTGACCATATTGGTTTCTATCTGATGTGGACTAAGAAATAAAAAGGAGCACTAGGCTCCTTTTTTCAATTTCATACTGAGCTATTCAGACGCCGCTTTTTCTTTACCGTTATTTTCGTAAATCATAATAGGGTCTGATTCGCCTTTGATCACTGTTTCATCAATGACGACTTTACTCACTTCTTCTAGTGAAGGAAGCTCATACATAGTATCAAGCAATACGCCTTCAACAATCGAACGCAGACCACGGGCACCCGTTTTACGCTCCATCGCTTTATGAGCAATCGCTCGTAGCGCATCTTCACGGAATTCAAGGTCAACACCTTCCATCTTAAATAGCGCCGCATACTGCTTAGTAAGTGCATTCTTAGGCTCATTTAAAATTTCAATTAGTGCTTCTTCGTCTAGTTCAGTCAAAGTCGCGACTACAGGCAAACGACCAATAAATTCAGGAATTAAGCCGTACTTAACTAAATCTTCAGGCTCTACGTCTTTAAACGTTTCGCTTAATGAGCGCTCAGAGTCTTTAGATTTAACTTCAGCACCAAACCCAATTCCAGTATTTATTGTACTACGCTGCTCAATGACTTTATCTAGGCCTGCAAACGCACCACCACAGATAAACAAGATCTTAGAAGTATCTACTTGTAAAAACTCTTGTTGCGGGTGCTTTCTACCACCTTGTGGCGGAACAGATGCAACCGTGCCTTCAATCAGTTTTAGTAGTGCTTGTTGTACACCTTCACCTGACACATCACGGGTAATTGATGGGTTGTCAGATTTTCTTGAAATTTTGTCGATTTCGTCAATGTAAACGATACCACGCTGTGCTTTCTCTACGTCGTAATCACATTTTTGCAGAAGCTTTTGAATGATGTTTTCAACATCTTCACCCACATAACCGGCTTCGGTTAATGTCGTTGCATCTGCCATTGTGAATGGAACGTCAAGTAAACGTGCAAGCGTTTCTGCTAAAAGGGTTTTACCACTACCCGTTGGACCAATTAGTAGAATATTACTCTTACCAAGCTCTACATCACCTTTGCCGCCTTGGTTACGCAGGCGCTTATAGTGATTATAAACAGCAACAGACAAGACTTTTTTAGCGTGGTCTTGACCTATCACATAATCATCTAAGTGATTTCTGATCTCTTTTGGCACAGGTAATTTATCAGACGCGTCATGCTTAGGCGCAATATCTTTGATTTCTTCCCTAATAATGTCGTTACAAAGTTCAACGCACTCGTCACATATATAGACAGATGGACCGGCAATTAACTTACGAACTTCATGCTGGCTCTTACCGCAAAATGAGCAGTAGAGTAGCTTGCTATTCTTATCGCCGTCTGTTGGAGTGTCTGACATTCAGCTACCTCATTCAATTGCTGTTATCTCTAGATAACATCGTATTTCTTTTAACTATACCAAAGAAATTTGGCTTTGGCACAGTAGAAGCCGATGAATTCAATTCATCGGCTAATTCATAATCACTTAAGCTCTCGACGAGAGTGAACCGCATCAATCAGGCCATATTCTAACGCTTGATCTGCAGTCATAAAGTTGTCTCGATCTGTGTCATGCGCAACCACATCATAAGGTTGACCAGTGTGTTCCGCCATTAAGCGATTCAATTTTTCTTTGATCGCCAAGATTTCACGGGCGTGAATTTCAAAATCAGAAGCCTGACCTTGGAAACCACCTAAAGGTTGGTGGATCATCACACGCGAGTTTGGCAAGCAATAACGTTTACCTTTAGCACCGCCAGATAGCAAAAATGCCCCCATACTCGCAGCTTGACCAACACAAACCGTACTAACGTCAGGCTTGATAAAATTCATCGTGTCGTAGATTGACATCCCAGCAGTCACAGAACCACCTGGCGAGTTGATATACAAGAATATATCTTTGTCAGGGCTTTCTGATTCCAAGAACAGCATCTGCGCCACAATTAGATTGGCCATATGGTCTTCGACTTGACCAGTTAAGAAAATAATACGGTCTTTTAGCAGTCGTGAGTAAATATCATAAGAACGCTCGCCTTTAGCCGTTTGCTCCACGACCATAGGTACTAACGCATTGATTGGATCGATCATACCATCATTCATGTTTTTTATTCCTTATTAGCACAGAATCTATTGCGTATTCGCAACAATTTTATTGGACTTAGCGCGGTCCATAAAAACATTCTGTGATCGGTGTTTAGGCTAATACTTTTTTGAGCGAATTGAAACGAGTAGATATAACTGTAGCAGTAATACTCAACGAAACCTGACTCGTAAAATAAGTATAGCTAATAAAATAAGCCATGCCTCAAGATATAAGTACTTAATGCTTCAATATCAAGGCTTAAAAACAAAAATGGCCCGAATTCTCTATTAGAGTAACTCGAGCCATTTAAACTTCAGCTTAGCTGTAAGTCAATGATTTCTTCAAAGACTTATTGAGCAGCCTGTGGATTCATGATGTCGTCGAATGACTTTTCAACATCAGAAACAGATGCAGCAGCAAGTACTGCTTCAACTGCTAGCTCTTCCATCGCAACGTTGCGCATTTGCTGCATTAGCTGATCGTTTGCTTTGTAGTATGCCACTACTTCACTTGGATCTTCGTATGCAGAAGCAACTGTGTCGATTAGTTCAGCAACTTTGCCTTCATCAACTTTGATGTCGTTCGCTTTGATCACTTCACCTAGTAGTAGGCCAGTTTTCACGCGAGTTACTGCTTGCTCGTGGAATAGCTCAGCAGGAAGCTCAGGCATGTTTTGTGCGTTGCCGCCAAAACGTTGTGCAGCTTGTTGACGAAGTGCATCGATTTCTTGGTCGATTAGTGCTTTTGGCACTTCAACTTCGTTAGTTTCTAGAAGACCTTTGATCGCTTGATCTTTCACGTTCGCTTTAACCGCTTGGTTTAGCTCACGCTCCATGTTCTTCTTAACTTCTTCTTTAAGTGCGTCAACGCCGCCTTCAGCAACACCAAACTTAGTTGCGAACTCGTCAGTTAGTTCAGGAAGCTCTTGAACTTCAACTTTCTTCACAGTGATTGTGAATTGAGCCGCTTTACCTTTTAGGTTTTCAGCGTGGTATTCTTCAGGGAAAGTGACGTCAGAAACAACTTCCTCACCTGCTTTTTTGCCAACGATACCGTCTTCAAAACCTGGGATCATACGACCTTGACCAAGCTCTAGAGGGAAGTCTTCAGCTTTACCACCTTCGAACTCTTCACCGTCGATTGTACCAACGAAATCAACCGTTACACGGTCTTTTTCGCCAGCTGCAGCATCGCTCTCAGTCCAAGAAGCGTGTTGCTTTCGAAGCGTTTCAAGCATGTTCGCTAGGTCTTCATCCGTTACAGAAACTGCAGGCTTCTCAACCGCGATTTTGTCTAGATCTTTAAGTTCAACTTCTGGGTATACTTCAAAAGTTGCATCGAATTCTAGATCTTTACCAGCTTCTAGTGACTTAGGAGCAAAAGATGGTGCGCCTGCAGGGTTGATTTTCTCAGCAATGATTGCTTCGATATAGTTACGCTGCATCAGATCGCCAGCAACTTCTTGACGTACAGCTGCGCCGTAACGCTTAGTGATGATTGACACTGGAACCTTACCAGGGCGGAAGCCATCGATACGCTGTGTTCTTGACAGTTGTTGTAGGCGTTTTTTAACTTCAGTCTCAACGTTCTCTGCAGGAACGGTGATGGTCAGACGGCGCTCAAGGCCTTGAGTCGTCTCAACAGAAACTTGCATGATTTACCTCAATCTTCATTTTTGGGCGACAAAGCGCCTTCCTTACTAACAAGACAACCATCATGCTTTTTATGGGCCTTCGGCTAAATTGCCAAACTCTCCGTTGCATGTGACGCTTGTTGCCTGCCCTACGGGCACTACGTTAATTAATAGACGCGGCATTATAACCTATTCAACGACGGAGTCGAGCAATCAGGTTAAATAATTAGGCATATTGGTGCTAATTGATTAAAAGTTAGTAAATTTGAAATAAATGAATGAGATACTAGAGAGAAAGTGGTCGGCGATGCAGGATTTGAACCTGCGACCCCTTGGACCCAAACCAAGTGCGCTACCAAGCTGCGCTAATCGCCGAACATATATATTTTGTAGAAGTGGTCGGCGATGCAGGATTTGAACCTGCGACCCCTTGGACCCAAACCAAGTGCGCTACCAAGCTGCGCTAATCGCCGACTAATTTTGGCATGTATATGGGGCGACTGATGGGACTTGAACCCACGACAACCGGAATCACAATCCAGGGCTCTACCAACTGAGCTACAGCCGCCACTACATGTGGATTAAAATAAGATGGCGCACCCTGAAGGATTCGAACCTTCGACCGACGCCTTAGAAGGGCGTTGCTCTATCCAGCTGAGCTAAGGGCGCAAACTCGTAAACATCTTCATGCTACTTCTTATTTTAAAAGTGGTCGGCGATGCAGGATTTGAACCTGCGACCCCTTGGACCCAAACCAAGTGCGCTACCAAGCTGCGCTAATCGCCGACTGTGACCTTGGAGAACTAAGAACCTTTTTATCGGTGAGTCCTCGTTGGCAACGGGGTGCATAATAGTGATTTGCCCGAAGTAGGTCAAATATTTTTTTTAGTTTTTGTTTCAACTGCCTAATTTTGCCACAAATTGTTGATAAAACAGCTGACTTAAACAATTTTTGAACGCTTCTTGTAGAACAGATCATGAAAACCTTTGCTTTTACGCAATGCAAACTTGGCGGACTGGCTGTTTTTTGAGAAAATAGCGGGCAAATGTCCTCCTTTGTAGTAACTAAAGGGACATATAAATAGAGCGACCCCATTTTTCATCTTTATAAGCAATCATTTCATCAATACATGAAAGTGCTTGTATAGAAGAATTTAAAGGCTCTATCATCGTTCAAGTTTTTTAACCCTTAATATAGGTCAATCATGACGGCAAACATCATTGATGGCAAAGCTATCGCGAAACAAGTTCGTTCTACTGTTGCACAACGAGTTCAAGACAGACTAGCGCAAGGTCTAAGAGCGCCTGGCTTGGCTGTGGTATTAGTAGGCCAGGATCCCGCGAGCCAAGTTTATGTTGGTTCAAAGCGTAAAGCCTGTGAAGAAGTCGGATTTGTTTCTAAATCTTTCGACTTACCAGGTGACACAAGCGAAGAGCAATTACTTGCGCTTGTTGATGAGCTTAATGCAGATCCTGAAGTTGATGGGATCTTAGTACAATTGCCGCTACCTGAAGGCCTAGACGCAGAAAAAGTGTTAGAGCGTATTGATCCTCATAAAGACGTCGACGGCTTTCACCCATACAACGTAGGCCGTCTTGCCCAAAGAATGCCAGCACTGAGACCTTGTACGCCAAAAGGGATCATCACCCTACTCGACTCTACCGGTGTTCATTATAAAGGCATGCATGCTGTTGTGGTTGGTGCTTCAAACATCGTTGGTCGCCCTATGTCACTAGAGCTGCTACTTGCTGGTTGTACTACAACCGTTTGCCATAAATTTACGCAAGACCTCGAAACCCATGTGCGTCGTGCCGATCTATTGGTTGTGGCCGTAGGTAAACCTGAGTTTATTCCGGGTGACTGGGTTAAAGAAGGCGCGATTGTTATTGATGTAGGTATTAATCGCTTAGAATCAGGCAAACTGGTAGGTGACGTGCAATACGACATCGCAGAACAAAACGCGAGCTTTATTACCCCAGTGCCAGGTGGTGTGGGCCCAATGACCGTCGCAAGCTTAATCGAAAATACGCTAGAAGCGTGTGAAAAATATCACAGTTAGCATATGTTAAAATAGCACTTAGCCGCCATAACTGTGCGGCTTTTTATTATTCAATGAAAACTAGCCACTCTAAAAATAACACTGACAATACTCTTATTTTTCCGCTTCAAACAACTTAATCTGAGCTAAGTAAACAATATAATCCTGTGCTAAGTTTGTATCAATCACTTGTTCACAACCGCTGCATTGTAAACCTTGATCTTGTAAATACTGCTCTGGCACCCTCATTAAGTACTTCCCCGGCTTCAATCGGTCAATAATTATGAAGCCATCTTGTTCTGTAGATACTTTTCTAATCATCTTACCGTCATTGATATCAACGATTTCCATTGGTACGTATCCGCTATTTCTTTGCTTTATTCCATTCACTGAATATTTCAATACTTCACCTTCGGCTTCGTAGACTTGATAAAAAGGTAAAGCGACGTCAATAACTCCACCAGGGTGGGACTCTAGCTGCACACTTGGAAAAGCTGATACTAAAAAAGGATTATCTAGCGCTTCCGCATCCACTTGAAATAAGATTGGATCATAAGCATCAATGCCCACTAAGTATGATTTCTCTCCGTCAAAAAATTCTTTTGGTCGCTGATTTGCTGTTCTAAGCTTTACTCCGTTTAATAAAGGTTCTGATAACTCCTTATCCCATAAACCGTTATAGTTTTCATCTAAAAATGCAAAGTTGTTAACCAGGCTACCTCGTCGTAGTGAAGAACTACTCAAAGTTGCGATCGGAGCTTTCCCATGGAACGAAAATGAAAGGCTTAATGTTGCAACTGTATCTCCTTGGGTACTATGGGATAACGCGAGACTCAACGCCGCAGTATTAAACGATTTTGCAACTCTAAATTTTGCAGTCGTATCATGTCGGTTACTATCGTGACGGAGTGAGGCTGAAATATTATAACCTTGCATATAGCGATTATATGACAAAGTAAGCTGATCAGTGGCCTGATTTTGAAACTCTCTGCTAGCCGAAAGATTAATGGACCCCCAACGGCTACTTAATGAAGAGACGAATGACACTTTTTCTGCCTTAGAGCCGCCTATTTGATTATTCCAACTAAATAAATGGCTCGATGTGTCTGTCGAGTAACCTAGTTTCATCTCCACGGTTCGTTCTACGGTGTCAAAATTATTGCTTTTTCCTTCATAGTAGGAACTGTCAAACTTAAATGTACCTTCAGTGTACGTGTAACTGTAAGATTGGCTTTGAATCGTATCTTCGATAACTTCCTTGCGACTACGATGCATATATAACATATGTTTATCCAGCGCTAAATTTAGCTGAGTGTCGTAAACAAGCTTCTCGCCGTAGCCTAATTTACCAATAAACGCTGACCCATCATTACTGCGCCATTCTATATCTGAAAACGGTAGTACTCTATTTTGGCTTTCATCATGAGTCCATTCCGATCCGAAGCGCATCAAAGTAGACTGATTAGCAATGTAAGTTGCGTTTGCCATCGCAAACTTTTGTCCAGTGTTCGTTCTATTTTCTCCTATCAAGCGTGTACCAGAATCAATCATGGTAAATTCAGAACTCCATTGCCCCGCTCGAAGACCGAGCCTGCTGGGACGCTCAATATCCCTTCTTTCTTGCTGGCCATCAGGGTAGGTAAAGAAAAGTTGATAGCGTACCCGACTGTCTCTAAAATTAAGTTCTTTAAACTCGTAAAACCCATCATCGTTTGCCACCATAAAGTCTTGTAGATAATCATTTTGATATAAGGCCACTTCAGTACCTGGCATAACATACCCGCTGATATTTTCCCTAAGCTTTTGACTACTTCTTTCATCTTGTCCAAAATATACCCCTACACCTTTTGATACATTGGACGAAAATGTCGCTTGAGAAACTCGCATATCGCCGACCTTATATGTCATAGGCACAGCATTTATTTGTAACTTTCGGGATAAAAGCGCTTCACCTCTCAGGTCACTTTCAGCGCTGTGGCTTAACTGGATATCCGCCTGATGAAATAGGATGTCCTGAGAAAGTTGAGTATATACCTGATGGTTAACCGTGTTTTTATGTTTCAATGCAAGGTTTATATCTATGTTTGGCAAAGTGAAAAGTCGGTAATCATTATCTTTTATCAACCTAGACTGTCTGTGCTCTTTTATCGCCGCAATTAACTCTTTTCGTTGCTGAGCGATTAGCTCTTGCGTTTTGGGATGTTTACCATGTGTTGTAATGCGCAACCATTGCTTTGCTTGGTTAAATTTATATTCCAGCGACAAGATTCGTAATGTTTCGATCGATACGTAAACATCCCCATCTTCTATAGTAAATAGATTTGGTTCAAGTAACACATCTATTGTGTTCTGCCAAAATTCGCCGTGTAAGCGTCCCTCTTTAACATCAAGCTCTAACGTACACGCCAATTGCTGATTAAAGGTATCTAATAATATATAGTAATGCTGGTAATCTCGGGTAACTAGCTCTATTTCACCTTGCACTAGACGCTCATCTATTTTTAGATCAGCAAAAATATAATCTACCTGCTCCTGAGCAGAGCTCACTGATATATAAAGTATGCTAATTAGTAGCAGTAGAGAACGTAATGTATTGGTTTTCAAACGCGCACTATTGAAGACAAAGAAGATATGCTAGCTACGACTGTAGCTAGCATCTGATAGGTTTACTGATATGCCGCGATAATGTCATAAGTGAAAGATTTTTCACCTGCACTTTGCATCGCTGCAGCGTGATCAATCAGTGTGATCTTGCCAAATTGGCTTAATGCCAAGTTACCATCTGCGCCCAACTTTTGATGTTCAGGGTGAGTTGAAGAGGTCAACTCGTCAACAGTAAAACGCAAACCGTCTAGCTCTTGAGATTGCGCTGGAACTGTCCATGTTACGTCGGCATACGGTACACCGCCTAAATTAAAGTGAGCATATGCACCTGCACCACCACATAATCTGTCTTCCGCAGGTACACGTCCAGGCTGACGAGGCTGTGAAGTACAAAATGCGCCTAAATTCGTTGCACGAGTTACAACAAGCTCTGGAAATGCCATTTGTTGAGTTTGTGTTATGGTTAGTGGCAGCTCTTCCTTTTTCAAAGTGACTTGCACTGTATATTGTTCAGCGCTCGCGGTTGCAGAAAGAGCAAGTGCTAAGGCAAGTGTCGATAGCTTTTTCATATATATTTCCTTTTTAAGTTATATAGTTAAGAGCAGTTCTTCATTATTATTGATATGCAACAGAGATATCAAAGATAAAATGATAGTCATTTGATTTCGCAGTACTTTTATCTACCAACGTGATCATGCTTTGCGCGACATAGCGTGCTTTGCCCGAAGCATCCAATTGCAGTGTTCTAATGATTGGCACCGCCTGTTCATTTGTAGATAGTCGCAAGCCATTAATTGTATGATCAGCGCTATGCGTCAACACGACAGTAGCATTAGCAGCACCAATAATCTCATAAGTTCCTGGCTGTCCGATAAGGCCTGGACACAAAGACTGTACTGAGCTGCTAGGGTTAGGCATGCCTGAGGCTTTGCAGCTAGCTCCTTCTTTAGTACTGCCGTCGGATAATAATTCTGGGAACTCTAGTGCCTTGACTTCGACAATTTCCAAGGCTGACTTTAAAGATTCATAAGTTACCGACAAACCAAACTCTTTTGCATAAGCACTGATAACTGGAGTGATTAAAAATAACGCAACAAAAATAGATTTTTTCATAAAAATTCCATTTAAAATTTATATTTTGGTTTGGTACTGCAAACCTACATCTTCCTCTAAACTTTCCATTAAAATAGATAAAGTACCACTTACCTGCTCTCGCTTTAGTTCCGTTCTAAAAGTTCTTTGATTTAACTCTGGGTAAATACTGATTTGATTGGCACGATATAGCTCCTTCCCTTCCTCATCTTTTATTACTAAGTTTCCACTAAATGAGCCAAGTCCCTTTCGTAAGAAAGTTAATTTTAATTTTCCATCAGCATCATCAAAAAAATGATTTTTGAGCGCCACGCTCGCTCTCTCTTCGTCAGAATAATTGCGTATAAAAACAGGAATGATATATTTTATATTAGGCTGAACAAATACCCCAGACACTTGCTTAACCGTTTCTGATGTTAAAGATTCGACTAAAACATGTGAGCGAAACTCGCCTTTTTCTCTTACACTCTTTTTTATTAATCTAATTCGAGCAAAGCTCTTCGGAGGTATATCACGCGCGATTCGTGGTCCAATTCGCAAAAATTCTTTCGCAGATAGAGGATACTCATCTACCATTTCTAAATGGCCTGCTTCATGCATTTGCATTTCAGTCAAATTGACTCTGAAACTTTGTAACTTATCTGAGTCATTATAAATTCTAAATTCGGCTCTTCTATCATTTTTTTCAAAAACAACCCTCGTTTTATCTAGCTTAAAGCTCGCACTCTCAACTTGTAACGCAAAGAAAGAAAAAAAAACAAAAAAAGTACTTTTCAGTATTTTATTAAAACCACCCAAATCAGAACTCCAAATAGAAATTTACCGTATTTAAACCCAACAAAAAAACACAGTCAACACCAAAATAAAAAAACAAAAAATTAACAATTAAAGCAAAATAAAAACAAACAAATCTGGATTATCAAATAAAAAACAGCAATAAAAATACGGAACACATAAAATACAAAGTAAAACACATAATAACTATAAAAGCCTTGGTTAAGGAAAAGCATAAAACCCAGAAATTTCAAAAATAAAAAATTGAAAAAAACACAATTATAAATAAGAAAACAAAGGCATCAACAGACTGTCTTTCATACACAAATCTCTCGATGAAAATCGGGGATTTTTTGAACTTAGCTGATTGTTCTCGATCTGATCTGTTTTGATATAACTACGAGGTTAGTTATGGTATTTTCAAAAAGTTCAGAGCAATGGGCATCAGAAACATTTTCTCAAGCAAAGTTAGGTGATATTCGCAGAGCAAAAAGATTGATTGTATTGGCCTCTAAACTTCTAACTAAGTTAGGGCAACCTCTCGTGCAATCACCTACTTCTCCAGCAGATATTGAAGCGGCTTACCGTTTTACTCGCAATAAAGCAATCAATGCCCAAGCCATAGCCGAGGCAGGCTTTCTAGCGATAGCAAATTGTGTTAACCACTGCGAGTGTCTGCTCGCTTTAGAGGACACCACTTCGCTTAAATTCAAGCATCAAGCAGTATGTGACGAAATGGGACACACGAGTTCGAACAAGCATTCGCGTGATAAGCATGCTTACTCAGTATTGCTGTTTTCACCAGAGCAGAAACATGTCGTTAGTCTCATTGAGCACATGAGAAATCAATTCAAATGGCCAAAATAATCGTCATGCAAGCCGAGTAAATGAAAGCAAAGAAAGCTACAAGGGGGGCTGGCATCAGAAGCGATGTTGACTCGCCTTGGCTGTACTAACTCATTAGCGTGTCCTTGTTCGCTTTGTTTTCTTCCTGAGTTACCGCTTCTCTCATCGCTTCTTGTAAGGCAGCCATCCGCTCTTCTAATTCTTCAGGTGAAATTTTTCCCTCAGCCGCGAGCTTTTCAAGTTCTGCCATTTTCTCTTTTAATTCGTCTATTTTCTCTTTATTTGCCCCTAAGCGGCTAAACATTACCGCTTCTCTCATTTTTTCTAGAAATGACTGATTACGCTCCACCACTTCATATTTATATGGCTCGTCGGCTTTATTATCCAGTACAGGGGATGATTGGGTTGCGATGTTAGCAGCCGCGACATAGTCTTGCTCCTGCGCAGCGGTATTAGCTCGTTTAGTTTGGGCAAGGTTTTGCTGCTCGGAAACAGACTCAGTGGTACGAATTGCGGAGTGGGTTTGGTAAGTGATCATGATTGCTCTCCTTGATTTGTCCAAGAAAAGCAATCACTGTGCCAAAATTAGCTTACTCGCTACTGGCTAGATATGACCAGGAATTGGCTTGTGCGGCAAATTTACGTCTTGGTTTTGACCACGGTGACGTAATAAGTGATCCATGAGCGTAATGGCCAACATGGCTTCTGCGATTGGAATGGCACGAATACCAACACAAGGGTCATGGCGACCCTTCGTCACAACTTCTTGCGGTTGGTTGTGGGTATCAATACTCTGCCCCGGTACCGAGATGCTTGATGTCGGTTTTAGCGCAATTGATGCGATAATATCTTGCCCTGTAGAAATACCCGCTAAAACGCCGCCTGCATGGTTAGAAGTAAATCCCTGTGGCGTTAGCTCATCTCTATGCTCTGAGCCCTTTTGCTCAACCACATCAAAGCCATCACCAATCTCTACGCCTTTTACGGCATTAATACTCATCAAGGAGTGCGCTATCTCAGCATCCAAACGGTCAAACACAGGCTCACCTAAACCAACAGGCACATTTTTCGCCACGACTTTTACCTTCGCGCCGACTGAATCACCTTCTTTTTTCAGCGTGCGCATATATTCATCTAGCGCTTCTAGCTTAGATTCATCGGGAAAGAAAAATGGATTGTTTTCAACCGCTGACCAATCATAATGCTCGGCTTTAATCGGGCCTAATTGAGAAAGGCAGGCATTGATTTCGATGCCGTGGACTTGCTTGAGATATTTTTTTGCGATTGCACCTGCTGCAACGCGAATGGCAGTTTCACGTGCCGACGACCTGCCACCACCGCGATAATCTCTATGTCCGTATTTGTGCCAATAGGTATAGTCGCCATGACCCGGACGGAACAAGTCTTTGATGTTTGAGTAATCTTTTGAACGTTGATCGGTATTTTCAATCAACAATCCAATGCTCGTGCCTGTGGTCTTGCCTTCAAACACACCCGAGAGAATTTTTATCTCATCGCCTTCTCGGCGCTGTGTTGTGTAGCGGCTTTGACCTGGTTTACGTCTATCTAAATCGATTTGTAAATCAGCTTCAGTGATCTCAAGCCCTGGTGGTACACCATCTACCACGCCACCAAGCGCGGCGCCATGGCTTTCACCAAAGGTCGACACCTTAAATAATTGGCCAATGCTATTGCCTGCCATCGTTTTTCCTCATTCCTAAATAGACGATAGAGAGCATTGGCTCCCTATCAGTTTTTAAAGTATTCCAATAGTTGTTGTTTGGATACGACAAAGACCCCTAAACCACCATGCTCAAAGTCTAACCAAGTAAATGGCGCTTCAGGAAATTGCTGCTCCATATGTACCATAGAATTGCCAACTTCGACAAATAACAAACCATCATCATTTAGATGGTCAGCCGCTTCTGCCAGTAGTGTGCGGGTCACATCAAGGCCATCTTCTCCTGACGCCAAGCCAAGCTCTGGCTCATGATGGAACTCCTCTGGCAGATCTGACATATCTTCTGCATCAACATAAGGAGGGTTTGCTACGATTAAATCGTACTTTTGACCCGGCACACCACTAAATACATCAGACTGGATAGCAAAGACTCTGTCTTGCATCATATGCTGATTGATATTGTGATCAGCCACTTCTAAGGCTTCAAAAGAAATATCTACTGCGTCTACTTGCGCGCGCTCAAATGCTTTGGCCAATGCAATCGCAATACAA
Organism: Pseudoalteromonas sp. OANN1; assembly: GCF_024124685.1. NCBI lineage: Bacteria > Pseudomonadati > Pseudomonadota > Gammaproteobacteria > Alteromonadales > Pseudoalteromonadaceae > Pseudoalteromonas > Pseudoalteromonas sp. OANN1. The sequence continues at coordinate 233,073 of NZ_JAMXSE010000001.1, forward strand.
CCAGAGCCCGTACACATATCTAAAATACGCGTTACTTTATTCGGTGCAGCTACCCACGGGGCAAAATGTTTTGCGATTAACTCTGCAAATGGTGAGCGTGGCACTAATACGCGCTCATCAACATAAAACGGCATACCAGCAAACCAAGCTTGATTGGTTAAGTAGGCGACGGGAATACGCTGCTCGATACGTGCTTTGATAAACTCCATCAGATGCGCTTTTTCACTTTGCGTCATGCGCGCATGCATGATTTCTTTGGGGGCATCAATTGGCATATGCAACACCGGAAGCACTAAACTGACCGCTTCGTCCCAAGGATTATCCGTACCATGACCAAAAAACACCTCGTTACTCACAAACTGGCTCGCTGTCCAGCGCACCCAGTCCTGAATGGTATGTAAGTCTTGAAAGGCTTCAACGGCCATTTCTTCGGTAATAAGTGGTTGCGACATTTCCGTCATGATGACTCTCTAAAGATCAAACTATATGGCGCTATTGTAGCGGTTTTTAAGCTAGGTTTTTATGCTTTTTTTATTTAAAATGCCACCATGAACAGAGAATCTAACACTAATGCTGACCTAAATGACGATTTCGCGATGTTTCGTGAGTCTTTGAATGGTGTAAAACCCCTCAAACAAGATCAGGTGCAGCTCAAACAAAAGAAAAAAATTCAGAGCATTGAGCTGAAGCAACAAGTTAAGCAACAGCAATCTGAGTTTTACTTTTCTGACGAGTACATTCCTGATATTGATACGTCGGGAACCATCAATTTCGTAAAGCCCGGAGCTGATCGCTATTTAGCAAAGCAGCTAAGGCGTGGTGACTACGCACCCGAACTCATCTTAGATTTACACGGGCTAAATAAAGAAACAGTAAAACAAGAACTAGCAGCATTAATTCATGCTTGTAAGAAGCAGCATATTGCTTGTGCGTGCGTGGTGCATGGAATTGGTGAGCGTGTGCTTAAACATAAAGTACCGCAGTATCTTGTTCAGCATCCAGATATACTGGCGATGCACCAAGCACCTTTAGAATATGGCGGTAAAGGGGCAGTATTAATCTTGGTTGACCTACCTGATGACCCTAACTTTGGCCGTTAATTCGGCCCGAACATTGTTTTTTATCCTTTCTTGCTTCGCTTAATCCAGCCTTAATAAATTTAACTAAATCTTAGCCATTTCACCCATCCTACACTGGTCAAATTCACCACCCCATTAATTCTCCTGTGCCAAGAAAAAATTAAAACACATAAAAATCAATAACATAAAAATTAAATTCATTTTGGCACAACCTTTGTAATAGTTATTGCGACTAACAAATTACAAGGAAACTTATTATGACTACTTTAGCGAAAATCACCATGACAACTTTATTGTTTACAGCAAGCATGACAACAACAGCTGCAGAAATTGATGCTTCATTACTTCAAGAAGTAAAAACCAAAGTAACGCAAGCTATCACAGAGTCAATCAAAGCGAATCTAGAAGAAATAAAAATTGAGACCAAACAGTCTTTAGAGAAAGCGTTTCAAACAACCGATAACAGCGAGCAAGAAAAAAAGGAAGAGACTAATGATTAATGAACTCGAATTTCTGAGTCTGCTCGCAACTCCCGTGATCAGTTTATTTGCCGCTTACTTAAGCATTCAACTGATAAAATCACTGGGTCAGTTTATCAACTTTAACTAGCATGGCACTTGCTAAAGTAGGCAAGGTAGCCGAGTAGTCAAAGTATCATACCAATTGAATTAATTCTCTAATCAATTTGTAGGATGAAATAGCATATTAGCGTCGTTAAAAATTTCTCATTTAGAACAACTAAATAGCAAAATTTTTGCCTAGCTACTAAAGCTATTTCTCCGCTTCAAATAGCTTATTTGCTAAATACATTTTTTGGTATTACCCTGAGAAAGCTATTGAGGTATCAGTAGCCATTAAAAAACCCGCCAATTGGCGGGTTTCTTTTTTGATATCAGCGAGATATCACAAAGTCGACACTAAATTATAGTGCGCCTTCGTTTTCAGATAGGAACTTAGCAACACCTTCAGGGCTTGCATCCATACCTGCTTTACCTTCAGTCCAACCAGCTGGACATACTTCACCGTGCTCTTCGTGGAATGCTAGTGCATCAACCATGCGAAGCATTTCGTCGATGTTACGGCCTAGTGGTAGGTCGTTAACTACTTGGTGACGTACATTACCTTCAGCATCGATTAGGAAAGAACCACGGAAAGCAACACCAGCTTCTGGGTGCTCAACGTCATATGCTTGACAGATTTCGTGCTTAACATCAGCGATTAGATCGTATTTAACTTGACCGATACCGCCTTCGTTTACTGGAGTGTTACGCCATGCGTTGTGTGAGAATTGAGAATCGATAGAAACACCGATCACTTCAACACCACGCTTTTGGAACTCTTCGTAACGCTTGTCGAACGCGATTAGCTCTGAAGGACAAACAAACGTGAAGTCTAGTGGGTAAAAGAAAACAACCGCTTTTTTACCTTTAATACGCTCGTGCAGGTTGTAGCTATCTACGATCTCACCGTTACCTAGTACTGCTGCTGCTGTAAAGTCTGGTGCCTTGCGGCCTACTAATACACCCATTTTTATCTCCAATAGTTAGGTTTATTTCCAATCTTATTTGGTATCTCGTGTCGAGACCAAAATATCTTGTTCATAATATTGTGGCGTGCTTATGAAAAAACAACCCTAGCTAAATTCATAACCAAAGTCTCTTTGTCATTCTCACCACCAAAAACTGCGCCTAGTGTATTTGGCAAGTGCCATAATTAACAATCGAATTTACCGATAGCACCAATCTATAAATTCGATGAGACGCAAATACCTCCGCTCACGATGCCATTCGGAGATCAAAAAAGGCTTCATGAAGAAGCCTTTTTAAGATGTCTATCACTCAGTGGACATTAGTCCATGATATTTTCTGGCATATCACCGCGGATCTGCTGCCAAATTTCACCCGATTGGTGACCATACTTACGCATCAATGAAATAGCACCATCGTGTTCTTGATTTTCTGCCAGTTTGGTTAAATCTGCATAGAACTGTCTCGCCAGTCCTCGCGTTCTTGAATCAGAAAAGTAATGGCAACCAATTTTTGAGTATAACCCTCTGAAGCCATTTAAAATAAGCACGTAAATTTTGTTTTGCCCTGCACCTGCCAGCTCATGGTGAACTTGGTAGTCATAATCGGCAAACGCTTCTGCGGTGTCTTCTAGCTCTTCATGCTTAGACAAAATATCGATAACACGCTGCGGGTTGAATTTTATCGCCGCACGCGTATAGATAGCACTAATATTGGTACGCGCTGACAGCAGCTGATCGGTCAGCTCAGGCATCTTATCTTCATCAAGACGCGCTAAGGTTTCTAATATATTAAGCCCTGATGTTTCCCAAAAGTTATTTACTCGGGTTGGCTTACCATGTTGGATAGTCAACCAGCCATCACGAGCTAGCCTTTGTAATACTTCGCGCAGTGTTGTTCTTGTTACACCAATGAGTTCAGAAAGCTCACGCTCAGCAGGTAGAATTGATCCCGGAGGGAATTCGCCGTTCCAAATTGACTCAACAATATATTCTTCAGCAAATCCAGCTGGGCTCTTGGCTTTGAAAATTCTCATCTCACACCACTTTATTATTACATCAATGCCTTGATTGGCAGGTTGTGCTTGTTAATCCACTGATTGTACCAGATGAAGCTCAACTAACAAGCTACAAATCACCCTAGCTGAAAATAGCCATGTTTAATGCCGGTGAGATTGTGATGTAGTGTGAGGCTTAGAACTCACTTAATGCAATATAGACTTGGCCATAACGGGCTCATCTTCGCTAAACACTGAGCTGTTAATGTAAACAAATTGCTCTTCATCAGACCATCCAGCCTCTGCTTTCATTTTGTATAACTCAAATACTTCTCCTAAAGTGCACACGAAACGACTGCGAAATAAACAGACAAAGCGGCATGTAATAATGCTATTAGACATCTTTTGCAATTTACTTTCGAGCGTTGCTTGCAAACAACAAAGCAGCTTAAGGAAACCAAAACTCACAGGCAACAAAATCGAACCCTGTTTTTAAAAGCCAATATCAAAGTCTGCCGAAACACAGAACCCCTATTCAAGGAATCACCAAGAAAATTCGCTCCCTACTTTTAAATCACATAGCGAACTTTATGCCTGAGTAACCTAACGTTTTAGAGCTCGTTTTGTCTGCTTTCAAGCTTATTCAGCCATGCTTGTTTAAATTCGTGGTCTGATGTCAAAGCGAGATAAAGATCCGTGGCAAAAAAACTATCATTGTAGTCGGGTAACCAGCCAGTGTTGAGCAGCTGCGTCAGTGCTTGTTGTGTTTCTGCTGCTTCATTGTTAAGTGCAAACCAGTAAGGAGATAACGCTGCATCTAGCTGATTTCCTTGGTTAAGGTATTGTTCTAACAACTGTGTTACTCGCTTGAGCTTGCTTTGTTCACCTGTACGTTTCAGCATCAAGGCATAAGTAAGGTGTTGTCCTACATTGCCTGCCTCTGGCAATGTAAACGCCGCGATATCAGCAAAATGCTGTTCAAAAAGTATTAGCGCGGATTGTACTTTCTGCCGTGCAAGTAAAGCAAGTATATAAGGCATCACATAATGATTACCCTTTGAGTCTAGCTCGTATCGCTGCTTTAAGAGTTCTTCGGCCTTTTCGATATCACCTTGTCGCCATGCGATCCCAGATTCAACATAGAGTCTAAATGCTGTAGAAATTGAACCTAAATTTGCGGCTTGCTGATATTTCTCCTCAGCTTCTTCTGCTCGCCCTAAACTCAATAACACTAATATGTGGCTCAATTGCTGCGCGGGGTACAATTTACTATGACTGATGTGATTGTTTTGGTACCACAGCAAATATTCGCTTGCCCTATTCTGGTTAAGCGGATAAAAGTCTAGCGCATAGAGCGGATTGTTTTTGGTGTGCGGGGCAATGGCAACGCTACGATCAAAATATTTTCGCGCGAGCACTAACTCTCTAAAATTCAAATAGGCATAGGCTAATCCTCGGATAATAACCGCATCGTTTGGTGCTAACTGATACGCTTGTTTATGCGCAGCAATTGCATCGGGTATTTTGTGTTGGTCCCGAAGAAATCGACCGTACCAATGCCATAGGCGAGCATGCTTGGTTGAGAGCTCAAATCCGCGCTTAAAATAATTCTGTGCTTGCTCAATTTCATTCTCCATCACCGCAAAGCGTGCAAGAGAGGTTATCACTTCAATATTTGTATCATCTAAGATCCGTGCTTTTTCTAACAATGGCCGACATAAAGCAAGCGATTCATACTCTGACACCGCGCCATATACGCTTAGCCCCATAAAGGCATTGCATAAGCCACTGAGTGCCTCGATATTATCACTTTGTTTAGATAACACTTGTTGATAAATCGTTTTCGCTCGCGCTAACTCTTCCACCGCTGTACTTTGGGATAGGTGTGTGGCAAGAGTGATCTCATCAAAATAAGGGTTGTTTTGTGTCTTGTGCTTTTGATCAGTTTGAATATAAAAAGCAAAAAAGGCGATTAGAGCGAGCAACGGAATGGTGACACCAAGCAGCCAAATTCGCTTTTTGCTCACTGGCATCACAGCCACTTTATGCTCTCTAAGTGCAATGTTTGGATGAATGCGGTAGCCTTGAGCTGATATTCTTTCGATATATTCTTCGTATTGCGGATCTGTGTTTAAAATCTTTCTTAACTGCGCAACAGCTTGATAGACCGAATTGTCAGACACCACCTTCGGGTGCCAAACTAACTCGACGAGGGTATCAATACTCAGAGGCTCAGCTTTAGCATCGACCAGCACCAACAGTAATTTCATCACTTTTGGGGTGACGGTATATTCACGGCCAGTCGGATACTCCACAATCTGGTTCAATTTAGGCACAACAAGCCAATTTCCCAAAAGCAAATTTTTCAACCCCAGAACACCTTACATTATTGATTATTATAGTTTTAATTAAATTAAGAAAAATTTCAGAGTTAATTTATATGAAAATTAAAACACAAAGTACCTCGCCAGTTATGCTCGAAGACATCTAATACGACACTAACTGGTTTTCATTATGAAAAAACAAACATTAATATTTGCGGCCTGTTGCGCCCTGTCTTCTCATGCATTATTTGCAGCAGTGGACCTTCGTATCGACAATGCTACCATTTTAAATCCTATTGATAAGCACCAAGTCAATATCATTTCCAATCATTGGCTCACCATCCAAGATGGCAAAATTATACAAGTCTCTGACTCAAGTCAAAAACCGGATGCAGCACAGGTCATTGATGCTCATGGTCAATACCTCATACCAGGGTTAACCGATAGCCATGTCCACCTAAAAACAATGCCGGGATTGCTTAACACCTCCCCTAGAGCTCGCCAGATGCAAACAGCATTTTTAAAACGGCAAGGCGCCAATTATCTTTACTATGGCGTCACGCAAGTTATTGACCCGTCAAACACTGCAACCGGCATGACCGAATTTACAGCAAATGGCCCCGCACCCGACGCCTACTTTTGTGGCGCAATGCCAGTTTACCAAGGGTATAATGCTGAAGGCCTTAGTTACTCAAAGCTACACCAACATAAACCCTACTTTGCTGCACAACACAGCGATCCTGCTCATGAGCTAACACCATCTCAAGCACACGCTCACCAAGGAGCTCAGCCCTTAACGCGAATGAAATCTGACGGTGCAACTTGTGCCAAACTGTACTTTGAAGATGGCTTTGGAGAAAACAGTGCTATACCGCTTATTAACCAAGAAACTGCCAAACAGTTAGTCGAGTCCGCAAACTCACTTAAGTTACCCGTAATGGCACATGCGAATGCCGTTGATATGCAACAACTTGCTGTAGATGCCAATATCAACGTTATGGCGCATGGACTTTGGAACTGGTTAGCGCCAAATACAGCCCCTAGCGAAAGCGAACTACCAACCAATGTAAAAGCTGTGCTGGATACCATCATCGAAAAAGACATCGCATATCAAGCCACATTAAATGTGATGAATGCTCTGGCGAAAGTGACTGACAACACTTTCACCTTCTCGTCTGAATATCGTACCGTATTACCTCCGTCTCAAATTGCTTGGTATCAAAGTGAACCTGGTCGCTGGTTTTCTCGAGAAATGGGTCAAGGCTGGGGTGAAATAAGTAATCAACAAAAGGTGGCTAAACTTGAGCAAGTTTTCTCTCAAGGGCAACGAGCACTAAATTATCTATATAAAAATGGCGCAACCTTGCTGCTTGGCTCAGATACGCCACCCGCACCAACTTATGTATCGCAACCTGGCTTATCGACTTATCAAGAATTAACGATGATGGATCAAGCCGGAGTAGACCTCGTTAGCTTGTTATCTGCTGCAACCATCAATAATGCCAAAGCATTTGCGATAGACTACCAGTACGGCAGCATCGCTGTGGGGAAAGTGGCTAATCTATTACTTTTAAATAGTAACCCTTTGCAGTCAGTCGCGGCTTATAACGATATTGAATATGTTATCTTACACGGCTCAGCCATTGAGCGTGCTACTTTTCATATCGATGCCCTCGAGAAAAGTGAGTAAATACGTCAGAATAGAAATGCTGATAATGTCGGTCTCACCTCAATTGACTTAATCAAGTGATCTATTCTGATATTTTCGAACTTCTGCTGGTAACAAGAGTCGAAAAATCGTCGCAAAGATAGCGCACACTGCGAAGTAAAGTTGCTCTAACGCGGCCAGATAAAGCATAATAAAACAAAAAGGGTTTCTCTATAATGAAGATTTCATCTTTTCATCTCTCTAGGCAATCTTGGGGATTGCTAGCACTATCCGCTGCTATTTTTGAAGCCGTTGCACTGTATTTCCAATACGGTATGGGTTTAGAGCCCTGCATTATGTGCATCTATCAGCGTTTTGCTATGTTGGGGTTATTAGCAGCTGGTTTAATCGGTATGATTTCTCCTCGCTCTTTCGCACTGCGTAGCCTCGCATTTGTTTCGTGGGGGGTAGGCAGTATTTGGGGTTATTTTATCGCCCGTGAACATATCAGTATGCAAACTACAACAGATCCATTTGCTTTTACCTGTGACTTTGTACCAAACTTTCCTGCGTTTATGCCGCTGCATGAATGGCTACCAAGTTTCTTTGCTGCAACAGGTGACTGCGGCAACATAGATTGGTCTTTTGCAGGATTATCTATGCCTGGATGGATGGAAATTATCTTTGCATTTTATAGTGTTGCATTTATTCTTTTCTTATTTTTCCATGTTACCAAAAGAAGTTGAGATATCACATTCATGCATTTTAGGTTAAGCCAAATTGAGCAACTGAGAGCGTTTAAATTACGTGACAAGCAGATGATCTTACGTCTTGCACTTAGCCACCTTGATGCAAAAACAAAGGTCGTGTTAAGAATAGCCAAGTTGCTACTGCTCACACCGTTTTTTGCCTCATTGGTCGTATTTGAAGGTTGGCTGTTATTACCTGTCTTATTGGTAGCAGGACTAATTTATCCGCTACTGACCACACCACTGGAAATACAGTTTGGCAAACCCAAGCTAGCTCAGGCAATCGCTGAGTTTAACGCCTCGAATAAGCCCTAATCTTCAATTTACCTGTGTGCGAGCAGCTAAGCTCGCACACAATAACTACGACTAGACTCTAATTTTCCCCTCCAGTTTTGCCAATATTCCTTTCCCAATTCCTTTTACTTCCAGCAACTCCGTTGTTGTTTTAAAGCGCCCCATTTTCTTACGGTACTCTACGATGGCTTCAGCTTTACGAATACCAATCCCAGGTAAACTTGAAAGCGCCGAAGCGTCGGCAGAATTAATATCGAGTACAGCACTTTGCTGCTGCGTTTGAGAGGCTGGCTTTACTTGCTCCGCAGGTTTTGCGAGCACGCTTGAACAGCTTAAACCTAGCGCCAATAAAATAGAAAGTATGGTGGGTTTATTGAACATATATACACTCCTTGTGCGTAAAAAGTATCCAGAGCTTTTTGCATTCCTCTCGATGGGTGATTGCAGCAAGCTTATAAAATAACCTGAGCTTCGGATAATTAATGCCTTTCTAGCAGCCAGTTTTAGCGCTAACCGCGTTGAATTCACTTCCAATAGCCAGCTATTGGTGCGTAAATTCGCCTAGTTATCCCCAAAATTCTCTGGCTAGATAAGGAAATAATTTAATGATTTTAAAAACAATGAGCTAGCTCATTCCTTATCCAAACCTCAGGTTAAATAAAGATTGGAATATTGACTTTGTCAAAAAACATTCATTCTTTCAAAAACCAAAATAAAGACTAAGACTTTGTTTTTAATGGCTTTAATAAATTTCCTTTCACTCAATGCCACTTGAAAAATTTTCAAAATAACTTGCTTAATCACTGAATTCGATTTACTGTATAAAAAAACAGTGACTAGGGGAATAACCATGGCCGTTATCATCAAATATGTTGTTGAAAGAAATGGAGTCGAGCGTATGACTTTCACGTCTAAAAAAGAAGCTGATGCTTATGATAAGATGCTAGATGTAGCTGAAGCATTGGAAGACATGCTAACGAAAGTTGACGTGCCGCTGAGTGAACAACAAGTTGAATCCCTAGCGCTTGAAATTGCGAAACAAAAAGATGACTTTGTGTCTGTGTTAAAAGGTGGCAAAGTAGCACCAAAGGCCAATGCCAAAAACAAATCTGAAAACGAAAAAGCGTCAGATCCAGATAAAGTAACCAAAATTAAGCAAGCCTAAATGATAATAACCACTTACTTCAGTGGGTGGTTTAGGCTGAAAATAAAAAACCGCATGTTCTGCGGTTTTTTATTTTGTGCTGTGTAGCGTGGTATTATTTAATCACGCTTGCCACTGCGTCAGCAAAGTAGTCAATATTGTCTTTGCTTACGCCAGCTACGTTAACGCGGCTAGAGCCTACCATATAGATAGCATATTCAGTGCGTAGTCTGTCAATTTGCTCTTTATTAATACCTAAGAAAGAGAACATACCGTGCTGACGGTCGATGAACGAGAAGTCTTGCTCAACACCTTTTGCAGCTAGGCTCTCTTTGATCAACGTACGTAGACCATTGATACGACCGCGCATTTCGTCAAGTTCGTCGTACCACATTTGCGTAAGTTCAGTACTGCTTAGAATGGTATTTACAATATCAGCACCGTGTGCTGGTGGCATTGAATAGATACTACGAACAACGCTAAGTAATACTGAGTTTGAAACATCAGCAGTGGCACTGTCTTTTGCAATGATTGAACACGCACCGATACGCTCGCGGTATAAACCAAAGTTTTTAGAGCAAGATGAACAGATGATCATTTCATCAACTGTATCCGCAACCGTTCTAAGGCCTTGTGCATCTTCCTCAAGGCTGGTACCAAAACCTTGGTATGCAATATCAATTAATGGTGTAAAGCCTTGCTCTTTTGCGAGTTCAGCAACTACTTTCCATTGCGCTTGATTTAAGTCCATACCACTTGGGTTATGACAACATGCATGAAGTAGTACCACATCACCTTTAGGTACTTGCTTCAGCGCATTGATCATCTCATCAAACAACAACCCTTTGTTTTCGTAGTCGTAGTAAGGGTACTCTTTAACTGTTAGACCAGCTGCTTCAAATAGGCTAATGTGGTTTGCCCAAGTTGGCGTCGTAACCCAAACAGTAGCATTGGTGTTGCAACGTTTAATAAATTCGGCAGCAACACGTAATGCGCCAGTACCACCTGGTGCTTGCGCCGTACGTACACGGTTTGCCAATAATGTACTATGCTCTCCAAGTAACAGTGTTTCCATCTTTTGACAGAAGTCTAAGTTACCAGCCAAACCAATATAAGATTTTGTCGTTTCGTTTTCTAAACGAAACGCTTCCGCTTTTTTAACCGCTCTAAGTACCGGCGTGTTTCCCTGCTCGTCCTTATAAACACCTACACCAAGGTCAATTTTGTTTGGGTTAGTGTCCTGTTTATAAGCGGCCATCAGGCCTAAAATAGGATCTGTTGGAAGTGGTTTTAGCTCTGAGAACATGGCTTATCTCTTTTATTTTAATTAATGCAAACTCGAGCGGCTGACGCCCGATTCCAGTAGACTTGATGGTAACATAGAGACTTGCATCTCAGTTACCATATTTATCTAGAATTTTATTCATTTTTGTAAACTTGGCAGCACCACAAAGGCGTCAAGTTTACAGCCGGACATTCCGATAATTATTTGGGTAAATATTCAGGGATTCTCGTACATGCCGCTGCAAGCAATGCTAAAATTTCTTCGTTGAAAAATGACTCAGAAAACGCTTCTGCATCAATAATTCCAATACAATTTTGAGCATCATCGAATAATGGCAGACAGGTTTCTGCTTTCACCTTTGGATCGCAAGTGTAGTACTCTCCTCCACTGGCGACATATTGAGGGATGTCATTAATCACTCGAGCTTTAGCACTCAATACCGTTTGAATATTATTTGACGTAGCGGCAAAAGCATCCGTTATAGGGAATAGTGGTCTACTCGGCGCGCCAGAATACGCTAATTTGAGAAGTTGTTTCCCTTCATTTGTCGCTCTTGCTTGGTATATGCCAAACCAATCAACAGCTGTAAATTCAACTACCGCTGACACTATCGTTTGCAGCTTGGTAAGCGAACGTGCATTAGCCGTGTTCTTTTCAACATAGTCACTCAATAAAAAAGGTGCTTCCTGAAGGTATCCAAACAAGCTGCAAGCGCCCCCTTCCCCAAGTTCAGGGATCTGATATGACCATACAGCAGGGCTTGAGTTTTGCTCAATATAAGCATCTAGTTTTTCTAATTGCAGCAAAAGCAATTCGCGGGAGATAGATAATCCACTCAATGAAATATAATCTGACATTTTAGCCATCTAAACATCTAAAGTTAATACAACTTTACCACGCTCTTTATACCTTGCCAATACTAAAAAACAGGTACATAGAGTAATAGGAGTAGATAGTAAACTAAAGCAGAGGTGAAATACGCTTGAGTGGAATTTAGACCGATTTAGAGGTGAGTGAATAAATCATTTCTATTTCATTTCCAGCACTGTTGTAGCTAACGCTTTGAGCAATTTCGTTAAGTAAGCTAACACCTCGGCCATGGCTATGCTCTTGCTGTGCTTTGTTACGCTCGCTTGATTCAAAACCATTACCTGAATCACAAATGTTGAAGTATAGCTTTAGCTCTTCAGGGCTGTAGCGCACTGAAATAATAATGAGCGCTTCTTTTAGCTCCTTCAAAACACTCTCTCGCAAACTGTAGAACTCAAAAAAGCCATCTTCTTTATTTTTAATCTCAGAATCTAGCCCCAACACACCGTGATCTAAAGAGTTATTGTAGGCTTCGGAGAGTAGTAAGAAGATGTTAGAGCGATGCGCCGAAATACCGTCAACCTCACTAAGCAAGTCCACCAGCTCAAGTACCGGATCGGTAGTTTTCATCTGTTTGGCATCTAAAGATAACGAAATATTAAACGGCAAGCTTGAATAATGGTTAGGCGCAGAAACAATTGACTCGCTGGCAACGCAATTAATAATTGCGATACTCAAGTCATCTTGTTGCTCCGTATTGCCAGAAAACTCGCGAACTTCAGAGATAATTTGATCCGTGGAAATATGCTGCCGACTCGCCAGCAAGCGCTTTAACCGTCGTTCGCCATACATTTCCCCCCGCTCAGATTCAGATTCGATGATACCGTCTGTCGCCATTACGAGGCGTTGGTCGGGGCTGACTTCAAAATGCAGCAGATTACGTTCAAACTCATCGACTTCTAAAATGCCGAGTGCCATATGTTGGCTCTCTATGGTTTTAATAAGGCTGCCATTTTGGTCAATCAGGTATAAATCTGGCAGACCACCAAGCCAGGCAGAAACACTTTTCCCTGAGCTGCTCAATTCGATGATCGCTGCTGCGCAAAACATATGGCCGGGTAATAACTCATTAAGGGCGGTATTGAGCTCAACGGCTATATCACTAACCGCCATTCCCTTTTGCACCATAGTGTAGAAAATGCGCGATGCGGGAAGCGCGCCGACTGCAGCCGCTAAACCATGGCCAGTAAAATCACCCAGTAAACAATAAAAGCCACCCATTGGGCTCTTGGCCATTAAAAACATATCGCCATTAAACATTGACGCGGGGGACAAGTGGTATTCACAAATCTCAGGATATTCAGATTGTTGTGCAAGCGCATTACTAAAGATGTGCTCAACAATCTCGTGCTCTCGCTCTATCTGGTTATAGTGATATTCTAGTTGTCGGCGTTGTTCGTTGCTTTGTTGGCTGAGCCTACGAGTCCTCGCATGCGCTTTGATTTTGGCTGATAAAATGACTTTATCAAACGGCTTATGAATAAAGTCATCACCTCCTACAGCAAGACATTTTTCAAAGCTACTTTGATCTTCAAGTGCAGTGATAAAGATGATGGGGAGGTATACGTCGCCCGCATATTGCTTTATTTTAGGGGCAGTCTCAAAGCCATCCATTACGGGCATGACAACGTCTAGCAGCACGATGTCGATGTCCTGACTTTCGAGAATTTTTAATGCATCACGACCATTATGGGCACAAAAAACGGTATAAAATTGTTGCTCAAGCATTGCCTTGAGCAGCTTACAGTTTAATACCTGATCGTCGACTACCAAGATATTCATGAGGGGCTAATCTATCGGCGATCAGTCAATATCAAACTTCTTATCAAAACGAGAGATCTGGAGGATTTTCTTAAGTTGTGGACGGCAGTTACTAATTTGAATGCTAGAAACTGAGCTTCCTAGTGTTTTTTTCATATTTAACAGCATACCCAAAGCGGAGCTGTCCATATAATCGGTTTCACGCAGGTCAACAACAACCTTTTCGGTTTGATCATTCACCTCCGCATACGCCTGACGAAACGATTGCACCAAATTAAAGTCGAACTTACCTCTAATTTGAATGGTTAGTGTCTTACCGTCAGCAGAAGCGTTTTTACTCAAGCTCATCATTAAGCTCCTAAATTATTTTGATTTGTTTCCCCTCACCAATTTAAATATAACGCTTAAAAATCATTTAGCAAAAAATAAAAAACATCTAATCTGCTTTTTGCTATGATCTCTGCAAAGAACCCTTAAGAGGACCAGAATCAATGTCAGAATCAAGACTTGTGTACTCCACAGATGTAGGCCGTATTGACACCAAAGAGCCAAAGCAAGAAGTTCAAGGGAAAGTTTTTAAAGACGGCGCCGTTCGTATTGAAAGACAAACTAAAGGGCGAAAAGGCAAAGGCGTTATGCTTGTCGTTGGCATCGATAATGGACAGCATGATCTAAAGAAATTGGCAAAAACGCTTAAATCAAAAATGGGTCAAGGTGGCGCAGTTAAAGAAGGCGTTATCGAAATTCAAGGCGATGACAGAGAAAAGCTTAAGCAATTATTAGAAGGCCAAGGCTTCAAAGTGAAAATCGCAGGCGGTTAAGCGCTTATTATTTTCAGCCCCAAGCGTTGGGGCTGAGCCGCTATACCGCTGGGGCAAACCGCAAAATCTCGGCTTCACTTAACGGCGGGCTGTAGTAATAACCTTGTACAATATAGCAGTTATTTTTCGCCAAGAACGTCATCTGAGCCTCAGTTTCCACCCCTTCAGCAATAACCTGCAAATTTAATTTTTGCGCCATCGCAATGATAGCAGCGGTGATTTCCATATCGTTTGGATCTTCAGGGATATCCTTTACAAAGGAGCGGTCAATTTTAAGTATATCAACTGGGAAACGCTTAATATAACTTAAAGACGAATAGCCTGTACCAAAATCGTCAATAGACAGTGAAACGCCAAGCGCTTTGATATCTCTAAGTTGTATGATTGCCGCTTCCACGTCTCCCATCAGCATACTCTCGGTAAGTTCAAGGTGTAGTAGAGTCGGCTCCATCTCAGTTCTGTCAATAATATCTGACAGCGTACTGATCAATTGTGCGTCTTTAAACTGTCTCGCAGAAAGGTTGATGGATACGTTGGCAATCTTGCCCGCGGCTTTTAAACGACGAGAAAAATGACATGCTTCTTCTAACACCCATGCACCAAGCTCTACGATTAGGCCTGTCGCTTCAGCAATTGGAATAAACTTACTTGGCGGAATGGTTCCTTCGCTTGGGTGGAACCAGCGAATAAGTGCTTCATAGCCTACAACCTCACCACTTTCACTGTTCACTTGTGGCTGATAATGCAAGGTAAATTGTTGCGCTTTAATTGCTATACGCAGCTCGTTTTCTATATACAGGCGCTCGTTAGCAGCTTCATCTAAATCTTGGCTATAGAAATGGTAAGTGTTCCGCCCTTTTGCTTTGGCCTGATACATTGCCAAATCTGCATGTTTAAGCAGCTGCTCTTCTTCTTTACTGTCAAACGGAGCCATCGTAATGCCAATACTTGCACTGACGATCACCTCGTTATTCCCCAGTTTTATTGGTTCTGCCAGTGTCTTTTGAATGATATTGGCAACTTCCATGGCATTTTCTCGCTCATTGATGCCGCTCAGTAACACCGCAAACTCATCCCCACCCAATCTGGCAATGGTATCTTCTGCACGGAGCCGCTTTTTCAATCTCGTCGCGACTTCAAGCAATAAGCGGTCACCCGCGTCATGTCCCAAAGTATCATTGATGCGTTTAAACTCATCTAAGTCAAAGTAAAATAGAGCAAAGGCGTAATGACCACGCTCGGCAAGCGCCATAGATTTACGTAGCTGCATCCTGAAAAAAGTTCGGTTGGCAAGGCCAGTTAAGGTATCAAAGTAAGCCAATTCTTCCATTTTACGCTGGCTTTCTTTTACAAACGAAATATCTTGGGCTGAGGCAACATAACTTGAAATCGCGCCGCCCTCTTCGCGGATCGGCGACACACTCAAACTGACCCAAATAGGTGCCTCTCTGTTACCAGCCAACATAGTATCCCCGCGCCAATGATTGCGGCTGCGCAAGTCAATATCAATATCATCAATTAGAATTGCCATGTCTTTTGAAATAATACTCAAAAGCGGAGAGCCAATAAAATGCTGTTCATCATAGCCCGTCATTTCCTGCATTTTTGGATTGACGTACTCAATTTGAAAATGCTCATTGGTCAATACAACGCCAGTACCAGAGAAAGCCACAGCTTTTGACAAACGGTTTGCCGCCTTTTCAGCGATTTCTTTTTCTGTAATACGTTGATTTAGACCATTTACAAGCTGTTTTATCTCAACACTCATGTCATTAAATGAGGCGTTCAATTGACCTATTTCGTCATCGGTATGCGGCAAGGTTGGCGTATCCCACTGCCCTCGACCAAATCCCTTCACTGCTTTAACAAGCGCATTGATGCGTTTGAGTACTAATTGATATAAAACCTGATGCAGTAATATTGCGACAAAAATGGCATACAGAATAAACAAACCAAAGAACTTAACTTTAAGCTCTTCAATGGCCGAGATAGCCGACGCCCGCTTCTTGTAGATCCCAATGTACCAATCTAAATTGGCAATATGGGTCACGTGCATAATATGCCAGTTGTCTTTATATCTAAATTCATCTTGGATATTTGGCAGCTTAGTAATAAGTGCTGTTTGTACTATTTTACTCAAGTCTTCAGGTAGCTTGTTGTGGTCCAATAGCTGTCCAGTCGCAGCGGTGGTTTTAAACAGGCCGGGAGCTGCCAATAATCGACCCTGTTTATCAAAAACGATGAAACCTTGCTGATGGTCAGATTTAGGTAGTTTTTCGAGTAAGGTGGTCAACTCTATATCGCTACCCGTTAACCCAAGATATTGGTCATGTAAGTATAAAGGCACCAAAATACTGACAACCCACTTGTTCCAAACCCTATCAAAATACACGCCCGACCATACCGCTTCCCTCGTTGGGTTCTGTTCAGCATGTAAAACAGGCAAGTTATGAAGCTGATTATTTACCAGCCTTGGGTCTTTCGCTAATAGGGCATTAGGAGGCGCGACACGGACAAATCCGTCTTTTGTAGAAAGGTAAAAGTTAAAGAAATCCTGCAACAGTGGGGGTGCGAGAATGTTCCAGAGCAATTCAGATTCAGAAAATAACTTTTGTACTGACTGTAATTTTAAATCGCCAGTATACATAGCTGCAGAAAGGCCATTTTTGGCTGTACTCGCTAAGTTTTCGCCACGCTTGTCGACGCTCGCTTGCGCGCCAGATAAATCTTGAACACCATAAAGTAAGTGTTTGGAAACCACTGAATTGGCTTGTTCGGCCAAGTTAGCTTTAAGGTCGAGGTAATTTGAGAACTGATTGTTCACCTGCGCACTAAAACG
Organism: Pseudoalteromonas sp. OANN1; assembly: GCF_024124685.1. Classification (NCBI taxonomy): domain Bacteria; kingdom Pseudomonadati; phylum Pseudomonadota; class Gammaproteobacteria; order Alteromonadales; family Pseudoalteromonadaceae; genus Pseudoalteromonas; species Pseudoalteromonas sp. OANN1. The sequence continues at coordinate 250,410 of NZ_JAMXSE010000001.1, forward strand.
CTTAAGCTCATCATACTCTTCATAGATCAACTGCTTTTCTTCAGATTTTAGCATCAATGCCGCAGCAAAAACGCCCGCGATCAAACACACGGCCGAAATCAACATCGACAGCTTTACACTTAAAGAGCTTGCACCATATCTTGATGGGGGACGACGATTGCCCACAAGTTAACCTATTCTTTTATTTACAGTGGTGGTGTTGCCTGAATATACCAGAATATTTTTCGACTCGCCAATAAGTTACGTTTGATTAACGTACTTAACTCACTGAGATTGGACACTTATCTACCAAATAACTTAGGTTTTTGCCCATACGTCCAAAGTAGTACTTGTTTTCTCGTTTAGTTCTATGCTAATAATGTATTCAGTTTCAAAGTAAGGTTTGAATAAATGAATTTCATCATACGCAACAGCAACACATATTTCTTTTTTAGCTTCTTTAGGTGAAGAGGCTTGACTGTTCGCGAGTGAAAAAGAATAGCTAAGCCTCCCAACTTCGGGAGGCTTTTTTTTTGGCTAAATGGGAGTGAGGACCTATGACACAAAATACATTAGATGCCCTTAGGCATGACATCAATGAGATAGATTCGGAATTACTGATTTTACTGGCAAAGCGACGTCGCATTAGTCATGGTGTGCTGGAATATAAGATTGCCAACAACAAACCTATCCGTGATGAAGCACGTGAGCAGGCACTGCTGGAGAAACTGATCCGCTATGGTAAATCTCTGGGTCTTGATGCCTTTTATATAAACAGCGTTTTCCAAACTATCTTAGAAGACTCTGTATTAAACCAGCAAGCCATGCTGCAAAAGAACTTAAACCCCGATGCCGTAGGTGATACACACCGCGTTGCCTACTTGGGTGGACAAGGTTCTTATAGCCAGCTTGCTTGTCATAAATACTTCAGCCGTCGTCCCGGTAAGCTTGTGGAAATGGGTTGCCAAAGCTTTGAGCAAATCACCGAGCAGGTAGAGAAAGGCCAAGCGGACTTTGGTATTTTACCTATTGAAAATACCAGTTCAGGCAGTATCAACGAAGTATTCGATTTATTGCAACATGCACAAGTATCTATTGTAGGCGAAGTAACCCATACCGTAGAACATTGCCTCCTAGCATTACCAGATACAGAATTACAAGCCATCGACAAAATTTATGCGCACCCTCAACCTTTTGCCCAGTGCAGCCGTTTTATTCAAGGTCTGGGGGATATTCAGCATGAAACTTGCGACTCGACCTCTAGTGCATTAAAACAAGCAGCAGAGCACCCAAACAGTGCCGCGATTGGCTCGGCACAAGCTGGAAAGAATATGGGTCTAGAAGTGGTGAAATCTGGTCTTGCGAATCAGACCGAAAACCATAGCCGCTTTATTGTAGTAGCAAGAAAAGCACTTCAAGTGTCTACTCAAATCCCAACAAAAACCAGCTTAATTATGGCCACCAAACAGCAAGTAGGCTCACTTGCTGACGCGCTGATGGTATTTAAACAGCACAATATCAATATGGTTAAGCTAGAGTCACGCCCAGTACCTGGTAACCCTTGGGAAGAAGTCTTTTACGTAGATTTGCTTGCCAATATTGCAGACTCACAAGTCCAAGTAGCACTTGAAGAATTAAAAGATCATACCCAATTTGTACGCTTACTGGGCTGCTACCAAAGCGAGTCTTTGCAAGCCGTAGATGTGTTGTAATCATACTAAGTCACTCTCATAGAGACGAATAAAAAGCCAGAGCGCAAATTGCATTCTGGCTTTTTTGGTTGAGATTTGTTTAACCTTTGGATATTCAGGCTATTCGCTGCTAAGGCCAAGGAGCTCTATTTCTGAGATCTGTACTAGGCCATCGTTATTCGCATTTTTGCTAATATTTAGACGATAACTGCTATAGGCAAAAGCATTGGAGAAAGTAAACGCTCTTCGTTGTAAGCGCTCATCCCAGCTTTCCCCCACCCAAACCGCGACTTCTGTCCACGTCTCACCGCCATCATTAGAACCTAGCAACTGGAAGTTTTCGGGATCGCGTTCTGGTGCATCATTGGCACTGGTAATAGCCAAACCACTCACAATCTGTGGCGCAGTAAAATCGGCTTGGATCCAAGATGGTGATTCCTCTGTTGGCGGGCCTTGCCACTCATTGTGATCTAGCCATTTTGTCTCGATATCATTATCAAACGCCTTTTGTTCACTTTCCGCATCTCCAATACGATTACGCGCGGTGAAGCTTGTTCCAGCCAAGTCAGACAAATCTTCAAGTGCATACTGAGGTCCAGCGAGTTCAATTTCGGCTATTTGCACTAATCCATCATTGTTCGCATTTTTACTGATAGACAAGCGATAATGTGAGTAAGCCAAGCCATTAGCAAACGCGAAGGCACGACGTTCAAAACGCGATTCAAACGATTCCCCTACCCAAGTATTTAATACTTGCCACACTTCCCCATCGTGAGATGCTAAAAGTTGGAAGTTTTCAGGGTCACGCTCCGGCGCATCATTGGCGCTAGTTATGTACAAAGTATTTACCGCTTGCGCTTGCGGCAAGCTAACTTGAACCCAAGCCGGATTTTCAACAGTGGGAGGCCCCTGCCAGTCGTTGTGATCGAGCCATTTAGTCTCAACATTTTTATCAAATGCTTGCGCTGCGCCCTCTGAATCACTGATACTAAAACGCGCCGAGTAACTCGCACCTTGTACTTGTGCATGATCTAATCCAGAGATTTCTGGGCCGATTAATTCAATCTCAGCAAGCTGCATCAAGCCATCGTTATTTTTGTTCTTGGTTATCTCAAGACGATAGCTTCGATATGGCAATTGATTTGCTATCGCAAAGCTTTGACGCTCCCCTCGCGCTTCAAAAGACTCACCAACCCAATTACTCAACCGCTGCCATGTAACACCATTATCGTTAGAGCCAAACAAAGCAAAGTTCTCAGGATCTCGCTCTGGTGCATCATTGGCACTCGTTATCGCAAGCTGATTAACCGCCACCGCATCATTAAAGTCTACTTGGATCCAAGAAGGCGCTTCAACGGTGGGCGGGCCTTGCCAATCATTATGATCTAACCACTTAGTGGTTGGGTCGTTATCAAATGCCTTATCTTGGTTTTCCGCCTCACCGATACTGTTGCTTGCCGTGACCACAAACGTCTCAGTATCTGTATGGTCAACGCTCGGATAAACCGGACCAACAAATTGAATTTCTCCAATTTGCAGTAAGCCATCGTTATTTTTGTTCTTTGTCACTGCTATTCGGTAACTTGTATATTTTTGCGCATTACCAAATACAAAGCCTTGACGTTCAAAGCGCGCTTCAAACGACGCCCCAACCACATTACCCAAATTAACCCAACTCGCTCCCTCATCGTTAGAAGCTAATAAGGAGAAGTTTTCAGGGTCTCGCTCTGGGGCATCATTAGCACTGGTAATGTAAACACCGCTAATTGCTTGTTGAGTGGGAAAATCCACCTGGATCCAAGACGGCGCTTCCTCAGTAGGTGGCCCCTGCCAGTCATTGTGGTCAAGCCATTTAGTTTGTGGATCGCCATCAAATGCTTTGTCTGCACTCTCAGCATCACCAATAGCATTTCTTGCTGTGATAGTGGCACCTGATGTCACGACTTGCTGCATCGGTCCCGTGGATACCGGTTCATCAAATAATGGTAACGCTAAGTCCATAATACTATCGGCACTAAGATCTAGCTGCGCAGTTAATGGGTGAGCTTGAAGCGCGTTGTAAATTGGCAATCGAAGCGCTTCAAGTGCAACTTCATCACCGCCAAGTGCGGCGCTAAGATTGCTAGCTGAGTCGCTTAAGACGCCTTGCAAAGAACCTTGCTCGTCAAACTGTGCAAACGCGGCATTGAATAGAGAAAGCTTTTGCACACTTTCGGAAACATATGTCATCTCGCAACTTTGCTCACCAGAGTCAGAGGTTGTGCAAGTTTCCCCTAATTCAAAATTCGTTAATTGATCAGCGCTAACCACAGGTAACTCAAAAACATTGATGTTCCCGGTTTGCCAGCCAAGGGCCCGAAGCAATAACGCAGACATCTCCACTTTTGCCAATGCCATTAATTCGGGAGTAGAGACATTACGCCCCTCAGCAATTTGCTGCTCTACCAGCATGGTTGCTAGTGTAGTCAAGGCGTTGATTTGTAAGGTAGCATCAGCACTGCCATCGGCATTTGAACCAAACGGCACGGCGACATGACTTAAGGTAGCCAAAGTAACACCAGCAATATACTCGCCACTTACTAGTTCCCCAATTCCTACAGAACCACAGCGACTGGCGTCACAGCGCATCTGCGAGCCTTCGCTCGTTGTGGCGGTCACTTTAATGGTGGAATTAATGCCAAACCCGGCTTTACCCGTCAGTTCAATAAACAACTCCCCCGTTTGACTGGTTGCCGAGTTCTCATCCATCATCATGCTAGAGCCATTGAGCGCAGTCACCGAAATGCGGGCTTGGCTCAACGCGCCTTTTATCACTGAACCTGATACTTCTGCCGTCGTCACAGCGGGAGTTACTGGCACTTCTTCAACTTTTGGGTCATCGCTCCCGCCGCCACATGCAGCCAATATACTGCTAACGGCAATGAGCGGGATCGCATTTCTTATTTTATTTAACGTTTTCATATTTATCCCTTCTTACATATCAACCAACTCGTGTGACCAGGCTGATATAAACGCACCACAAGCAGGTGATAAGCCGTGATATTGTTTCTCGTTGTGCTGACACGACTTCACCCTGTTTGCATTACTTTATGGTTATCGCCAAAGTTAAAATCGATAGGTGATCCCAGCATAGTAGCGCTGGCCGGTATAGCTGCTGCTGCGCAATCTCGCTTTAGAATCTTCACCATAAAAGGTTCTCGGTTCTTCTTTGGTTAGGTTGATCACAGACGCGGTTAGGATCAGGTTTTCCATCAAGTTATAAGAAGCGTTCACATCAACTTGTTGGTATGGTTCCTGATATACAGTGAGCCCGTCTGCAAGCCCCAAAGCGGTTTCTCCTCGGCGGTTATATGATGCTCTGACACTAAAGGTGTCATTCTCGTAATAGGCGGAGAAGTTAAATTGATTATCGGCACTGCCGACAAGTGCAGACTCACCGACCTTTTCACCGTCTACGCTAATGTCTGCCTGATTGGTATCGTTTAGGGTGTAGTTAACGTTGAGACCAAAGCCATTATCAAATGCATGTTGTGCAAACAGTTCTACTCCCCGAGAAGTCGCGTTTGTACCATTGGCGGTGGTGGTAAACGGCGTGACGGTAATATCACCCGGCGGCACAATTTCAACACCGGTAAAAGGGTTATTAAAGCCCTCAAACGGCCTTACTGAGGTAATAATCAAGGGCACGATAAAGTTATCTACGTCCTTGTTGAATACCGCAATGCCAACCGCAGATCCTTCGCCATAATAATACTCCGCAGATAAATCCATCTGTACCGATTCAAATGGTTTTAGCGCCTTGTTACCCCCTGAGCCACGCCATCCTGGCTCCACAGGGTTGCCTCTAAACTCGAGCCTGTCGTCTGCCCATTCTTGAGAGATAAAGGTCAGCTGCTCTGGCGCCCCCATGTCGTTGAATGGAGCTCGAGACATCGTTTTGGCGATAGCACCACGTATGACAAGATTGTCGCTGGCATCCCAGACAATGTTGAAACTAGGTAAAAATTGCGAGTCTGTTACGGTACGCACGGTGGTGGTTTCAACGTCAATGAGGCGCTCATCACCTAAGATATCCTCTTCGGTGACATCATCAATGTCATCTAAAAAGTAGTTAATTTTATCCGACGACATAATCTGCGTTTCAGTCTCGACATAGCGTACCCCGATGTTTCCTCTAAAATCTCCGAAAGAAAAATCAGCCTGTAGATAGGCGGCCATGATCTCTTCTTCTATGTCGAACACAAAATCAGGCTCACGGCGCGTGTGCTTAACATATTCACTGGTCACGATTTCGCGGTATCGATCCCAATTGATCGTGGGCATCGCATTCACTTCAAAACCGCCTGGGATATTTTGTTCAGACGTTGCATTCAAAATATCTTCCAGTTTTGGCATACCACCAATCCACTGATAAGACACTTCATCAATGGCACCTTGACTGAACGGATCTAGCTCGCCACTGGCAATTCTGTCAGCCCCATCTTGAGTAATGAAGAAGGTGTTGTTGGTTTCGCGGTGCAGTGTCGCTTTACGATATTTAGCACCGACACGCAGCGTATCAACGATGCCGTACCCGACGCGATAATCAAGGTCTAACTGAGCATAGTCTTCTTCTAAGTCACTGACGACAAAGCTAGAACCAGTCGACCCCGGATCGGGATCGCCGGCAATACCAGCCTTAAGGTTAGACAGCAAAGCGGGATCGGCGTACAACGACACTCTGTCACCTAATCGCCATCCTGCAAATGAAGCGGCGTTTTCAACCAGTCCTGAGTCGCTGCGACTCGCAGGTTGGCCGCTTTTATACGCCGCGCTCCAAGATTCTGAAGGGCCACCGCTGGCCTCTGTGCGACCAAACTTACCGCGTAAATCATATAAATCACCAGCATATTCAAAAGCGAAGTCGTAGGTATCCGAGGTATCTTTTTCTACCGTATAACTCCCAATGATCCAAGGAAATTCAAGATTCCCTTCAGTGCCACCAGCGCCACTGGTGAAGTCCATGCCAGTCACAATCGTACCGGTTTCGTCTAGGGTAATACCGGTAAGATAATCTGGGTTGTACTTCCATTCTGGGATCCACATTTGTGACGTGGTGCGATTTTGCCCAAGCTCAAAATGAAAATGATTGAATGTTAAAGATAAATCATCTATTGGACGCCATTGAATGGTGGCTTGTAACCCCTGACGTTCACGTTTTTCTTTGGTTACCCCAACACCTGCAACTTGCGGTGCCCAAACACCGTCATAGACGTTGCCATAAGCATCTTCTAACGCTGCAAATCGACGTGTACTATCGGCAATCACATTGCCCGCCGTGTCCGCAGCTGGCAAGTCTGAACTCGTTGCCCAACGCCAACCGCCACCGCCCGACATATCACCGCCTAAAGAGCGGTTAGTGCGGTCTTGTTTGGTATAACCAACTAGTAAGCCAAAGGTTTCTTCTTCGTTCTTCCAAGAATAAACGCCGCTAAAATTAGGCTCGTACTCTTTAGTCACATCAGCGTAGGTATATTCAACATTCAACGCCCCAGAATTAGCCTCCATATCCAGTGGTTTACGGCTGTGTAGAATAACCGTGCCGCCGACCCCACCTTCATCTAAACGCGCCTCAGAAGACTTAAACACTTCAACCGATTGCACCATGGTAGAAGGCAACAAAGAGTAACTAAAAGAGCGCGATGGCGAGCCCGGAGAAGAAGCGATAAAATTGCCGTTTAACTGCGTAAAAGTAAGATCAGAGGAAAGACCACGAATACTGACGTTTTCCCCTTCCCCGCCACTACGAGAAATCACCACACCGGGTACGCGTTGCAGTGAATCCGCCACATTTTTATCGGGAAACTTGCCAATGTCTTCTGCTGTAATGGCATCCACAATCGCGTTTGATAAACGCTTAATCGCCAAGTTTTCGGCCATAGATGCGCGGATCCCACGCACCTCAATTGTTTCGATTTCCTGCGCTTCCTCTTTTTCGGTTTCTTCAGCCATTGCCCAGTTAGTAGCTGATAACATAGCGAGGACCAGTGCAGACTTGCTAAATTGCCGTGACCTTCCTGTCACATGGCGTCTGTTATTATTATTGGCCATTCCTATCTCCAAGTTTTTTATAATTTGTAAAGCCACGACGTCCCTTGCTGCTCCATGACGCATGACTTTGTGACGACCCTTTTTTGTTTCCCTATCGGGGTTAATGGTTTGTGAAACACTCGTTCAGAATAGGAGCGCTCTACAAAAAGTGATAATAGAATTTCGGTTTGCACTAAGACAAAATCGGCGTTTAGGTCAAAAAAAGATCCAATTTCAATTTCCTTGGTTTATAGTCTGATTAACATAAAAACTCATTATTAGTTTCTATATTAGGCAATTTAAAAACGTTCCAAACATGTGTAACTAAATGTTTTTATTGAACTAATTAAATATTCAAAACCAATCATTTTAAACTTTAAAATTATTCAACTTCAAGAGTGAAATATGAATTTGGCAAACTATTCAGGTAAAAACTTGGAAATATGCCTCAGCAGCGATAATCCTCATTTGTTGCAGCGAAATGCACAAATTGCTTTTGCATCTGGGGCAACAAGGATAGAACTCTGTGGTGTACTGAGTTGCGGTGGCTTGACCCCAAACCCGACGGCGATAGCTGCAGTTGCCCAGTATTTACCAAGCTTTGGCGAATGTATTGTGATGTTACGCCAAGCACCGCATTTTTCTATTGATGACACCATGCTATATCAGTTACAAAAAGGGATAGATGGCATTGCTTGCGCGGGTGCAACCGGTATTGCGCTTGGTTTTATCGACGACAATCAGAAGATAGCGGCTGACCATTGTAGAGCACTTATTGCCACGGCAAAATCCTTAGGCCTTTCTGTCACCTTTCATCGCGCCTTTGACGCCGCTGCAAACTGGCAGCAGGCAGCCGAGACGCTGCTAGAGTTAGGCGTTGAGCGGGTCTTAAGCGCCGGCAACACATGGCAAAGTGGTAAAGGCGCAGCGTTTGGTACCAGTCAGCTCATTGCCTTACTGAAAAAACTCAATGCTGAAATCGAAGTGGTGATCGGTGGAGGGGTCAACACGAAAAACGCAGCGGATCTTTGGCTTTTAAGTGAATTTGGTCCACTCTCTCTACATACTCACTCTGGCGTGCACCATGGCGATGAAGTTTGCCCAAGGCTAGTTAATGCAATACTCACCGGATCAGAAAAGGCAATACAATGACAGCATCGAAGCTATTTTTAGGGATTGATGGTGGCGGGACGAAATGTAAAGTCCGCCTCGAGGATCAACATGGACAGCTCCTTGCCGAGGCCACCAGCGGCCCTGCAAACATAGCAACATCAATACATCAGGCCCAAGAGTCAATGTTGAGCGCAACAATGACAGCGCTGACAAACGCAAAAATCCCCCACCACGATATTGCCAACATCAGTGCTTTTGCAGGACTTGCCGGCGCGAATGTCACGACGGCTTGTGAGGCGATGCAGCAATGGCGTTCCCCTTTTGCACGTTTTCAATTTTCAACCGATGCACACATTGCTTGCCTTGGTGCGCATCAACACGAAGATGGCGGTGTAATCATTCTCGGCACCGGATTTTGCGCGGGTCTGGTGACGCATGGACAATTTAGGGAGTTCGGTGGCCACGGATTATTACTCGGTGATGGTGCAAGTGGCAGTTGGATAGGTTTGAGTTTAGTGAAGCATGCCATCGAGGTGCTTGATACACTGTCCCCTAGCAGTCTGATGATTGAGTCGTTTTTGGCTGCTATGAATTGCCACAGTACCGAACAGCTAGTCAAACTCACGCTAAACGCCACTCCCCAGTATTTTGCCCAGTTTGCTCAACATGTTTTTGCCACGCCAAACGATCCCTATGCCGAGCAGATCTTAAGTAGCGCGGCACGGTTTATTGAGCGTTATGTCCGTCATTTGCAGAGCTTAGGGGCACAGAAAGTCGCGCTAGTTGGAGGTATTGCCACGCCCATTCGTCCATGGTTAGCTGCCGAATACGCAGATGCGCTGGTGACACCAGCACTACCACCAGAAGTCGCTGCGTTAACGCTCGCTCGACGTTAACTCCTTACGTAATTGCGACGGGATTTCACCAAATAAACGACGAAACTGCTTGCTAAAATAACTTGGCTCTGAAAAGCCACACTGATAAGCGACTTGTGATACTGGTAAGCGTGTTTCGACCAATAATTTACGGGCATTTTCCAATCTCACTTCGTTGATAAATTGATTCGGGGTTTTGGCTAAATGCTTTTTAAATCTACGCTCCAGTGCGCTTACCGACAGGTGAGCAAGTTCCGCCAATTCTTCGATACAAATATGACGATGATAATGTGCCCGAATAAATTCAACGGGCGCTTCAATGGCTCTTACGTGAGATAACGCCTTTGACGTTTTCGCTAGATGTCGCGTAACACCATAAGTGCCCATAATCGCATTTTCGTCATCAAGTAACACTTTTTTTGACGTGGAAAACCATGCCAATTCCCCATTTGCGGTTTGGTTGAGTTCTAATCTATCCGTCACGATAAAGCCTTCCATCACTCGTTTATCATCGTTAACGTATTGGAATGCCAAGTGTTGCGGTGAAAAGTCAAAATCGGTTTTCAGTAAGATTTGATCTAGGGTTTTATAGCCCTGATGTTCAACAAAATGTTGGTTCGCATGCACTATTCTACTTTTTGTGTCTTTGACCCAAAAGAGGATGTCTGGGATCAGATCAAATGCTGCAATCAATTGATTTACGCCAGCTTTATTCAATATTGTTTGCTCTTCCATTGCCCTATTTACCGCCTTTTTATAATTATAATAATTTATTTTAAACGCCGATTTTGTTGCATTGTCAACCGAATTTTTATTATCACTTTGGCGCCTCTGTTACCTATTATCAATAACATCAGATTAACTTACCTCGATAACTCGACGGAGCTAAACGATGGATAATAACAAAATCCGCATGGCCATGATCGGTGGTGGAGAAGGCGCTTTCATAGGTGCAGTGCACCGCATAGCTGCGCGTTTAGATGGTCAAATTGAACTCGTTGCAGGCGCATTTAGCGCCCAATCAAACAAAAGCCTAGCAATGGGCCAGCAACTCGGGCTTAACCCAGCACGTTGCTATGCCAGCTACCAAGCACTCTTACAACAAGAGGCGGAATTACCAGAGTCGGAGCGCATCCACTTTGTTGCCATCGTGACCCCAAACCATTTGCATTTTCCGATTGCCACAGCCGCGATCGAACACGGCTTTCACGTCTTGAGTGACAAGCCTGCAACGCTCAATTTATCTGAGGCCCTGCGTCTACAAACACAGCTTCAGAAGAGCAATTGCTTGTACGGATTAACACACACCTATACCGGCTACCCAATGGTGAAAGAAGCACGCCACCGCATCGCAAATGGCGAACTTGGCAAAATACGCAAAGTCGTCGTTGAATATAGTCAAGGATGGCTTGCAAGTGCTGATGACGAAAACAGCAAGCAAGCCAGCTGGCGACTAGATGCAAGTAAGTCTGGCGTGAGTTGTTGTATGGGCGATATCGGTGTACACGCAGCGAACCTCGCCGAATATGTGAGTGGCTTGGAGATAGAGGCGCTTTGTGCGGATTTAAATATGGTCGTGTCCGGCCGACAGCTCGACGATGACGGCACAGTGTTACTGCGCTTTGGCAACGGTGCAAAGGGCGTGTTGATGGCAAGCCAAATAGCACTTGGCGAAGAAAATAATCTCACGTTAAAAATCTATGGTGACAAAGCCAGTATCGAATGGTCGCAAATGGAGCCTAATAGTTTGTGGTTACGTGCGGCAAACGCCCCAGCTCAGTTGATCCGCACAGGAGTGGGTTCACTTAGTCAAGCAGCCATTAGCGCAACTCGTGTGCCAGCCGGTCACCCTGAGGGATATCTGGAAGCATTTGCAAATATCTACCTTAACTTCGCCAGCCTTATTCGTGCACACCAGCTGCAACCCGATGTGCAGCACGAAGAATTTGACGTGCCAAGTATTAACGCTGCAGTCCGTGGCATGGCATTTATTGAAAACGCGGTCGCAGCTAGTGCAAAAGACACTAAGTGGCACCCCTTTACCATTGGATAAAATAAGAATGAAGCAAATTAAAGGACCCGCTATTTTTCTCGCGCAGTTTGTCTCGGACGAGGTGCCATTTAACAATTTTAATAGTATTTGCCAGTGGGCAAGTAACCTAGGTTATAAAGGTATTCAGCTACCAAGTTGGGAACAGCGACTGTTCGATCTGCAAAAAGCCGCTGAAAGCCAAGATTATTGCGACGAGATCACTGGTATTGCCGCAGAGCATGGCCTTACTATTTCAGAGCTATCAACCCATTTGCAGGGTCAATTAGTGGCGGTGCATCCAGCTTATGACCAAATGTTTGACGGCTTTGCACCAGCAAAAGTGCATGGCTCGCCTCAGGCTCGTATGGAGTGGGCAACAGAGCAGCTAATGCTAGCGGCCAATGCCAGTGCTAAGCTTGGGCTTACCAGTCACGCAAGCTTTTCTGGCGCCTTGCTCTGGCATACCTTTTACCCGTGGCCACAACGTCCAAATGGCTTGGTGGAACAAGGGTTTGAGGAGCTCGCAAAACGCTGGTTGCCTATTTTAAACCGCTTTGATGAGGTTGGAGTCGATGTGTGCTATGAGCTTCATCCAGGTGAAGATCTACACGATGGCGTGACTTTTGAACGCTTTTTAGCGGCGACGAATAATCACCCGCGAGCCAATATTCTTTACGATCCAAGTCACTTTGTCTTACAGCAATTGGACTACTTGGCATTTATCGACATCTATCATGAACGTATCAAAGCGTTCCATGTAAAAGATGCCGAATTTATCCCCAATGGCCGCTGCGGTGTTTACGGCGGATACCAAGGATGGCAACAACGGCCAGGACGGTTCCGTTCATTAGGTGACGGACAGGTCGACTTTAAGAAAATATTTAGTAAGTTAACACAGTACGGTTTTGATGGTTGGGCTGTATTGGAATGGGAATGCTGTATTAAGCACCCTGAAGATGGGGCCAAAGAAGGTGCCGAATTTATCAAACAGCACTTGATAAGACCAACCGAAAAAGCCTTCGATGATTTTGCAGGAAGTAGCACCGATACCGAACGCAATAATCAAATCCTCGGCATAAAATAAACAGGACTACGACCATGAATAATAATAATCATAATCGGACCGTGTTTCAGCTCTGTTGCCTTGCACTGGTCGTCACATCAATGACGTTCGCTATTCGCGCAGGCATTTTGGGGCAATTAGGTGAGCAGTTTGGACTCTCAGATACAGAACTTGGTTGGGTTAACGCCATGGCATTTCTGGGCTTTCCCGTTGCAACCATGTTAGGTGGCGCAATCTACAACGCCATTGGCGCCAAAAAGTTAGTTGCCCTCGCCTTTATTTGCCACTTTGCAGGGTTGGTTTTAACTATTACCGCTGATGGTTTTTGGTTACTACTGATCTCGACGTTTTTAATCGGTTTTGCGAATGGTTCAGTGGAAGCTGGCTGTAATCCACTGATTGCCGAAATGTATCCGAAAAACACCACGACCATGCTCAACCGATTCCATGTCTGGTTTCCAGGCGGCATTGTGATTGGTGCTCTGGCATCAAATGCCATGACTGCATCGGGCTTTAATTGGCAATGGCAAGTTGCTTTGATCTTAATTCCAACGCTGATTTATGGAGCGATGATGGTCAAGTCACAGTTTCCTGAATTTGACCGCACAGATCATTCCACCACCAGCAATCTCAAGCACCTGTTTTCTCCGCTCTACCTATTTTTAATTTGCTGTATGACCTTAACAGCAACAACCGAACTTGGTACACAACAGTGGATTGAACGCATACTGGGTGCGTCAGGCGCCTCACCTATGATGATCCTTGCGCTGATCACAGGCTTAATGGCATTAGGTCGCTTCTTTGCCGGTCCAATAGTCCACCGCTTTAACCCAACAGGCGTGTTACTAGGCTCTGCAGTACTGGCAACCGCGGGGATTTTCATGATGAGCCAAGCACAAGGATCAGCAATCTACTTGGCTGCAATATTATTTGCCTTGGGCGTCACTTATTTTTGGCCAACCATGCTGGGCTGCGTTGCTGAATACACCCCAAAAACAGGCGCACTTGGTATGTCTCTAATGGGCGGTGCGGGGATGTTTGCTGTCAGCATGTGGAACCCTGTAATTGGTAGTTGGATTGATTCGGCGCGACTCGAAGCCCAAGCGGCGAACTTAACTGCGCAGCAATCAGAACTAGTTGCAGGTCAAGCGGTGCTTGAAAATATCCTGTTATTCCCAGCTATTCTCATAGCCGCTTTTATCGGCCTTTACCTTTATATCAATAAAAATAAACGCGTTGAGAAATACGCGTAATACCCTTTGTATTAAGTAGCAACAAGTAAAAAGTGAACAGACGAGGTTCCAATATGCTCAACTCTATAAAAATACTAACGCTGGCATTAGCCGTTAGTTGTGCGGCTTGCGCTAGTACAACTGACAACCAATTGAGCCCGCAAGAACAACAAGCTGGATGGCAACTGCTATTCGATGGCAAAGATATGTCGCAATGGCGCAACTTTAAAAGTGACGGCCTAAATAGCCAGTGGCAAGTTGAGGACGGCGCGATGACACTTACCCAAGGTGGTGGCGGCGATATTCTGACCAAAAAACAGTATCAGAATTTTGAGCTCCAGCTCGATTGGAAGATTTCTAAAAAAGGCAACAGTGGGATCTTTGTATTGGCGGATGAAAAAGGTGGTGCAATATACTCCCACGCCCCAGAAATCCAAATTCTAGATAACAAAGAACACCCAGACAATAAAATAGACTCTCACCTTGCAGGCTCTATTTATGACCTGTTCGCCGCGCCAAGTACGGCACATAAAGCTGCCGAAGCTTGGAACCAAGTTCGTATTAGGCTGCAAGATAGCCACCTACAAGTTTGGCAAAATGGTGTAAGCACGACGAGTATCGTGATTGGCAGCACCACTTGGAATGCTTTGGTTAAGAACAGTAAATTTGCGACATGGCAAGGGTTTGCTGAAGGTAAAAAAGGCCACATCGGCCTGCAAGATCACGGCGACAAAGTCTGGTTCAAAAACATTAAGATCAAGGAGCTGTAACCATGGCAACATTTGATCATAAAGTATTGGTCGTTGGCTCAGGTGCCGGTGGCGCAATGGCCGCTTATACACTCACCAAGCTAGGTCACAAAGTTTTATTGTTAGAGGCTGGCAGAAATTACGACCCAAAAACAGAAAGCCCAATGTTCCGCCGTAATAGCGAAGCCCCACTCATGGGTGCTGGCAATAAGGATAAGAACTTTGGTTTTTACGACGCGACGATTGATGGCGGTTGGCAAGTGCCAGATGAACCATACACACGCGCAGAAAACACCGATTTTTATTGGTGGCGTGCACGTATGCTCGGTGGCCGAACCAATCACTGGGGTCGCTACTCGCTGCGTTTTAGTGAGCACGACTTTAAGGGTAAAAGCCGTGACGGGCATGGCGCTGATTGGCCGTTTGAATATCAAGACATTGCGCCTTGGTATGATAAAACGGAAGAAATCGTCGGGATCTGTGGTACCAATACCGGCTTGGATGACATGCCCCCTTCTGCGCCTGGCGTGTTACAGCCACCACCAACACCAAGAGTACCCGAATTATTGGTTGCTGCTGCCGCGAAAAAAATGGGGATCCCAGCGGTTCCTATGCACAGAGCAGTGCTGACTCGTAATAAAGACGACCGCTTAGCGTGTTTTTACGCCACGCCTTGTGGCCACGGTTGCTCAATTGGCGCAGCATTCCAAACCACAACCTCGCTTATTCCTATGGCCAAAGCGACAGGAAACCTTGAAGTGATCACCGATGCCATGGTGAAGTCAGTGGCGGTGAATGAAGATGGCAAAGTAACGGGTGTGACTTACGTCGATAAAAAGTCTGCACAAGAACATGCAGTCAATGCAGATGTGGTGATTTTGGCGGCCAGTGCCTGTGAATCTGCCCGTATTTTGCTTAATTCTAAACATGCAAAACATCCCAAGGGACTTGCAAACTCAAGTGGTCAGGTAGGTCGCAATCTAATGGACTCTACCGGTGCTTGGCTTGGTGCGCAAATCCCTGCGTTAAAAGGTCGCCCGCGTTATAACGAAGACGGCCATACAGGTAACCACCTTTTTATTCCGTGGTGGGGACACAAAGCCCATGAGAAAGGTGAGCTTAATTTCCCGCGTGGCTATCACTTTGAAATTAGCAGCGGCTTTAATCAACCGGGCTCTGGCGTGTCTGGCAATAAACAAGGTTATGGTCCCAAGTTAAAGCAGCAAGTGCGTGACGCTTATGGTTCCTATGTTGGATTTGCACTGCGTGGAGAAATGCTACCGAACAAAGATTCTTACATGGAAATTGACGAAAACGTCAAAGATAAATGGGGGATCCCGGTTGCTAAGTTCCATTTCAAATGGTCTGACAGAGAGCTCAAGCAAATCGAGCATGGTCTCAAAACCGCGAAACAGATCCTTGAGAACATGGGTGCCAAAGTGGGCGAGCTGCCGCCTGCAGAAAAAGCCATTTCAAAAGGCGGTGAGATCATTCATGAAGTCGGCACGACGAGAATGGGCAGCTCAGCAAAAGAATCGGTAACGAATCAGTGGGGCCAAACATGGGACTGTAACAATCTATTTGTGATGGATGCCGGTGTCTTTGCGTCTAACCCCCATAAAAATTGTACCTTAACCATAATGACCTTAGCGATGCGAAACTCAACTTGGTTGGCAGCACAAATTGATAAAGGAGCACTGTGATGAATACACCTGATCGCGTTGATTCTTATAAATATATTTCAGGCATGACACGTCGCGAGTCATTAAAGTGGTTAGGCTTGCTTGCTGCGGGATCAGCGGTGACACTCACCGCTGGATGCAGCAAGGCTATTGAGGGTGAAACGCCTACTGCCGGGCACTGGCCAGATATTGAAATAAAGCCAGTTAGCGCTCAAGGGTATGGAACCGATCCAAACATGATCATGCCGCCAGAGTCACCTTGGCCGCTCACCCTCACCGAAGCGCAGCTCACGTTAGTTGCAGTACTAGCTGATTTTATAGTGCCAAAGGAAGGAAATCATCCATCGGCTTCTGAAGTACAAGTACCGAGTGTGATCGATGAATGGGTAAGCGCACCGTATCACGGACAACAAAAAGACAGAGTGACAATACTCCATGCGCTTGCTTGGATTGACGATGAGTCGACTTTGCGCTTTAAAAAGCCATTTTTACAACTTAGCGCCACGCAGCAAAGTAAGATTATGGATGATATTGCTTATTTTAATGCGCAAACACCAGAGCAATTTCAGCGTATAGGTAAAGCATTCTTGCGCTTTAAAGATCTCGTTCTCGGCGCCTACTTCTGTACACCTGAGGGCTGTCAAGACATAGGTTATCTGGGCAATGTACCAATTGCAGGTGATTATCCTGGGCCTACTGCTGAAGCCAAGGCGCATCTAGATGGCGTACTCGCAGAGCTTGGGCTAAGCCAGTATGCGTACCGCGACTAACCCTTGAGTCATTTTGTTATGACTAACCGAAGCAGAGTCTAGCTCTGCTTTTTCTTTAGGAGTAGATCATGTTTGTTGAAAACACCAACCGATTAAAGCAAGTAATGCTGTTCATTGCTTTAATTTTTATCTCGCCACTGTATGCACAGCCTTCCCTTCAACCTTTGCCCGTTAGCGTTCAACTGTGGTCGGTAAAAGAGGAATTAGCAAGAGACTTCGACGGCACATTGCAAGCACTCGCCAACATGGGATTTGATGGCGTTGAGTTTGCTGGAAACTTTGGCAGCTATGCCAATAACCCAAGTAAATTAAAACAAAGGTTAGCCGAACTCGGATTAGTTGCGAGCAGCGCCCACATCGGCTTTGATGAATTAACTGAAGAAAAACTAGCAAACACCCTACTCTTTTACAAAACCTTAGGCGTATCCACGCTCTTTATTCCTTGGGATGAAAGAGCATGGGATAAAAACCAAGTGCAAGCATTTGTAAAACAGCTTAACCAAGTGCACCAAATTGCCATACGTTATGATATGAAGATCGGATTTCATAATCACGAGAAGGAATTTAACCCATACGCTAATAGCACATTTTGGGATTATATCGCCACTAACACCCCAAGCGACTTTCCGCTGCAGCTCGATGTCGGCTGGGTGAATTATGCAGGTAAATCACCTAGCGATTATGTTAAGCGATATACAGGAAGAACCGTATCGACACATATCAAAATACGTACTCACCAAGGAGATGACAAAAGCCCAATCATTGGCGAAAACCACTACCCTTGGAAAGCGCTCATCCAGACCATGCAGCAACACGGCGGCACACAGTGGCTGGTAATCGAACAAGAAGAATACCCAAGCGGCCTAACCCCCCTAGAAAGCGTCGCCCGCTCAAAAGCGAATTTAGATAAGATACTGAGTGAGTAACAAGCGGGAATATGTTTATCTGAAATAGTTTGTCACTGTCAGGTTTGATCGCGGGGTTAATCAAACCTGACTGCTGTAATGGTGCGAGAGTGGAAAATGGTAACGCTTGCCTAACTGGTGCTAAATAGCAGGCTAAAATTAGCGATGAAGGAGCGCAAGCCTGCTGTTTTGCGTCCCTTGATTTAGGCACCTGTTATACATCAATTTGACTGTAATAGTGAGTTAAAGTAAATGAGCAGTCATACAGGCAAATACCAAGCTTAGCTTCATTTTTTGACCCTTTACGCTCCCTTAAGTATGCCTCCGTGATCGCAGGTAGCCAAAATGCTTCTTAGTCCAAAGAAAGTGATTTCTTGAATATCTCACTTATTCACAAGTAAAAAACAACAATTATCAAGCTAACTTTATTTAGTAATTTTAGTAACTTATCAGTCAAAGATTATAATTTCAACACGCAAATCACCTGCTACACGCAAGGAATGACCTATCCGAGCCTTCTTTTGACTCGCTAAGTACAAATAGTGTCTATAAAAATGCTCAACTTTAAATGTTGCAAGTGATATACCCGCGACTTTTTTACTTCTCGTTATTTTAATAGTACCTACGCCGAAAGGTTATTTGTCGCCATAAATGGCGACCTACGTAAGATTACTGCGTAAAGTGTCAAAGCTAAACGGAAGGTTGGTAAGTCTTGATAATAAACGCTCAGACTCGACTTGCAGCGCTGAGAACTCGCTTCGCTAGAGCAACAATGATTGCTATAGCAAAGCAAATAAATATTAGTAACTTGCTTATAGGCAGATACATTAGCCATAAATGCAAACCAAGTAACGTTATCATCAATTTTGCAATGGCAGGTAAATATCGGTGATCAAGTCGCACTCATCCACTTGATGCACAAAATTATGATATTCAAAAAAGCAGCAATGCGCATTTGGCAATTCGCCACTGTCTGCTAGCCAGTTTTGATACAACCAACGTATAGTTTGCTCCATATTGTCGTGACTCCCTAAATGCCTTACCTTGGCGCAACGCATTTGTGGAATAACACCACTTTCGACGCCAAACGCGTTATCTGGTACTTCAGTGTTTACTGAGCCACACAATTTAAAACGAAATGCGTCTTCAGCCATAGTTTCTGGGTCGCCATTTGGCATGCCAAATGTTCGACTTGTATTAATTGGTGAAAGTCCGCTATTTTGTCGCCAAGCAATAAACTTACCTGCACTTTCAAATATCAGTTTTGCTGCCCCTTTGTGCTCTAAAAAAGCAATTTGAGTCTGTTCAAAGTTAATAATATCGACCTGCATTGTCTGCACTCCTAAATTTTGTGGTGAAAAATTAAAAACGTCATACCAACTAGGCCAATTTGCAGCTTGTCTAAACTGTGAAGGGCTTTGTTCAAAAGTACGTTTAAAAGCTCGAGAGAAGGCCTCAGCACTATCAAACTTTGCTTCGAGTGCAATATCAATAATTTTAATATCGCGCTCAAATGCTAGGCGAAAAGACGCCCGCTTTAATCGCGCCAGCAAAATATACTTACCCACATTCACGCCCATAAAAGCCACAAATACACGATGAAAATGAAATTTAGATAAAGCAGCAACATCACTAAGCAAACTCACCGTTAATTCATCATCTAAATGTTGATTGATATAATCGCAAACGAGCGAAATACGCTGCTGTAAAAGATTGCTTTGCATAAAGCGCCTATGTGTTAGTAGAACTGCAGACAAGCTTAATCATATCAAAAGCAAGATACTTGATTGAAATTGCTCGATGTAAGAGAGAATGAGGAAATATCCATCCACAAAGATGGAAATAGAGAGGGGTGTCACTTATTTTACTATTTAATCGCGCTACCGGGCCAGCTGGTGGTCGAACGCGCTAAACGCCCGACTACAAGCCCAGAGGATCCCTCGCACTACTTATAAGCACAGCGCGAGGGGTTAATATTCAGAGGTTTATCCTTGCGTCTTTTCAGCTGCGATTCAAACTTGCTGGCCAACTGGTGTCGCCAGTACGGTGCCATCATCTCTTTGTTCGGCGCTTTGGGGCCAAGTGTAACGTACTCAATCGGAGTCAGATGATCGTCTCTGTGCAGCTCCAGATATAAGCGCGGTGCTTTGCCATTTGCAAAGTCGGGATCTTCACTCTTTATTTCTTTAGCGCCATAGTCCAGATGCGTGACTATCACCCTGTGTTCCTGCTCATCCTTGTAGTTGGCATCTTTTAGCAGATAAGGCAGCGGGCCGAGTAGCCAGGCAAGTGTTTGTAATTTTTCAGGAGTGGGTTTCTTGCCAACAAACTTATCAACTTCTTTTTTGAGGTTTTTAAAGTCATCTTGCAGCTTTTTGGCACCCTGGCCCAGTATCTTAAAATTATCCTTTAGATACACAACCCGGTAAAAAGCAGCACTTTCCTGAGGAGATTGGCCGGTATTGGCAAATGAAGGTTTTCGTTGCTCATTTTGCTCTGCGTGATAGCCCTGATCTTTCATTAAACGATAGCCAAAAAAGCGCTCTGTATTAAAAGTAATGGCGCAGCCGCAAGCATCGTCATTTAAGTGGTTTTTACTGTAAAAGCGCCACATATTCAGGCTGTCGCTGTCCGGTAAAAAGCAGCCAATAAACACAGGGTTGCCCTCTTCCGGCGCGTAACCTAATTCCTGCCAAAGTAATTTTCCCTCATTGGGATCATTTACTGCGTTAATGTGCCCCAGCCTAAAAGGGCTTTTTTCTAACAAAATTGCTTGCCCAACGTCGAAAGCGGTATAGTGAGTCATCGTACCATTTTTTCTAACTTCCAAATGAGAGAGTATCTCCTCTCTTAAAGCGCTAATTGACTTTGATTGTTCAAAACGCTCAGCTCTATCGTGAAGCTCATAGGCTTCAAAGCTTAGTAGAGGGTCTTTGAACACTTGTTCACACAGAGCTTTAGCCTCTGTAAAGCTTTGAGTGATCCCTTTTCCCCGAAAGTAGCAATAGGCCAGAATGAATATAGCCCGAGCGTTTTCTTGCTCCGCAGCTAACTGGAAATATTCAACCGCTTTCTCATCACTTTGCGCGACGCCTTTTCCTTGTCCATACATAACACCCAAGTTGCACTGAGCATTTGCATTTCCCTGCTCTGCGGCCAACCGGTAATACTCAACCGCTTTCTCATCACTTTGCGCGACGCCTTGACCATATTCATACATAACACCTAGGTTGCACTGAGCGCGCGCATCTCCTTGCTCTGCGGCCAACTGGAAATATTCAACCGCTTTCTCATCACTTTGCGCGACGCCTTTTCCTTGTCTATACATAACACCCAAGTAGCACTGACCGCGCGCATTTCCCTGCTCTGCGGCCAACCGGTAATACTCAACTGCTTTCTCATCGCTTTGCGCTACGCCTTGACCAAATTCATACATAATACCCAAAGAGCACTGAGCATTTGCATTTCCCTGCTCTGCGGCCAACCGGTAATACTCAACCGCTTTCTCATCACTTTGCGCGACGCCTTTTCCTTGTCTATACATAACACCTAGGTTGCACTGAGCGCGCGCATCTCCCTGCTCTGCGGCCAACTGGAAATATTCAACCGCTTTCTTATCACTTTGCGCGACGCCTTTTCCTTGTCCATACATAACACCCAAGTTGCACTGAGCATTTGCATTTCCCTGCTCTGCGGCCAACCGGTAATACTCAACCGCTTTCTCATCACTTTGCGCGACGCCTTGACCATATTCATACATAACACCTAGGTTGCACTGAGCGCGCGCATCTCCTTGCTCTGCGGCCAACTGGAAATATTCAACCGCTTTCTCATCACTTTGCGCGACGCCTTTTCCTTGTCTATACATAACACCCAAGTAGCACTGACCGCGCGCATTTCCCTGCTCTGCGGCCAACCGGTAATACTCAACTGCTTTCTCATCGCTTTGCGCTACGCCTTGACCAAATTCATACATAATACCCAAAGAGCACTGAGCATTTGCATTTCCCTGCTCTGCGGCCAACCGGTAATACTCAACCGCTTTCTCATCACTTTGCGCGACGCCTTTTCCTTGTCTATACATAACACCTAGGTTGCACTGAGCGCGCGCATCTCCCTGCTCTGCGGCCAACTGGAAATATTCAACCGCTTTCTTATCACTTTGCGCTACGCCTTTTCCTTGCTCATAGATAACACCCAGCTTGCAATGGGCATCTGCATCTCCACTCTGAGCTTTTTCAATCAGTGCTTTAATCTCTGGGGTTAATTCGGGGTTCTGTTCTAACATCAATATTCCTTTTAAACTGCTTAACCCTGTAAATATCATGATTGGGGGCTGAATGCCCTTATTAAACGACATTTTGTGATGGCTGACAATGGGATAGATTTTAATCAGTAAGTGTAGGTTGTCTGTACTAAGAGGAAATGCTTTCACACGGTTTGGGAACAAGCGTGAAAATCGAGGAAGTCTCTGACACCCACCTCAAATTTGGAAATCCTGTTATTGATACTTCGCTTCGTTAGGCTAGAGCTAAGAACAAAACGCAATAGAATCAACACCAAAGTTATTTGTTGCCATCAATGGCGACCTACGTAAAATCGTGGCGTAAAGTCACTCCCACAACACTATTTGTACGAAATCGCTGATACCCACCTCATGCTTGGAGCTGCATTATCAGCATTGATGCAGATAGTAACGGGTGTTATTTGATACTTCGCTTTGTCAAGCTAGGGCTAAGAACAAATTTCTTTTGTGTCAGCACCAAAGTTATTTGTCGCCATAAATGGCGACCTACGTAAAATCGTGGCGTAAAGCCACTCCCACAACACTATTTGCACTGTGATGTAGGAGGCATAACTTGGCGCTAAATACTTTCCTCATAATCCAACACTTTTGCGTCATTGGCTTTGTTAAGCAGGCCTCGGCTTTGTGATAGGAAGTGTTTCGCGCTTTCTGAGAAATACTGTTTGGCTTGTGAAAAAGATTGCATTAGACCTTCTTTATCGCCTTGTTGTAGCTTGGCCAATGTCTGCTCAAAGGTATCTTGATAGCTTGCCAATAACCCTTCTACATCATTAAATTGCGCGAGCATAATATCTGAATAAAGTTCAGGGGATTGTGCAAACAGCCGTCCCACCATCATCAGCTCTAATTGGTAGATAGGCGATGAACAGCTTCTTAGCTCTTTTAATGAATGGCACTGCTTGGATAAAAACTGACCATACACAAACGTGGTTAAGTGGCGCATTACCTGAATGATCTGCATGGATTGGTCATGTTTTTTAGCGTCCATCGGTACCAACTGGCTGCCCCAGATCTTTAGTTGCTTGATTAATCCTTCACATTGCTTTGGCATACGTCCTTCGCACACCACGACAGTTTGCTTAACCCAATGAGATATATCTGGACCAAACATAGGGTGTAGACCGACTACAGGGCCGTTGTGCTTGTTCATTAGTACTTTGAGCGGGGCTTGCTTCACAGAGGTAATATCAGCAAGAATACAGTCATCAGGCAGCGTAGGTAGCGCATTAACAACCTGCTCAAAGGCATTGATAGGAACGCTCACCAATACTAACTTAGCATCACTCAGTAGCTCAGTAGCCTGTGATTGATTGTCTTTGTCTAAAATGCGTACTTCGTAGCCTGATCGCCTAAACTGTTTCGCAAACAGTTTACCCATGGCGCCTTGACCACCGACAATAACGACCGGCGACATTTTTGGTGCAGCACAGGCGAGTTCACTTTGCTGGTTTTCGTAGGCTTCTCGCATCATACGACGCAGAATATCTTCGACTAAATCAGGGTTTACCCCTTTGGCATCAGCTTCTGCGCGCCGGGCTTTGATCAGCTCAGCTTCGCGCTTCGGCACATGTAGCGGTGCGCCCTTTTGCTGTTTTATTTTTCCAACCTGCTCGGTCAATGCTTTGCGCTTTGCAAGTAGTGCGACAAGCTCGCTATCGCAATCATCTATTGCAACGCGTATTGCTTCTAAATCGTTAGCCCCATTCATGATGTAAACTTATATATACAGTAGTAAATTAAATAATACACCGAGTCTAACAAGAAGTGCGCCGCTTTAAAAGTAAGCAACCATGAAAATATCGTGACAAGACGTCTGATATGTCAGTGAGTATTCACAGAATGGAAATAATGAGAGGGATAAAACCAAAACAGGCCGCATAAAGCGGCCTGTTTTATCTGCATTTGATAAATGCGACGTATTAGTTAAGTTTCTCTTTAATACGTGCAGATTTACCAGAACGCTCACGTAGGTAGTAAAGCTTAGCGCGACGAACCGCACCACGACGCTTAACTGCTACGCTGCTGATAAGAGGGCTGTGCGTTTGGAATACACGCTCAACACCTTCACCGCTTGAAATCTTACGAACAGTGAAAGATGAGTGTAGACCACGGTTACGCTTAGCGATTACAACACCTTCAAAGGCCTGTAGACGCTCTTTGTTACCTTCTTTTACGCGTACCTGTACAACTACTGTATCACCAGCGCCGAACGCAGGTACGTCTTGCTTAAGCTGTTCAGCTTCAAGCTCTTTAATAATATTTTGGTTTACTTTTGCCATTTTATTTCTCACATTCCTAGGTGTAACTGTCTTCTAGCCACAAGCTTGGCCATTCTCTTGCTGAAATTCAGCAAGTAATGCCGCCTGCTCCTCAGTCAGAGCTAGGTTACGCAACAAGTCAGGACGACGTTGCCAAGTTCTACCCAAAGACTGCTTTAAGCGCCATTTGGCTATTTCTTGGTGGTTTCCGCTGAGTAATACAGCAGGCACCTGTTTATCATCCAATGTTTCCGGCCGAGTATAATGAGGACAATCCAACAAGCCATCCGAAAATGAATCTTGTTCTGCTGATTGGTTATGACCTAACACACCTGGCACTAATCGAGCTACTGCATCGATTAATGTCATGGCAGGTAACTCACCACCACTCAGTATAAAATCGCCGATGGACCACTCTTCGTCTATATAAGACTCGATGATCCGCTCATCAATACCTTCATAACGACCCGCTACTAAAATCAACTTTTCAGATTGCGCCAATTCAGTCGCACCTTGTTGATCTAGCTTTCGCCCTTGAGGGGACATATAAATTACTTTAGCACCTTCTCCTGCTGCCGCTTTGGCATCAAGAATGGCTTTTTTGAGAGGCTCAACCATCATCAACATTCCTGGGCCACCACCATAAGGGCGATCATCCACGGTTCTATGTTTATCAGTGGCGTAGTCTCTTGGGTTCCAACAATTAAACTCAATCAAGCCGTTTTTCACAGCTCGACCCGTTACGCCTTGCTGAGTTATCGCATTAAACATGTCAGGAAAAAGTGAAACCACTCCAACCCATAGCTTTTGCTGATCGCTCATTAAAACGCTGGATCCCAATCTACCGTAATTTTTCTCTCGTCATGATTAATATCCAAAATAACAGAGTCTGTTAAAAATGGAATTAATCTTTCCGATTGGCCAAATGCATCTTTTTTGTTTGCTTTCACAACCAAAACGTCATTTGAACCAGTCTCCATCAAGTCATCAACTATGCCTAAGTCGTAGCCTTTATCGGTTACTACTGACATGCCGATGAGATCTCGCCAATAAAACTCCCCTTCAGGTAATTCAGGAAGCTGCTCAGCATAAACAGCGATTTCAGCATTGGTATAAGCCACTGCTTCATCTCTGTCGTTTACCTGTGCAAATTTAGCGATATATCCCTTGTTGTGACGACGCCAGTCGCTCACTTCAAGGTTTTGCCATTTACCTTGTTGCCCTATCAACCATGGGCTGAAATCGAAGATCCCTTGGGGATCGTCAGTAAATGAATGCACCTTAAGCCAACCCTTGATGCCATAAGGAGCACCAAGCTTACCAACAACGATTGTCGAGGTTTTACTTTGACTCATGGTTACACTTACGCCTATTAAGCCGCTTTACGAGCGTCTTTAACCAGCTTCGCAACACGATCTGAAAGAGCTGCACCTTGACCTACCCAGTGATCAACACGAGATAAATCTAAACGTACTTTTTCTTCCTGACCTGCAGCGATAGGGTTAAAGAAACCTACCTTCTCGATGAAACGACCGTCACGCGAGAAACGGCTATCCGCAACCACGATTTGATAGAATGGACGCTTTTTAGCGCCGCCACGTTGCAAACGAATAGTTACCATACCGTCCTCTACATAGATTGACTGTTTTCATTAATAAGTTTGTACTTCCCATTACGGGAAGCTCGGGCATTTTACGCATTTTCACGCGCAATGCAAGTTAATTCCAAAGTTGATGCTTTATTAGGCCCTGCTACAAAAATTACCGCTGAAGTTTCGCACGCCACATTCGTCCCAATAGTGGTACAAAAAATTGACTTTTTCAGCACTGCTGGAAAGTCGAAAGTCCCTGTTGTTTCATTTATAAGGAAAGCACACATATGAACCAAATGCGCAAAGCAAAACGTTCAATTAAACATCTACTTCTAGGTATTCCATTCTTTTCTTTTGCGCTCGTTGCTACTTCAACACTTGCAGCAAACAATGAAGAAATAACGGCTTGTAAACTGTTACGTTTTGGCGACTTCTCGCAGCTAGAGCAAGGTAATGCTGCAATGAGTATCACCAACGCAGAATATGTACCAAGCCAAACCCTAGATGCCGACACCGAACTCTGGACTTATAAGTATAGTCGCCTATTGGGTACACCTATACCAAAAGGAACAAACTCTTTATCTGAGCACTGTTTGGTTGAAGGCTATGCCGCACCGACGATACGTTTTCAGCTTAGGTTACCAATGGACCAAGTTTGGAACCAACGTTTCTTGCTCAATGCCTGTATGGGCTTTTGTGGCGAAGTATCGAACTACCCAACGATGGCTGGCGTTATGCGCAATTACGCGACCATGTCTCATGATGGCGGCCATACCGCTGCTGGATTCGATGGTTTGTGGGCTAAAAACAATGTGCCGTTAAGAGAAGACTTCGCCTATAGAGCGAACCATGTGGTTGCTGTTGCAGCAAAAGCGGTTATTGAGCGTTTTTATAGTAAGCAACTTAAGTACTCATTTATATCGGGTTGTTCGAAAGGAGGTCATGCAGGGATAATGGCCGCAAAGCGTTACCCAAATGATTTTGATGGCGTGATTGCCAGAGGACCGACGATTAATTACACCAAAGTCAACCTAGTCAACTGCATGGATAATGCAAAAGCTATTTTGGATGAAAACGATAACGCACTGCTCGATGCAAGCTACACTGACTTTATTTCACAGGCCGTCATGCAAGCTTGTGATCATAAAGATGGCTTAGTTGATGGATTAATAAGTGATCCTAGACGCTGCGATTTTGACCCGCAAACGCTCCTGTGCAGCCACAACACAACGGGTAAATGCCTGACACCTCGCCAAGTCAACGCAATTAAGGAAATATATGCGCCATCCTACGACCAACAAGGCAACGTCATTTATGGCGGCCTACCCTATGGCTCCGAACCTGAATGGACAGGTTGGTTGTTCCCTGAAGCACCGTTTATCAAGCCTTATCACTACTATGCTGCAACCGAGTATTTAAAGTACTTGGCTTTTCCTCGAGAAAGATACAATCAAGGCAACTGGAGAGACTTTTCTTACAACAATGAGGTTGGCGAGCTTTCATCTATCTCAAGTTTTATGGACGCCGATCACCCTGATCTCACTGGATTTAAAAATAGCGGTGGCAAAATGATTGTATTACATGGATGGTCAGACGCTGCGATACCTGCATATGCAACTATTGATTGGTATGAGTCGGTTATCAACTATATGGGTAAAGACAACACCTACGACTTTGCTCGGCTATTCTTGCCACCAGGATTGGTGCATTGTGGTATCGAGGGACCTGGCGCTGAAACCTTTGATGCCATCGCAGCGTTAGTGCATTGGCTTGATACAGGCATAGCACCGGATGCACTGATGACGCAAAAAGAAGATCCGCAGGGCAATATTCTTTTCACTCGCCCTGTTTACCCCTATCCACAAGAAGCCCAGTACATTGGTACAGGCGACCCGAAAAAAGCAGAAAACTTTAGGCCAATAGTGTCCAATTTTAAGAACAACTAAGTGAACAAAAAGGCAAGCCATACGGCTTGCCTTTCCCATTATCCATACTATAAAACGGTGTTAGAACTTAGGCCCACCGCCACCGAACATGCCCGGCGGCATCATGCCTTTCATGTTCTTCATCATTTTCATCATGCCGCCTTTGCCTTTCATCTTCTTCATCATCTTCTGCATTTGGGTAAACTGCTTCAGCAACTTATTAATGTCTTGTACTTGCGTACCAGAACCCGCAGCGATACGCTTTTTACGCGAGCCTTTGATGATTTCAGGACGTGCACGCTCTTTTGGCGTCATTGAGCTTATGATGGCTTCCATTTGATTAAAGGTCTTATCGTTTACTTGACCTTTTACTGCATCTGGCAAGTTCGACATACCAGGCAGCTTTTCCATCATCGACATCATACCGCCCATGTTTTTCATCTGGCGCAGCTGCTCAGCAAAATCTTCCAGTGTAAAACCATCGCCTTTAAAGACTTTCTCAGCCACTTTTTGGGCTTTGTCTTTATCGACTTTCATTTCGACTTCTTCAATAAGCGACAGTACATCGCCCATACCTAGAATTCGAGATGCAACACGGTCAGGGTGGAATGGCTCTAAGGCATCCGTTCTTTCACCCACACCGATAAACTTAATGGGCTTACCAGTAATATGGCGAATAGACAGTGCCGCACCACCGCGCGCATCACCATCCGTTTTAGTTAAGATAACACCGCTGAGTGGCAGCGCTTCATCGAACGCTTTTGCTGTATTTGCAGCATCCTGACCTGTCATTGAGTCAACAACAAATAAGGTTTCAATTGGGTTAATCGCCGCGTGTAAATCTTTGATTTCATCCATCATGTCTGCATCTACGTGCAAACGACCTGCGGTATCCACAAGTACCACATCAATGAACTTTTTCTTCGCGTGAGAAATAGCACCCGTTGCGATATCTACCGGCTTTTGTGAAATATCACTGGGGAAGAACTCGACGTCAACCTCTGCTGCTAACGTTTCAAGCTGTTTGATAGCCGCTGGACGATACACGTCAGCACTCACCACCAACACAGATTTCTTTTTGCGCTCTTTAAGGAATTTAGCCAGCTTACCAACACTGGTGGTTTTACCCGCACCTTGAAGACCTGCCATCATCACGACAGCTGGCGGCTGCGCGTTTAGGTTCAGCTCTTCGTTGGCCTCACCCATCGACTTTTCAAGTTCTTCACGAACAATCTTGATGAAAACCTGGCCTGGGCTCAGACTCTTTGTGACTTCTACACCAACCGCGCGTTCTTTTACTTGTTTTACAAAGTCGCGCACAACTGGCAAGGCAACGTCAGCCTCAAGCAATGCCATGCGTACTTCACGGAGTGTTTCTTTAATATTGTCTTCAGTTAGTCGGCCACGGCCACTGATGTTTTTAAGCGTTTTTCCTAAACGCTCTTGGAGGTTTTCAAACATGTATCGGTTCCAAAATCTCGAAATTGTCGGGCATTATACTGATATGCGAGCCACTAATACAGTATTCAAGCCGATTGTTCTGCTTTTTACGCTTTCGCTGAACGAAAATAAGAATAAGTTAACAGATTGAGATAAAACCCTATGCAAGTGGATAGGCTTTAAATACAATAGCTAAAAAAGGAAAGCAAAAATTAGGCACTTATTTTTATGTTGATTATTAGCTTGTCATTAATCGCCTGTCTCTTTTACATCATGGCCACCAGCCATGTTTTATCGCGCTTATTTGACAAACAAGGTCCAGATCAAAAGAAAACCTTAATATTAAGCACCGTCGCCATTTTGACTCATATGCTAGTGTTGGTGAATTCAGTGTTTACGCATCAAGGACAAGATCTCAGTACCGTCAACGTTGCCTTGTTAACCTGTTGGGTTATCGTTGTTTCTGTAACGACCGTATCTTTACGCTTCCCTGCAACATTATTGCTGCCCGTGGTGTATGGTTTCGCCGCTATTTTGTTATTAGCAAGCCTATTCATTCCACACCATATTATTATGCATACAATAAACATAGATGTTGGTCTCGTTTTACATATTTCACTTTCTTTGTTGGCTTACTGTGTACTTATCATCGCCACACTCTACGCCATTCAATTTATGTTTATTGATAAACGCTTAAAACAACGGGATTTGGCGATTATGACCAGCCATCTACCGCCACTTATGCAAGTGGAAAGGCAGCTTTATCAGCTGTTATTTGTAGGCACAGGTTTATTAACACTGGCATTGGCATCCGGTTTTTACTTTTTAGACGGTATGTTCGCCAAAGAGACTATTCACAAAACCATTTTATCTATCGTTGCATGGCTTATTTATGTCATCGTCGCCTTTGGGCATAAGCAGTTCGGCTGGCGCGGTAAGTCTGTGGTGATTTCAATCATAGCGGCTTCTGGCATCGTAACTTTAGGTTACTTTGGTAGTCGCTTTATACAAGAAGTGATTTTAGGCAGGTTTTAAACTTTAACTTGACTATCGTAACTCACTAACGCTTAATACTCTTTCGTAAGTAAAAAAGGGATCCACTGTTGGAAGACATATCGACCAGCGCCTTGTTTATCATACTCGGCGTGCTCATTTTGATGTCGGCTTATTTTTCTAGTTCAGAAACCGGTATCATGTCAATCAACCGTATTCGTCTACGCCATCTTGAAAAAGAGAATCACCGTGGTGCGAAGCGTGTAAGTAACCTTCTTAACCGTCCTGACAGACTGATTGGTCTGATCCTGATCGGAAATAACCTCGTCAATATTGCCGCTGCGCAAGTGGCTACCATCATTGGACTGCGCCTGTATGGCGATATGGGTATCGCAGTAGCTACCTTTGGTCTCACACTTGTGGTTCTTATCTTCGCTGAAGTCACACCTAAGACTCTCGCAGCTTTATACCCCGAGAAAGTCGCGTTCCCAAGCTCTGTTATCCTCAAAGTATTGTTGAAGGTCTTGTTCCCTTTGGTTGTGGCAACCAACTGGATCACCAATGGTATGTTGCGATTGGTCGGGATCACACCACAAGAGATTGAAGAGCACAGCCTAAGTAAAGAAGAATTAAAAACCGTGGTAAATGAGTCAAGCGCTATGCTGCCCTCAAACCACCAAAACATGCTCACTTCTATCTTAGACTTGGATCACGTGACCGTGGAAGACATTATGATCCCACGCAGTGAGATCAATGCGATAGATATCAATGACGAGTGGAAAGATATTGCTCGCCAGCTCACGAATGCGCAGCACACCCGAGTGCTACTTTACCGTGACCAAATTGATGATGCGGTTGGTTTTATTCACGCTCGTGATGCGCTACGCCTACTGACAAAAGAGCAGTTTGATAAGCCGTCACTACTGCGTGCGGTAAGAGAGATTTACTATGTACCAGAGAATACCTCGCTCAATACACAGCTGATCAAATTCCAAGAAGCCAAAGAGCGCATTGGTCTTGTTGTTGATGAGTATGGTGACATTCAAGGTCTGGTTACGCTCGAAGATATTCTTGAAGAAGTCGTAGGTGACTTTACCACTACGCAGACGCGTGCGCCGAGCGAAGACGTAAACATGCAGCGTGATGGCTCAGTTATGGTTGACGGCAGTGTAAACGTGCGTGACTTAAATAAAGAAATGAGTTGGGACTTACCTACCGAAGGTCCTAAAACCCTCAGTGGTCTGATTGTAGAGCACCTTGAGGATATTCCA
Organism: Pseudoalteromonas sp. OANN1; assembly: GCF_024124685.1. Taxonomy (NCBI): domain Bacteria; kingdom Pseudomonadati; phylum Pseudomonadota; class Gammaproteobacteria; order Alteromonadales; family Pseudoalteromonadaceae; genus Pseudoalteromonas; species Pseudoalteromonas sp. OANN1. The sequence goes on from NZ_JAMXSE010000001.1 coordinate 282,354, forward strand.
GATGCGCCTCTTGGCTTAACGATTTCTGGTTATAAGATGGAAGTCATTGAGATCAAAGAAAACATGATCAAGATGGTGAAAATTTCTTCTAGCTCTTAAGCAAGTAAAAGCTAAACTCAATTGCGGTGTTGAAAGTAACACCGCGGTTTATTCAAGAAAAAATTCTCTCGAACCAGTTCTTATCTAAATCATCTTCACAGCGTTTAAGTTGAACGGCATAGCGCGCAGCACGATGCTTTACCTTATTTGCGACTTGCATTAACCATTTCTTATTTTTATACGTACCACGACGATAACCGCCCCAGCCTTCATGATAATTGAGGTATTGTGCGTAAGCGTCCCATTTAGACACGCCGTTTACCTTGTGAGTCTTGTATACGAACCAAGCCATAAAGTCGATGGCGTCTTCAAAGTCATCGCGATCTGCACCTGAGTTTCCAGTTTCACGAATATAATCAGACCAGGTCGGAGTTTTGGCTTGAGAGTAGCCATAAGCAGAGCTCACTCTGCCAACAGGAATAAACCACAGGAAATATTCCATAGGAGGAGCCGCATCATGCCGAAAAGAACTTTCTTGGTACATCATACTCATCAGTACATGCTTTGGTGAGCCCCACTTTTCTTGAGCATCACGAGCGTCATAGTACCAATCTTCTTTTTCCTCAAAAATCTTACAAATATCATGAGGTTGTTTAGGTGGTGCAGTAGCACATCCGGATAAAACAGCGACGAGGCTAATTAAAATTAATTTTTTTTGCATTTTTTTCGAAACCTAATGAACTTTTACAATTTGCATTGGTCTGAACTTATGAATGCAGCAGTTTAGCATTGTTTCATCCCTGAAATTTATTTGCGCAGCCTTATGGCTGCGCTTTTTTATGCCTTGTGCATTATGCCCTTGAAAAATAATCGTCAAGGAAAGCCGTGAAGTCTACCGTATCCGCAGCTCTAACCGCAGCCTCATCTTCGAAAGACTGACGTGCAAATGACTTCAGCGTATCTTCATCGTAATAACCGTATTTGATATCTTGATGAAGTTGCTTATATTTTTTCGCAAGTTCAATGCCCATTGAGCCTTGTTCTAAGGTACGACTCTTCAGTTGAGATAGCAACTGCCCAGAAAAAGTAAGTGCAGGTGTTTCAATTGACAACATTAATTTTTCCACTGTTGCCACATAAACTGATTTTTCGGTACTCGCATCTAACATTTTTGCGACTTTGAGTAAGTCTGTAAAAATCTCCGTGCCCCACTGCTTCACACTCACAGGCTCACCCGCTTTACTCAGTTCAAGTGCTGTGCAGCGACCTTGGTTAACCACCTGATGTAAATTCTTACCAGCGAGCTTTTGCGCTTCAAAAGAAAGCTCCGGGCTTGGCTTTAGCAAACAATAGGTTAAGAACACATCGAGGAAGTGGATTTGCTCAAGACTCACACCAGTATGCTCGAATGGGTTAACATCCAACGCACGAATTTCGATATATTCGATACCACCACGTTCAAGTGCTTGAGTCGGTGTTTCACCAGACTTGGCATTGCGTTTTGGTCTAATTGGTGAGTAGAACTCGTTTTCAATCTGTAAAATGTTGCGATTTAGCTGTTTTGGCTCTGCTGCTCGATAGTCTGGAATTTCATGATACAAGTCGGAGCGGCAACGAATGGCTTGTCGCAAGCCCGCAATATACTCATCCAGATCGTTATACATCACCTTAAGCGAGCTTTGTGCACTATTGGTATAACCTAAATCACCCAGTCTAAGTGCGGTGCCGTATTCAAGGTAGATGGAGCCATTTTCTAGCTTACTAAATGGCAAGTCGCTCTTTTTACCTTGCAAAAATGACGGACAAAGCGCAGGAGATGCGCCAAACAGGTAGCTTATCAGCCACATTTCACGCTTGAAATTACGAATAAGGCCTAAATACTGCTGGGAGATAAATGATTGTTGAGGGTTATCGTCTTCAGACATCACTTGCAGGCTTTGCCATACGGTCTCTGGAAATGAAATATTGAAGTGCACACCTGCAATGGCCTGCATCATGCTGCCATAACGGTTTTTCAGCCCTTCACGATAAAGCGTTTTCATTTTGCCGATATTAGAAGTGCCAAACTGCGCTAGGACAATATCTTCTTCGTCCTCAATAAAGCATGGCATCGACAAAGGCCACAGTAACTCATCACCCATGTTAGCCAAAGTAAACTTCTGTAGATCAGAAAGTTGCGCTAATGTCTCTTGTGGGTCTTCACTCACTGGAGTGATAAATTCGAGTAGCGACTCAGAAAAATCAGTGGTGATATGACCATTGGTCAGTGCGTGGCCCGTCTTTTCTGGATGCGGTGTTTTCGCTATTTTTCCCGACCCTTGGATCCGCAATGCCTCACGTTCGATACCTCTTTTGATACCTTTGAAAACGCCGCGATGCGCGCCGTCAGACAATAAGTCCAGCTTAGTGTTTAAGTCTAATTGTTTCAAAAATTCTTCCTCGAACCTACAGGCCAATTTCAAGTTTATGGGGTCGAAACCAAATTATACCAAGTGTATCCATTAAATGAGTGATTTAAACCGAGCAATCAATTTAAATACGGCTACTTTTAGTACACTTAGGCCTTAATAATAACTTTGCCAACATGCTTACCACTTTCCATACAGTGATGAGCCAGCGCAATATCCGCCATAGCAAAGTAATGACTTACATTTATGCTGATTTTGCCAGCTTGATACGCCTGATACAAATATTTAAGATCGTCTAAATTACTCGCAACCAGCATCCCCTCAGCCCTTACACCCCTTATCGTAGCTCGCTCACAGACCATTTCTTTGGTGACGCTGGGAATAGTCACTAGGTGCGAGTTCGGCTTCATCGAGTCGACACACTGTAATGCAATATCGCCACCAATTAAGTCCAGTAAATCGCACTCAACTTGGTGCTGATAAAATTTGTCATAACTTATTGCCGTTACCTTGAGCTTCGACAACAATTCATGCTCAGGACGGGTCGAGACAGCAATGACTTTTCGCCCTTGGAGCTGCGCTAGTTGAATTGCTAAATGCCCCACACCACCAGTTGGTGCCAATACATATAGTGGACGATTATGATTCGAAAATTTATCTAACGCTTGTTTTGCCGTAAGACCCGCAAGACAAAGACCTGCAATATCTGGATTTTCTTGCAAAGAAACCTTGATGAGCTCTGACTCAAGCGCCATTGTATAGTCACTATAGGTCCCGGGGTTACTTGCAAATCCAACCATACCGATGACAAGGTCGCCTACTTTAAATTGGCTATCTGGGCCATAAACCTCAACCACCTCACCATACAGATCGTATCCGAGCGGCAAAAAGGCATCTGCGCTTTTTTGCGCTGCAACATAACCAAGGCCTTGTCTGGTTTTCACTTCAATAGGATTTATGCTGGTACTGTTTACTTTTATGCGCACTTGGCCTGAAGTAAGCGCTGGCAAAGAAATGATGGTGCTACACAGCTGGTTGCTATCACCAAATTCGTAGATACCGTAAGTGGTTGACTTATTTATCATATGCGGCTTTCTTAGAAGACAGTTTGTTATCTTTGTAGAATACGCGAAAGGGTAAGGAGTTTGAAGAAATTTACAGTATGGGAAGGAAAAATGCTCTTACAGCATGGCTGTAAGAGCATTTAGCTATATTAGTGCTTAAACACTATCTGGTCGTCAACCACCTCGACTTTAATGGTATCGCCAGTCACAAACTTACCTTGTAACAAGTCCTGCGCCAACGGGTTTTCAATGTATTGTTGCACGGCTCGTTTTAAAGGACGAGCACCATATACAGGATCAAATCCGCTTGCTGCGATTTTATCAAGCGCGGCGTCACTGAGCTCAAGCGCAAAGCCTTTTTCAGTTAAGCGTTTACTCAATCTGTCTAACTGGATACTCGCTATTTCTTTAATATGTTCATTGATAAGCGGGTGGAACACCACGGTTTCATCAATACGGTTAATAAATTCAGGTCTAAACTGACTAGCCAGCACGCCCATAACACGCTCCTTGAGTGTTGCGTAGTCGTTATTTCCTGCTTGCTCTTGAATGACATCCGACCCTAAGTTCGAGGTCATGATGATCACTGCATTTTTAAAATCAACCGTGCGACCTTGACCATCGGTCAAGCGACCATCGTCCAACACCTGCAATAAGATGTTAAATACATCTGGATGCGCTTTTTCCACTTCATCAAGTAAAATCACAGAATAAGGACGACGCCTTACCGCTTCTGTCAAATAGCCACCTTCTTCGTAGCCGACATAACCAGGAGGTGCACCAACCAAGCGCGCAACTGAGTGTTTTTCCATAAACTCGGACATATCAATGCGCACCATGGCATCTTCCGTATCAAACATAAAGTTGGCTAACGCTTTGGTCAGCTCCGTTTTACCAACCCCTGTTGGACCTAAGAACAAGAACGAACCAATTGGGCGATTTGGGTCTGCAAGCCCAGCTCGTGAGCGACGGATAGCGTTGGCAACCGCATTAACAGCTTCGTCTTGACCAATCACTTTTTTGTGAAGCTCGTCTTCCATTTGCAGTAACTTTTCACGCTCACCTTGGAGCATTTTTGCGACCGGGATCCCAGTCCAGCGAGATAAAATTTCTGCAATTTCATCTTCACCAACCTGATTTTTTAAAAGGCTCATTTCCTGCATTTCAGCCTGAGAAGCAAGGTCTAGTTTTCGCTCAAGCTCAGGGATCCGACCGTATTGTAGTTCGGACATACGTTGCAAATCACTTGCTCGACGCGCGACTTCTAGATCTAAACGCGCTTGCTCAAGCTCAGCCTTAATCACTTGTGTGCCTTGTAGTGAGGCTTTTTCGGCATTCCACACTTCATCAAGCTCTCGATACTCAGCTTCTAATTCATTGATGAGCGTTTGCATCTCAGTGCGACGCTTTTGACTCGCTTCATCTTTCTCTTTTGCCAGCGCGTTATCTTCCAATTTTAGTTGGATAATACGGCGCTCTAGTCTATCTAATTGCTCCGGCTTTGAGTCAATTTGCAGTCGAATTGAAGACCCTGCTTCGTCTATCAAATCGATAGCTTTATCTGGAAGCTGCCTGTCTGAAATATAACGATGTGATAAATTAGCCGCAGCGACAATCGCAGGATCGGTAATATCCACTGAGTGGTGCAACTCGTAACGCTCTTTTAAGCCACGCAGGATAGCGATGGTATCCTCTACGGTTGGCTCTGCAACAAATACTTTTTGGAAACGACGCTCAAGTGCCGCGTCCTTTTCAATATACTGACGATACTCATCGAGTGTGGTCGCCCCTACACAGTGAAGCTCACCACGTGCAAGTGCGGGTTTTAGCATGTTGCCCGCATCCATTGCACCGTCGGTTTTGCCCGCCCCTACCATAGTATGGATTTCGTCAATAAAGAGAATAACTTGGCCTTCTTCTTTAGCCAGCTCGTTTAATACCGACTTTAGGCGCTCTTCAAATTCACCACGGTATTTGGCTCCCGCTACCAATGCACCCATATCCAGCGATAGTACGCGCTTACTTTTCAAGCCTTCTGGAACTTCACCGTTGATAATACGCTGCGCGAGCCCCTCAACGATGGCGGTTTTACCAACGCCCGGTTCACCGATAAGTACAGGGTTGTTTTTAGTACGGCGCTGTAGCACTTGAATAGTGCGGCGGATTTCGTCGTCACGGCCAATAACCGGATCAAGCTTGCCTTGCTCGGCACGCTCAGTGAGATCGATAGTAAATTTCTCAAGAGCTTGGCGAGTGTCTTCGGCATTAGGGTCATCCACTTTTTGACCCCCTCGAATAGCCTTAATGGCTTGCTCAATCTTTGGTTGGGTGATGTTAAGCGCTTTGAAAATCTCGCCTAATGGGCCTTTATCTTCGCACGCAGCAAAAACAAACAACTCGCTGGAGATATATTTGTCTTTACGCTTTTGTGCATATTTATCACACAGATTGATCAGCGAAATAAGGTTATTTGAAAGCTGTACATCACCACCTACGCCTTCTACTTTAAATAGCTTTTCAATGGCTTGTGACAACTTAGTATTAAGCTCGTCGGCGCTCACACCTGCTTGTGCTAATAATGCGCGCACACTTGAGCCGCTCTGTTGGAGCAAAGCATACATTAAATGAACAGGTTCAATAAATTGGTGATCGCGCCCAAGCGCTAATGACTGCGCATCGGAAAGCGCAGCTTGGAATTTGCTTGTAAATCTATCTAAACGCATGATTTATTTACCCATATAAAATATCGAATTACCTTATTTATGGGTATTAACTGAACGAAGATCAAGCGTAAAAGTAATAATTTACCCTGATTATTTGCGCCAAATCAAAGTTGCCATACGGCCCGTTGTTTTGTCTCTACGATAAGAAAAATACTGCTCGGACATAGTTACTGTACAGTGTTTATCGCCGTAAAAATCCTCTACACCTTGTTCGCGCAATAACGACTGTGCAAGCTCGAAAATATCCGCAAGATATTTACCGTCTTTTTTGGCAACAAATGCCGTATTTCGTTGCGCCTCAAAAGCCTGTACTACGTCTTCGCCCACCTCGAATGCACTAGGCCCAATCGCTGGGCCAAACCATACACAGATCTCTTCAGGTGCACAGGTAAACTTAGCCAGTGTTTGCGAGATAATTCCAGCAGCAAGAGGCTTCCAACCACCATGGATAGCGGCCACCTCTTCACCATCTTTTGATGCAAGCAGAATGGGTAAGCAGTCTGCTGTCATGATAGCCAGTGGCGTTTGACGCAAGCGAGTGTATAAGGCATCGGCTTGATGGACCTGCGCGATTTCAAACTGCTCGTCGACCACCACCACTTCAGCGCCATGTACTTGCTCAAGCCATACAATCGGGTTGGCCACATAACCATGTAAAATTCGACGGTTTTCGGCTACATGTTCAGCATTATCACCAACATGAAAGGCTAGATTAAAGCTATCATACGGCGGTGCTGAAACACCGCCCTTGCGCGTTGTTGATAATGTCCCAACGAATTGGGTTAATGGCCACTGAGCAAGTTGCATCTTATAACGTTAAATCCGGGTTTTCTTTGGTATCTTCTCTAAGCGCAGCCACCAGTTTAATCATATCTTCAGGCACAGGCGCTTCCCATGTCATCTTCTCGCCAGTAATAGGGTGAGCGATACTCAGTTTTATAGCATGCAATGCCTGACGTTTAAACTCTCTTAATTGCTCGGTTAATCCTTGAGTCGCATTTCTTGGTGGACGAGGACGGCCGCCATAGAGCTGATCGCCAATTAGCGGGTGATTCAAATACGCCATATGTACACGAATTTGGTGCGTTCTACCGGTTTCTAGGCGCAGGCGAAGGCGCGTGTGTGCTCGAAACTTTTCAGCAACACGGTAATGAGTGATAGCAGGCTTCCCCATCTCATGTACTGCCATATGTGTACGCTTAGTTGCGTGACGACCGATTGGCTTTTCAATCATGCCACCTGCGGTCATCGTGCCATTACAAACTGCTTCGTATTCACGTGTGAAGTTTTCACGCGCTTGTAGATTCTTCACCAAGTGCGTTTGTGCTTGAATGGTTTTCGCCACGACCATTAGACCGGTAGTGTCTTTATCCAGACGGTGTACGATACCAGCACGAGGCACGTTAATGATTTCTGGGTGATGGTGCAGCAGAGCATTTAACACAGTGCCATCTGGGTTACCGGCACCGGGGTGAACCACCAGCCCCATCGGCTTGTTTATCACAAGAATGTCATCATCTTCGTAAACAATGTCTAACTCTATATCTTGCGCTTCGTATTCGCGCTGTGCTTCGATAACCGTCTCGATAGCAACACTTTCACCACCAAGTAACTTTTCACGAGGGGTGTTGAATACTTCACCATCTACGGTGACTTTATCTTCAAGGATCCAAGTTTTTATTCTTGAACGAGAAAAATCCGGGAACAATTGCGCCAATATTTGGTCTAGACGTTTACCACCGAGTTCGACTGGAACCTCCGCTTGGAGGGAAATTTGCTCTGACATCTGAAACTTTACCTAATTTACCAGTGCAAGCCGTGCTCGACTGGGTTAGAATCGTATTAATGCATAGTTTACTCGGTTTTGCCGAGTTGGCCTAGCCGAAGAAAACAAAGGTAGTAAAATAAAATGATTAAAAACTTAAGGACACACGCCTTTAGGCTGGCGTTAGCCGCGTCTGTTTTGGGTTTGGCAGCCTGTTCATCCGCACCAGAACAAGAAGATATTGAACGCGTACCAAACAAATCCGCCCAAGCGCTTTATGAAGATGCTAAACAAACATTAGATTCTGGTTTATATGCCCGCGCCATTGAATTATTGGGTGCGATTAATGCTCGTTATCCATTTGGCCCTTATGCAAGACAAGTTCAAATGGACTTAGTCTATGCATATTATCAAACAGGTAACACTGACCAAGCACTTGCCACTATTGATCGTTTTATTCGCTTAAATCCAAATCATAAAGACCTAGACTACATGTACTACATGCGAGGTCTGGTAAGTATTAAAGCTGACGAAAACGCATTCCAAGAATATTTTGGTGTAGACAGAGCCGACCGCGATGCCAATCGTACCCGTGTTGCTTTTCAGGATTTAACCACGTTAGTCAAAAACTATCCAAACAGTCCGTATGCACCAGAGGCGAAAAAACGCTTAGTATGGTTACTAAACAAAATGGCTCGTTACGAGCTGAGAGTCGCTGAATATTACTTCGAGCGTGAAGCATATCTTGCCGCAGCAAACCGTGGTAAATATGTAGTAGAACACTACTCTCAAAGTAGTTATCTGACCCAAGCTTTTGACATTATGGAAAAAAGCTACCGCAAACTCGGCCTGCCAGACCTTGCGGATAATGTGAAAAAAGCCAAATCGGTTAACGCTCGTAACAAATAAATACACTGTTAAGTCACGATATCACCGATGTTGTGACTTCTCTCCCACCAACGCTCGCCTTCAAGCATTCTACAGCAGTAAAAAATACTTGTTTTCTGTACATAGACATCAGCCGTCAGCCGTCAGCCGTCAGCCGTCAGCCGTCAGCATATTTTATTTGATTGTAGTTGTAATAAGGAAGGAATTAGGCTGCCCATAATAGAAGGTAAGCAGCCTTAAAAGGTAAGCATTTGACTTAACAGCGTATTAAATCGCTTCTTCGTCCTCTTCACCTGTACGGATCCGAACCACGCGTTCAACATCGGTCACAAAGATTTTACCATCACCAATTTTGCCCGTTTGTGCGGTTTTTAGGATAACTTCAATCGCTCTGTCAACGTCTTCATCTGCGGTAACAATATCAAGTTTCACTTTAGGCAAGAAATCTACCATATATTCAGCACCGCGATATAACTCAGTATGACCTTTCTGACGACCAAAACCTTTTACTTCACATACCGTCATACCTGTGATCCCCACATCCGAAAGCGCTTCTCGGACATCATCAAGTTTAAACGGTTTAATTATTGCTTCTATTTTCTTCATGACTATCTCGATTCCTTTGGTATAGCGTCGATTTTAGACAATCCGCTTGCCCAAGGCAAACAAAGACATTGAAAGTTGAAGTGATTTCACGCAATAATATTAATCATAAATTATTACTTTTTGGTTGTGAGGCGGTAATGAAACAATCAGCAGGATTCAATCTACTAGAACTGATGATAACCATCGCTATATTGGCTATCGTATTGGCCATTTCATTTAGCTTTGATGGCAACCTGCTGCAACGCAACCGAGCTGAGTCCTTCTTGCAAGAATTACAGCGCAATATCGCTTTTGCTCGTGTAAAAGCAACCGCCGCAGACGAAATTGTCATTCTCTGCCCAGCTCCCCCAGCCAATATTCAAGCTAGGACTGCATTTACTTGCCAAGATAATTGGGCAACGAACAGAATTAGCGTGTTTGTTGATAGTGATAAAAATGGCACATTTAGTAATGGTGATACTATCCATCGTACGATGGAGGTCGTAGACGATAACGACACAATGGTATTTTCTGGTGACAATCGTCTAAGGTTTGATTCAAGTGGACTCTTAAGTGGTTCAAACGCGGGAAACTTTACCTATTGTCCTGGTAGTGACGACAACAATCAGCAGTTGAGTGTTTCAACCGCTGGCACAGCATTATATCGAGGAAATACAACAGATACCTGTGGATAGCCACAAAAGTACTGATGCGCAAAATATCTCGAAGTTTCAATCTTGCCTTTAATATATAAACGTCTAGGCTTAAAGAAAATATAAAACGAGGCAAAGGATATGCATCGTCATATGGGTTTTTCCCTATTGGAATCTTTAGTGTGTTTGGCGATTATCACTATCGTCAGTTTATTCTCTCTTCCCAGTCTTACGGCTTTATTTCAGTTTGATAAACCAAAAATAAAGCTTGAAGCATTGCGACGAGCCATTAATTTTGCTCGCATTCAGGCCGTTGCAAGCGGTGCAACCGTTACTTTGTGCCCCCTGAAAAACAATCGCTGCGACGACAAAGAATGGCACACTCAGTTAACGGTTTTTATCGACTACCACCCTCAAGGTGAGTTTTCAGGCGATGATTATAAATTAGCGGTTGTGGACTCAGTAGACTCAGGGGACATGCTCACCTACCCAAGAAACGCCATTATATTTCGCCGCTTTGGTCATCTCGCGGGACTCTATAACGGTACTTTTGTCTATTGTAACGCAAGTTCTACCGTGGGATTGTCTCTGTCAGTTAGCTACACAGGGAGAAGCACTTTAAAAGATACTGATGAGTGTCAAAAGTAAATAACCTAAGCTTCGGATAATTAATGCCTTTCTAGCAGCCAGTTTTTGCGCTAACAGCGTTGAATTCACTTCCAATAGCCCGCTATTGGTACGTAAATTCGCCTTGTTAATCCCAAAACTTTCTGGCTAGATAAGGAAATAATTTAATGTAATATTAAAAACAATGAATTAGCTCATTCCTTATCCAAACCTCAGGTTAAATAACCTAAGCTCGGGGATAGTTAGTGTTAATACAAAGGGGAGTTAACTACTCCCCCGAAAATTAACGTTCCCAACACCTATCTATAGCGTCTTGATTCGTTGTCCCAGCAACACCACGAACCCCAAGTTCATCAATGGTTAAAGCTGGGCACTGTTCATCGCCTCGAACCGGCCCTGCTGCGGCTGTTGCAACGATTCTAAAGGTATCTGCAGTAACGTTTTCAAGTGTTACATTGAAATAACCATTTTCCGTTGCCGTCGCTACACCGATTGCCGCTAGATTATCGCTGTAAGCTCTGTTATCAACAAAGAACTGCTCTTGCTTATTCGCGGCGTCAAGTAGCAAAGTCATGGCATCAGCCCTTGCCCCTCTTCTCACATACTCAGTGTAATTAGGGTATGCAATCGCAGAGAGAATACCGATGATCACCACCACTATCATTACTTCAATCAGGGTAAAACCTGATATTGCTTTGTCTAGGGTACTATTTCTTCTCATCACTATCTTCCCTCTTATAAATGTAAAGTTGTTTTGTTCTGATACCCGACGTTTTATTTTTAAAGATAATAACCTTGTCATCATCGCCTACAACTGGCACTGGTTCACCCGGTATCCCTGGCGGCACAAATGGATTACTGTCATCAGCTATAATCCCAGGGCCTGCAATATAAGGAACTCTTTTACCATTTTCATCTTTGCGTACAACTAGAGTCGGCGTATCTGGTAGGTCTTGTGAGGTCACGTAAGTTTTCCCTGTGCCATAATGTAAATGGAACATGTAAAGCTGCCCTTTACCACCTGTTAATGTGCATTGTTGGGTTGTCTGATCTGCTGGTGTAAATGAAGTAAAATATGCGACTCCTCCAATAACAGTCGCACCAGAGAGCGACTTTTCGCCCCCTGATAATTGATACTTCCAGCCATTAAACTTAGCCAGCTCTACTTCTAGTTCAACAAAGTCGTCAATATCATCTACAGCATTCCCAAACGGATCGCTCTTCATTTCCATTAAATCAGAAATTAATATAGGGTCTGGAATATCGTTTACAAAAGATTGCGTTTTCGTATGTATATCCCTAATCATGAAAAGATAGTCAGTCACACTTGAATCTGTCGGCTTAGAGCGATTACCACTACCAATAACAATGGCGTCAAACGGTGTATCTCTGCGCTCTTTAATCAAATTCCCGTTATATCTAGTCTCTGTTACCTTACTATAAAAGGTACGAGCAATATTTGGACGATAAAAAAAGCGTCTATCCTCATCAGCAAAGCTACTCCCCAAACGTGCCAACTCAAAATGAGTCCAAGGCTCAGTACTATCAGATGGGTTTGGACCGGGTATATCAATTCTCCAGATACTCCCTGCGGTATCCGCTAAATAAATTCTGTCAATATAGCCATCGTAGTCTGAGTCCGTTAACGTTGGCTCCGCAACAATACTGTGCTTACCTTTAAACGCATCACCAGTCAGCGACCAAACGATATCAGCATTGTTTGACATGATATCAACCATGTAAACCCCTACGCCTTTATCATTATCATCGCTACGTGAAACATTATCTTTATTGGTATTGTATCCTGCTGCAAAAACCAATACCGGTCTATCCTTTTGCTTTTCAATGAAAGTCACCACAGGCTTGGACCACGTTTGCCCCAAGTTCTTAAACTTATTTGAATCACCGGAAATAGGCCCACCCCACAATAGTTTGGGTGAATCTGGATTGGTAATATCAAAGCCATAGTATTTATTGCCGCCGCGGCGCATTCCCACAAAGGCCCAAACCTTATCACCCGCTTCTACCTTGCGATTTTTATTCACATCGTGAAAGTACACAGTAATAGGTCCATCTAGGCCATACAGTTTCGTTTCTGCTTTACGTGTTTTGACTGGATTCAGGATAGGTAATAAAGAACCTGGGATAAATGCCCAGCTTTCAGTTACGCTATTTCCTTGATCTTTAAACATATGGAGCATGCCGGCGTTGGTACCAATGAGCACGCGAATATCGCCATTGCCATAGTCAACCGTTGCAGGCTTTGAGTGTAATGGATCGGCGAATATGTCTGGCCTTCTTTCAGATCTCAAACCGTCACCATCATCATCGTCGACGTCTTGACCTATCGCCCAATTAAAAATACTTTGTATCTCACTTTTACTTGCACCACTTAACTCCATTGCTGTGGCAAGTTTAGTTAAATTACCATAGGCACTTTCGGCATTATTATAGGTGAAATCAACTAAATCACCGCCACCAAAATCAGACAGTACTTTTCTAGTAACCTGATTTTCAAGCGCATAGTTAACTCCTCCTTTTTCAATATTGTTGCCATCTTTTGATTGCGCTTGCGACCAATACGTTGTGATATTGCTATCAATCGCACCTTTATCATTTATCGCTTTAGTCAGTTCCTGACCTACTATCTCTGTACCCACAAACTTAAGCTTTTTCAGGTTGCCACGCCAGCGAGTATGTGTCTCTGGTTTAAACTGAGTGTAGTAAAGTGCATCACCTGTTTGGGTTTGATCTTCAGCATTGGCGGATACCGTTGGTGAACTAAAACTTGCACTCACATTTCTGATATTGGTAATCGTGGTTTTGAGTACATCCGACAGTTCATTTGCGGTATTGGCGTGCAGGTATTGCCCCCCTCCTTCCTTAGCAGTTTCCGCAAGCAACTCTTTACCTGTACTAGACATACCGTTACCAAAACCGATCGTAAAGACTCGCGCAAAGTCATGTTCATCTGGAGTAGAAGGATATAAGTCAACTTTAACTTGAGATGTACCACGCATTGTTTTGGCTAAAGCTGGTAAATAGTTTTTGGTAACACCAGAGCCTTCATTAATGTCGAAATAATTAGGGTAGGCGCCATACACTGAGTAATATTCATTAACGATGCTTGTGTTAGAATCAGTATCGCTGGTAGGGTCGCCATCCGTCATTAAAATTAAGTTGATTGACGTATCACACCGCTCTTCTTCGCCACGCACGGGCTTAAACGCAGAAATATAGTTGCTCCCACGTTCAATCCCTTTATCCCTGTCGTTTCCTCCGTTAGTGCCCCAGTATACGCTGCCACCTTTAAGATAGTTATATAACTCCCAAAGCGTTTCTGACAGCGGCGTAGAACCACTTGCTGGTAATGCGTTGATCTTATCAACAATATCGCTGCGGCTACTGCCAATCCCATTAAGAATATAACCCCCACTCGAAGAATAAAGTCGAGACAGGCCAAATCTAATATCATCATTATCGCTAACTAAACTGCGCATTGCATTTTGTGCTACTTTTAGGCGGCTATCCGCACACCCCTGAACCGCTTGATTATATTGGTTCGCTTGATAACAGTTACTGCCATTAAAACACTCTGTTTCTCGGTAGCCATAACGCGTTTCATAGCGCCAGCCAGTCCACACGCGATATGAGTAACGCTCATAACACGCCTTACCATTTTGTGAGTCCCACGCCATACTGCCTGATGTATCAAATAGCATCAGTACCCGAGGTTGCTCACGGGTAGAAACATTATGTTTAACATAAAGCTCAATGTCTTCTGCTTGAGCGGTTTGTAATAGCGCCATTAATGCAACTATCGTGTATATTAACTTATTCATATCAGTTACTCGAAAAAGGCTGTTAATTTGAAACGCTCACAATTTCCTGACCAATTCCCATCACGATAGTGACGTTGTGACGTCCCCTATCACCATATTCCACAGTGGCTTCAACTTCCGTCATGTTGCACACAAACCCCTCGGTATAGTCATATTGCCGTGGACAAAACAGCTCTAGCTCACCATTATTTAGGTTAGTCACAGTGGCTTGTAAGCCATTAGGCGTTTGTACTGTTGTGCCTTCGTCCGCTAACTGCTGCCTTGAACGCAGAAAAATATTGTTAGGAAGCGGCTGCTCTTGCTGAATTAATCTTTGCATTTCACCAAAGAGTAAGCTTTCAGCTTCTTCTCGTTCCATGACGGCATGGGTCATTTTTATATCCAACGTACTGGTACTCATTAACGTTACTGCAACCGCCATTATGGCGACTACCATGACCATCGCCATGATCAGTACTACACCCCGTTGCTTTACATTTCCCATGCTGAGCCTCCCATGTTGTACATTGATATTGTGGTTGAAAATACGGTACGTCTAATGGCATCGTTATAAGTCAACGTCCTTTTATCAGGATCATTACCTAATACGTAAGACCGCGACTGTACCCCAAAGTCAACATCCGGTTCCAATACTCTTACCAATACAAACAGCTGTAGGGATAAGATGCCTCTTGTAGCGCCCCAGTCAGCATCGGACATATTTGTTGTATTTCTATATCTATCCACTCGGCCGTCAAAATTGGTATCTAAACCAAAAACAAAACGAATTTGTTCAACACCTTCGATCACTAGTTCATCCTTCATACCACCGTTTACATGTAGCCTTTGCCTTCTTAGAACGGGAATAGTAATAGTACGATTATTAATTACCTGCTGCTCTTCACTCACATAATATACATGGTGACTATATGGCCAAAGTGTCGCATTCACGCTTGGCATGTTGCCAACATTGCCACCTGCAATAAATTCGGCTTGCTCTTGCTGTGCAATAAAATAATACCTAGTTGATTGGATAGCACCTGCGTCTGGCACGAGACCTGTTATCTCTACAGGACTCCCTTCCAGAAACTTCACCTGTAACACTTCTGACTGCGGTCGAGCTTTGGTTATACACCCCATTGCCGTTGCATTTGTTGTGAATGTTGCCCAAATAGGTCTGAAATTAGCAGGCTGATTGTTCGGAAAGCTACCATTGTTTATCCCGCCAGAGCAGTCACTTCCAGGGTTAGCTGGAGCGGCTTGATTATCATCCGTGAAACCTTGATCGTAAAATGTCCCCCAAAAGCCAACTTGCTCGATATCCCGCCTCATAATGGAAAGCGCTAAACGTCCTTTTTCTTGTAGCTCTCCAATACTCATGGTGTCGTTGGTCGTCGCTTTCATACCGACATAAGTTGCAATGACACCGCCTAATAACAATACGCCGATAAACATCGCTATCATGAGTTCTAACAATGTAAAACCTCGGATTTTGTTCACGGCTGACTCCTTATCAACACAAAAGTTTCCATTACGACTGCACGCCGTCTATCGTCTTCAACACCACACCCGGCTGCTGGATTATTTTCCAATGCAGTCATTGCCTGACGCCCTCGCCAAGTGACAATAACCTGCACATTTACCCCAGATGGAGTGGCACCTGCGGTTGGATTAATACACACAATCGCGTTATCCAACGAACCTGTATTTTCCCTTGCTCTTATCGCTTGACGCCAATTAGCAATATCTGTTTTCGCAAGCGTTTCTGCATTACAGCGCTGTGTATAACACGTAGTGTTTGCCTGTACGTCTTCGGTGCTATTAAAGTCAACATCGTAAAGTGTGGTGATATTTGCCGCATCATTTGTTCTTATTCTGTGCATGATGTCACTGGCAAGCTCTACCGCAGCGGCTCGTTGCATAGAATCAAAACTTGCTTGTTTCGCTTTTGCTTGTAATGCCACCGCACCAAGCAGTCCAAAGCTTAAAATCATAAACGCAATAAGCACTTCTAACAGTGTGAAGCCATGTTGCTTTAGCGAAGTATGCATATCTCAACCAGAATTCAATTGCCCTAGCCTCAGTGTAAGCCGTCGTCTTTGAAACTCAATATGGGATAGTATGAAAGGTCTATTGAGGCGATAAGCGGTTTATTCACCACTTAACACTCAAAATAATGTTTTTAGTTGGGTGTAGGCTCTACGGCTAACTTCATAGCGATTGGGCAGCGACTTGAGGCAAACGTAGTGCTTTTGTTCATGTAGTTCTAAAGCAGAAATTTCTGTTCGCTTAACTAATGTACTGCGATGGATTTGAATAAAATGTGTTGGAAACTTATCTAACAGTGACTTGAGTGACATGTCAATTAATGCTTGTAGGCTAGAATTCAAGGTTACTCGCGTATATTTTTCATCCGCCTCGGCAACAATAACATCCGAAACCTGAACGTAACGCAACTCACTGCCAACATAATAGCTTAGCGTCTCCATACTCGGAAAGATAGTAGTTAATAAAGCATCTAGCTTATCACTATCTAGTGGCTTCACTAGATAACCATTGGCGTGCAGTTCAAATGCTTCTAACGCATATTCCGGATGCGCTGTTAGAAACACGATTTTCATCCTCGGAAATTGCAGGCGTAATTGGCTCGCAAGCTCAACACCTGACTGACCAGGCATCGAAATATCAAGAAAAATTAGCTGTACAGGCTCCTCATTTAGCAGCGCTTTCACACCACCCGCGCAGTCAACTTCACCGATACAACGAAAGCCTGCGTGCTTTTGCATTAATCGTTTAACGCGAGCTCTTGCCAACGGCTCATCATCCACAATAAGGTAAGATATTACTGTTTTCATAGCGGTAGCGAAAAACTGACAGTATAGCTATCTTGACTGGCTTCGGTTTTAAAATCAATGGGCTGATTGTAGTGTAAAGCCAAGCGGCGTCTGATGTTGCTTATCCCAATGCCATGCCCTTGGTGCGTCGGCTTTAATTTTGCGTCATAGCTGTTAAAAATTACCACCGTTAAGGTGCGTTTACTGCAGTGAATATGGATACGAATATCCGCTCCATTTGGGTTTGGCTCTACCCCATGACTAACCGCGTTCTCCACCAATGGCTGCAATATCAACGCAGGGATCAAAACATCTCCCAAGACATTGTCTAACTCCCACTCTACCCTCAAACGCTCTGCAAAGCGCCACTGCTCAAGTGCTAAATACGCTTTGCATAAAGATATTTCACTTTCCAGCGGAACAATATTTTGTGTGGACATCGCAGCACGAGATAAATCGGCAAGGGCTAATGCTGACTTTTCTGCTGCAGTTGGATCGATATGAGTCAATTCGGCCACGGTATTGAGTGAGTTATATAAAAAGTGCGGCCGAATTCTCGCGTGTAACGCTTCAAGTTCCGCTTGAGATAGTGCTTTCACCTTACGAATATTATCGGTAAAGATAGCTAAGAAATGCGCAAAAAGCGTGATAATGCAAAGACATATTGCGATGTTACGCCATAAGCTCAATTCAATTTTTGCCTCATCAATCCAACCGAGCAATGTAAAACCATAGGGGAAAGCCGTACTAGTGACGACAGTACAAAGCACAAAGACAGAAATGAGAATACCAGCTTCAACTAGATCTGAGCGCTTCTCAACAGCGTGGCGCACAATCGCTATCACGGCAAGTGATAAAAAGGCAGTGAAATGAATAAATAAGCTGGTTAATCCAAGGGATTGCCAAAACGTTGTCGCGGAAATCAGCGTATATAAAAAGGCTAGGATTTGCGAGGCAACTAGCAATGCTAGCACACCTCGCTCACTCAATAGTGCAGACAACAACCTGATACGCGGTGTCATCGTGCTAACTCTCTTATCTGAGTTCTACAGGTACGGCAAACACGACATTTTCTTCTTGCCCGGGGTTCTCAACTACCGTTTCCCCACCAAGTTCTTTAAGTCGTGAGATAACCTGTTGAACCAGCACTTCAGGTGCAGATGCGCCGGCAGTTACACCAACCTTTGCAACCCCATCGAACCAAGTTTCTTCGATGGAAGAGGCATCATCGATAAGAAATGCCTTAGTTCCCATTTTATCTGCAAGCTCTCTTAAGCGGTTAGAGTTAGAACTATTTTTCGCCCCAACCACAAGCAATAAATCAACTTTGTCCGCTAAGTCGCGAACTGCATCTTGACGGTTTTGCGTGGCATAACAGATATCATCTTTACGTGGACCACTGATATTCGGAAACTTGCTACGCAGTGCGTCAATTACATCGGCTGTGTCATCTACCGATAATGTTGTTTGACTGCAATAGAACACATTGTCAGCATCTTTCACTTCGAGAGCTACTACATCCTCTGGTTTTTCAACGAGATAAATACCACCATTCGGATTGTCATACTGACCCATAGTACCCTCAACTTCAGGGTGCCCATGGTGCCCAATCAAAATACACTCAGTACCTCTGCGGCTAGCACGCGTCACTTCCATATGCACCTTTGTCACTAACGGACAAGTCGCATCAAAGACTTTTAACTCTCGGCGCTTCGCTTCATTACGTACTTGCTGAGAAACACCATGCGCGCTGAAAATAACAATACTGTCGTCTGGCACTTCATTTAGCTCTTCAACGAATACCGCACCACGAGACTTCAGACCATCAACAACATATTTGTTATGAACAACTTCATGGCGAACGTAAATAGGCGCTTCGAAAATATCGAGTGCACGCTCAACAATGCTGATCGCTCTATCTACACCTGCACAGAATCCTCTCGGGTTTGCCAGCAAGATATCCATTAGTTATTTACCTCAAGAATTTCAACTTCAAACGTTACTTTTTGACCTGCAAGCGGGTGATTGAAATCGACAGTTACCGAGTCGCCGGCCACTTCTCGGATCAATCCAGGTAAGTCAGTACCATCTGGTTGCGTAAATGCAATGATGCTACCTACTTGAGCGGGGGTTTCTGCGCCAAACTTGCTTCTATCAACATAATAGATGTTATCAGGATTTGGTTGTCCAAACGCGTCTTCTGGCTCTAGCTCAAAAGATTTCTCATCGCCCGCTTTTAATCCAAGCAAACACTTTTCAAAATTTTCCGTCAGGCTGCCATCACCCATAAACAACTTAGCGGGTTTATTATGAACTTTGGTAG
Organism: Pseudoalteromonas sp. OANN1; assembly: GCF_024124685.1. Lineage (NCBI taxonomy): Bacteria > Pseudomonadati > Pseudomonadota > Gammaproteobacteria > Alteromonadales > Pseudoalteromonadaceae > Pseudoalteromonas > Pseudoalteromonas sp. OANN1. The sequence continues at coordinate 302,084 of NZ_JAMXSE010000001.1, forward strand.
AATCTGCTGCTGAACCGTCTGATAACTTGATTGAAAAATGGAACAAGACTTCAGACTTTGCTCCAATTAGTTGCTCACTCACGCATTTTTCTCCTGTGGTTTATCGCCACTGGTAAAGGCATCGAAAATTAATAGTGCAGCACCGCCGACAATCGCCATGTCTGCCACATTAAACGCTGGATAATGCCAGTCTTGATAATAGAAATGAAGGAAATCAATCACATAACCATGAATGATACGGTCGTATAAATTTCCTACAGCACCACCTAATACCAGCGCGTAGGCCAATCCCAACTTCCAATTTGATGCGGGCAATTTACGTAGCCAAAAAACCAGTAAAGTGCTAATCGCCACGGCAATGCCACTTAAAAAGTAACGCTGCCAGCCACCAGCTTCACTTAGGAAGCTAAAAGCCGCACCATAGTTATGCATATAGGTGAGATTGAATATAGGCAAAATATCAATGGATTCATAGAGTTCCATTTCAGCCATAACCAGTGCTTTGGTGAAGTAGTCTACTGCAAAAAGCAGTAGACTAAGCCACAACCACACCAGACCACTTTTCTGTGTAGTTTGTGTCACGTTTTACTCCTAGGCGAATTGACGCTGCTCGCCGTCACCTTCAACGTTACTAATACAACGGCCACAGATGTCTGCATGTTGCTCATCCGTACCTACGTCGTCGGTATAGTGCCAACAACGATCACACTTTTTAGCCGATGTTGCCGCTACACTAATGTATAAGCCATCAATTTCTGATGAAACTGCATTTTCTGGTTTGCTGTTGACTACTTCTACCGTTGCCTTCGAAGTTAGTAATACGAAGCGTAATTCGTCACCGATGGCATTGAGCTGCTCAGCTAAGTCCCCGCCTGTATATAGCGTTACTTCAGCCTGTAGCGTTGCACCGATCACTTCTTCTTTACGTGCATTCTCAAGCACACGGTTTACTTCATCACGTACCGCGAGTAAGTTCTGCCAGTACTCGTTATTCAACGAGCCTTCTGTCGCCCCTTCAATTGCATCATACCAAGTATCCGTGAATACAAACTGGCCACGCTCACCTGGTAGTACTTCCCAGATTTCTTGTGCAGTAAAGCTCATGATAGGTGCCATCCAACGTGTCATCGCTTCGGCGATATGATAAAGCGCGGATTGACAAGAACGACGCGCATGGCTATCACTTTTCGCCGTGTACTGACGGTCTTTGATGACGTCTAGATAGAACGAGCCCAATTCACCAGTACAGAAGTTCATAAGCTTCTGTGTTACTTGAAGCATTTGATACTTGTCGTACGCTGTTTTGATCTCAGTTTGTAGCTGTGCAGCGCGCGCTACAATCCAGCGATCTAGCTCAACCATATCTTCAATTGCTACTAAATCCGTTTTTGGATCAAAGCCGCTTAGGTTCGCAAGTAGGTAACGACTTGTGTTACGAATACGACGATAACGGTCAGCTGAGCGCTTAAAGATTTCATCAGACACGGTCATTTCCGCCGTGTAATCGGTAGAAGCTACCCATAGGCGTAAAATATCTGCGCCTAGCTTGTTCATGATGTCTTGCGGCGAGATCACGTTGCCTAATGATTTAGACATCTTATGGCCTTTTTCATCGACCGTGAAGCCATGCGTTAACACTTGCTTGTAAGGTGCATGGCCATTGATAGCAACTGAAGTCATCATTGATGACATAAACCAACCACGGTGCTGATCCGAGCCTTCAAGGTAAAGATCTGCAGGACCTGTTAATTCTTCTCGCGCATCAACAACACACGCATGTGTTACACCTGAGTCAAACCATACGTCTAGTGTGTCTTGTACTTTTACGTACTGTTGAGCATCAGCTTCACTTAATAGCGCACTAGGCTCTAAGTCGTACCACGCCTGAATACCCTTTTCTTCCACTAATTTAGCAACGGCTTCGATAAGGGCTTCCGTTTCAGGATGTAGGCTGCCGGTGTCTTTATCAACAAATAACGCGATTGGCACACCCCAAGTACGCTGACGTGAAATACACCAGTCAGGGCGACCTTCAACCATGTTTGCGATGCGGCTTTCACCCCACTCAGGCAACCATTCTGTCTTTTTGATTTCATTCAGTGAATCAGTGCGAAGGTTAGCCTGATCCATGCTGACGAACCATTGTGGCGTCGCACGGAAAATAATAGGAGTTTTGTGACGCCAGCAATGTGGATAACTATGCGTTAGCGCCTTATGACGGAACAATACGCCTTTCTCAGTTAATAACTCAATGATGCTGTCATTTGCTTTAAATACGTGCTGACCTGCAAAAATCGGTGTATCTGGTAGATAAACACCATTTGCACCAACCGGGTTTGCAACCTCTAGACCGTAAGCTTGACCCGCTGCAAAGTCTTCTTGACCGTGACCAGGTGCAGTGTGAACGATACCAGTACCTGAGTCTGTTGTTACGTGCTCACCTAAAATAACAGGCACATCGAAATCTAAGAATGGGTGTGCAACGCGCAGATTCTCAAGCGCAGCGCCTTTCGCGTAACCTAGTACGTGGAAGTGCTTGAATCCAAAACGATCAACAGCGTCTTTGACTAATTCAGAACCAAGCACAATACGCTGCTCTTGACCTTCATCTTCAATTTGTACCAGCGCATACTCTAGCGCACCGTGTACTGCCACAGCGCGGTTTGCTGGTAATGTCCAAGGCGTTGTAGTCCAAATTGCGGTACTTACTTCGCCTTTGCCCTCATGGCCTTCGGCCAAACCAAACGCACTAATGATTGCCGCTTGATCAGCAAAGACAAATTTTACGTCGATTGCCGGCGATTGTTTGTCTTGGTATTCAACTTCTGCTTCTGCAAGCGCTGAACCACAATCCGTACACCAGTGAACTGGCTTTGCACCTTTGTGCAGGTGACCATTTTTGATAATACGACCAAGCACACGAATAGCATTGGCTTCAAAATCAAAGTTCATGGTTAAGTATGGCTTATCCCAGTCACCTAACACACCAAGGCGTTTGAAATCTGTTTTTTGGCCATCAACTTGCTTTTTAGCATAGTCGCGGCACTTTTCACGGAATTCAGCAGCCGATACTTTCTTACCTGGTTTGCCTACTTTCTTTTCCACTTGTAGCTCAATTGGAAGACCATGACAGTCCCAACCTGGTACATAAGGCGCATCAAAATCAGAAAGCGTTTTTGACTTAATAATAATATCTTTTAGGATTTTGTTTACTGAGTGACCTAGGTGAATATCACCATTTGCATACGGAGGACCGTCATGCAAAATAAATGGCTTTTTACCTTTTTTCGCAATGCGAATTTGACCGTATAGGTCTTCTTCATACCATTTTTTCAGCATCTTTGGTTCGCGTTGCGCCAAATTACCACGCATCGGAAACTCAGTTTCCGGTAGATTTAAAGTATGTTTGTAGTCGCTCATTTATCCTACTTTCCGTATCGGCTACGTTAAAGAAAAACACTGTTTTGCATTGCTAACATCACGACTGATTTGTTCTGTTAACTGCGACAATGTTTCGAATTTTTGCTCATCGCGAAGCTTTTCAATTAGCTCCACTTTCATAAACTGACCGTAGATGGTCTCATTAAAATTAAACAGATGCACCTCTAAAAGGGCTTTCGTTCCGTTTAGGGTTGGCTTAGTGCCAACATTCGCTACGCCATAATGTGTTTTGTGATTCACAGTCGCTTTGACTGCATACACACCGCGCACAGGGCTCACTTGGCGTTTTAAGGCTATATTTGCAGTATGGAAACCAAGCTCTCTGCCTTTCTTCCAACCGTGAATAACACGGCCTGAAATGGCATAAGTATGGCCCAACATATCATGTGCTTGACGTAAATCACCAGCCGCAAGCGCCGTGCGGATCAACGTGCTACTTACACGACAATCTTGCTTGCGAAAACTTGCCGTGTCTTTTACTTGCATACCTAGCGGTTCGCCCACTCGTTTTAGCATTGCAAAATCACCAGCTCGTTCACGGCCAAAACGAAAGTCATCGCCGACCGTGAGCGCCTTGGTTCCAAGCTTTGTCACTAGGACTTCTTTGATAAATTGCTCTGCATCTTGCGAGGCAAATTTGCGATTAAAGTTGACGCAAATGACTCGCTCTATACCAAGCTCTTGCAACAGGACTAGTTTATCACGTAATCGCGTCAGCCTAGCCGGTGCTTTATCTTTGGCAAAAAACTCCAAGGGCTGCGGCTCAAATAACATCACTGTGCTTGGAAGTTGATAGTGTTTTGCGTCGCTAATCAGCCCCTTCAAAACCTCTACATGTCCAAGATGAACCCCGTCAAAGTTTCCAATCGTCAACACACAACCAAAATGATGTGGTCGAATATTATGGATCCCTCGGATTAGTTGCATAGTGCCGTGCCTTTGTGCAGCAAATATCAAAGAGCCCGATTATACCCAAGTTGCTTAAAAATGCGAATCAAGCATCTCGGATTGTGCTCAATCTTACCCCTAGTATAAATAGTAAACTAAAATAGCTCACCATCGCAGTTACTAATAATCCGCAAAGTAATAGCACCTGCTCCATCAGTCCCCACTCTAGCCATTCAAAGCGGGCGCCTAGAAAGTATACGCATGCAGCCATCGAGACCGCTGAAACAAAGCATTTGGCAGTAAAACCAAGAGAAAATGCGCTTAGCTGATACACACCTTGATGTGACAGCTGACGATAAAGTAAAAACGCATTACAAGACGCTGACAATGAAGTTGCCAATGCAAGGCCTAGATAACCAATAAAAGGCGCTAAGATAAGATTGAAAACCATATTGAGTGCCATAGTAATAATACCAATACGAACAGGCGTTTTAGTATCTTGTCTAGCGTAAAAGCCCGGTGCCAGTACTTTAATCAACATAAAGCTTAATAAACCAACGGAATATGCGGCTACCCCTAAGCTTACCTTGTTTATATTGTCTGCATTTTGAGAAACAAACTCACCATGGCCAAATAATACTGAAATGATAAGTGGGCTTGTCACCATCAGCCCTAGCATCGCTGGTAATCCCAAGAAGATGACAAAACGTACACCCCAGTCTAGTGTTTTCTGAAAGTCTTCACTTTTTTCTCCTGCATGTAATTTAGAAAGTGCAGGCAGTATCACGGTCGCAATACCGATACCAAATAGGCCGAGTGGAAATTCAATTAATCTGTCTGAATAATAAAGCCAAGCAATCGATCCCGTCACGAGAAAAGAAGCAATGACGGTGTCCAGTAGTAAGTTAATTTGACTAACAGAAACACCAAATAATGCAGGGATCATTAATGTTCTGACTTTGGTTATTTCAGGGCTTCGCCATGCAAATTGAGGGCGACTCAAGACTTTTAAGCGCAACAAAAATGGGATCTGGAATAATAGTTGAACAATACCACCAATAAATACACCGAGTGCTAGAGCGTACGCACCTTGTGCAAATTTATCATGGAGAAAAATAGCACAGCCGATAATCGACACATTGAGTAAAACTGGCGTAAAGGCCGCTGCCGCAAAGCGATTATAAACATTCAGTACCGCCCCGCTAAGTGCAACTAATGAAACAAAAAATAGGTAAGGAAAGGTGAGCTTTAATAGTGCGCTTGCAAGCACAAATTTTTCGGCATCAGCACCACCTTGCCACCAGTCAAGAAACCAGCTAGTGCCAAATAATGCGGCGATCAAAGGCGAGCCAATCACCCCTAAAATAGTAACAATAAGCAATACGGTCCCGAGTGTCCCAGCAGCTTGTGCAACGAATAACCTTACTCTATCGTCTCCATGCTTTTCTTTAATTTCTGAAAGTACAGGAACAAACGCCTGAGCAAACGCGCCTTCTGCAAATAACCTACGTAAAAAATTAGGGATCCGGTTGGCGAATAAAAAGACATCTGCGGCCAATCCTGCGCCCAATAGGTTTGCCACGACGGCATCTCGAACTAGCCCCAGAACCCGCGAAATCATAGTCATGGCACTGACAATCATACCCGATTTAAATAACCCTTTTGCCACCTTAACTCCTAAATTCAGTGAATCGCGGCAAATTATGCCACAGTCGTTGTGCATTTAGCACTAGGCGTGCCCTGTCAGCTTTGATACAATACGCGCCATTAACCTTGGTAGGCCTGTTTCACCTCGTGAAATTTGACTGTTTACTTTGGTTCAGACCTGAGATTTTCAAGGCACTTTGTGAAGCTACGCTTTGCAAATTATTAGTGCAACTTGGGATATTACGGGTTTACTTGCCTGCTATAGAAGTAAAAATGTCGCATAGCAACGTTTTGATTTGTACAGGTTAAGAATTGAGAATAGCCCAAGTCGAGTCTTGGGTGTTGAACATTAGGCCGCGCTTGTTAATTTATATTGACTTTTGCGATTAAAACAGGCATATTCCTCGGCCTTTAAATTAAGCTTATTTTAAGATTGTTAGGAGCAAACCTTGGCTAACATCAAGTCTGCAAAAAAACGCGCTATCACTAGCGAAAAGCGTCGTAAGCACAACGCAAGCCGTCGTTCAATGATGCGTACATACTTCAAAAAAGTAATCGCTGCAATTGAAGCTGGTGATAAAGAAGCTGCAACTCAAGCATTCGCTGTTGCTGCACCTATCCTAGACCGTTACGCAACTAAAGGTCTAATCCACAAAAACAAAGCTGCTCGTCATAAGAGCCGTTTAGTTGCTAAGATCAAAGCACTTTAATTTGTTGCTGGATTGAAAAAACCGACATTATGTCGGTTTTTTTATGTCTGTAGTTTATATACTTTGGTATCAAAAGATAAAATCAGTGCAGTTTTAAACCAATTCTAAATCTGGGTAAAACTTTTTCAGCATAGCCGCGATTTTCTTTGGCGAAAATGGTTTAACAACAAAACCTTTAGCACCACGCTCAATAGCATCTTTAACATTGTCTACCGTTGAGTGTGCCGACACCATAACGACATTAATATTCGGGTTTATTTCATTTAGGGTTGCAATTAACTCTTTACCATCACCATCGGGCAGCTCAATATCTAGAAAGACAATATCAAAATGTTGCTCTTCACATGACTTTACACACTGCGTTGCAGTGGAGGCTTCTCTTACATGATCAATGCCTAAGTGCATTAAGGTTTGATGTAAAAAGCTGCGAACTGTCCCTACATCATCGACGATTAAAATAGAGATATTTTGATCCATAGTCCTTTCCCGTAGGCTGTAGTGTAAAAATAAGCTATTATACTTAGCATAGAAGCATTATAGAGACCTGCAACTAAAAGGCTACTTAAAGCATGGCAAAACCATCAAAAAAACAATCGCTTTTAGGTCAAGTACAGTCCAACCAAAAGAAACGCACTAGTACAACAAAAAACCGTCGACCATCGCCACAACAAATTGCAGCGATGAAGGCTCAGCAAACCGCACAAGCACAGCAAGCACAAACTGCTACAGATAATGATAGACCTAAGGGAAAAGGTAAGTGGATAGCACTTGCAGTCATTGGAATACTATTCGTTGTCTTGCCAAAACCACAACTGATTACTTATGAGAAATTAGGCCTTGTGGCTAGTAGTGTATATTGGTCTGGTCTTCCGGGTATTGATCCTGTGCTATTTGACTCAAATTTACACCCAAAGCCAGCACTTGAGCGTAATACACTATACCTATGTCACGATTTGAAAAACCCAGATACGTGCCAAAAGTACCAAATAATCAAGCAAGAAGGCTTTATAGCGGCCATGATGAAATTGCTTCAGTCTTAAAAAATCGCTTTGAAAGGGCAACGGAACTTCTATAATGATGATACGGCTTAAACAACCGTATCATCATTTTTTAAACTTCGCTGGGTAAAAGTTAGCTTAGCGGACATAAATCCACATTTTAGTTCCATTATAATAGGGTGAGGTATCTGCACCTCCCCATCCCGAGCCACTTTTTTCTTTAATAAATTTAGTTGAAGAATAATCGTATACGGAAGTAATGCCTTGATTTGAACCAAATAGCGAATAGTCTTGTCCCTTGCCATTACAACCACCAGTTTCGTTGTGGGCTAATAGGTTTTCTGTCAGGGACTCAGCCAATGGTTTGCAATTTGCGCTCTTCAAAATATCCATATCTAGCACGGCTGTAATTTTATCAGCTACCACCAATACCTCTTGGGAAACATATTTTAACTCTTGCCACTTTTGATCAGAGACAACACTTGCTTCACTATCTAAAGAAGTAAGCTCTTCAACCTCCTCATTAGGTAATGCCTTATTTTTAATTCCAACGAGTGTCCAACCACCACCTTTAGTTTCCATATCACAATACACCTGATAAGGTACTGGTGCACTCTCGGACTTTATCGTATAAATGCCACTTCCTTGGCTCTGCCCATCGATCAGTATTTCATGACAACTGGCGCCTTTCTTTTCTCCATATTGCTTAAAGAATGAAAAGTTAGAAGATGTGATCTCACCCGTATCCTTATTATATACAGATAGTACGTAATTATATTCTCCAGCAGGAAACTCAGGAGGCACAACAACACTTGGCCTGGTCTGCTCAAAGCTTGCACCAGCTGATAATGTAATATTACTTGCAGCTGAACGGTTATATAGCTCCCCTTTAGGAAAAATCAACGTGTCATAGTACCTTAGGTTAGCATCTGCACTACCTTCATTTTTTATGACGGTATCAAAGTTAACTCGACCACCTATCGCTTCTACCGTAGCATTTTCATTATCTGCTGTAGCTTGGACAATAACCGTAGCGTGAGAAACTGAAGAAAAAAGTAGAGGGATAAGTAGTGTATTTCTTTTTAGTGTCATTCGTTACGTCCTTTTATAACGTATTTTTAATTAGGCTTATACCAATTCACTCAATTAAGTGGTCTATTTTGAGGCAAGAAAAGCATGTCAATAGCTCCGCTTCAGCATCCTACTATCGCCAAGATACCTAAATCCACATTTAGGCTAGGCAAAAATTTTGCTATTTAATTGTTCTAAATAAGAAATTTTTAACGCAGCTAGCGTCAGGTTAATCCCTCAAGTTGAGCAAGTATTAAATCAAATTGGCATTAGATACTGTACCTGAAAGAAAAAAAATAGAAATGATTTATGTCAACAATAAAGGCTGCAGCAAAAGTTTCCCCCTCTACACTGAGTTTTAGTGGAAAGCGCGAGCCTTAATTTTCATTGCTTCTAGTAACTCACTTCTATCGATTAACTTACCAGCAATAACATGTACCACTTCACCCTCTTTCTCTACTATGCCTTTTATTTCTAATAGCTGAGCGCCCATATAGGCTTGCTTTTGTGCTCGAGCAGTACCAGACCACACAATTACATTGATGTTGCCTGTTTCGTCTTCCAAAGTAAAAAAGGTCACGCCTTTTGCGGTACCTGGGGCTTGCTTTCCTGTTACCAGCCCTATCACTGTTACTAACGATTTATGCGGTCGATAAAGCAGTTCATTGGCCTTAACCGTTCGGGCTATAAGCTTAGCTTGCTCAAGTTGCTTGATTGGGTGAGTGCGTAAGGAAACCTTAGTGCTATTATAATCTTCCTGTAAGTTTTCAAACTCTGTGGCGCTAAAGTGACTATATTGCGACTCTTTCTCTTCAATATCGCTGAATAGTGGCAAGGTTTTACTTTGATCTGCAAGCGACCACCTAGCAGCATAACGGCTATCCACAAAGTGATGTAAAGCATCCGCAGAAATCAACTTTTCAATAGTACTGTTGGTAATACCAGCTTGTTGTAACTGCACGATTTTACCAAACCCTTCTTGAGGTCTGCATTGTAATAATTGCAGTGCTTCTTCTTCACTTAACCCTTTTATAAGCCGAAGCCCTAAACGGATCGCAAACGTTGTTTGTCTTGGCTCTTGTACGACTTGATGTTCGTAATTGGACTGGTTAACACAAATAGGTAAAATGCTAACCTTATGCCTTGATGCATCTTGCAACAGCTGTGAAGCCGAATAAAACCCCATTGGTAAACTATTAAGTAGAGCGGTATAAAACATTGCTGGGTAGTAGTATTTCAACCACGCAGAGGCATAAGCCAACACAGCAAAAGAAGCTGAGTGACTTTCAGGAAAACCATATTCACCAAAGCCACAAATCTGCTCAAAAATCCGCTCAGCAAATTGTGCTTCATAGCCCCGCTCCAGCATGCCTCGAATAAGCTTTTCTCTAAACTGCATCAGCTCTCCGGTTTTCTTCCATGACGCCATAGCTCGGCGTAGGCTATCAGCTTCTCCTCCAGTAAATCCAGCTGCAACCATAGCCAGTTTTATCACTTGTTCTTGGAAAATAGGAACCCCCATGGTCCTCTCTAATACAGATTTAACCGCTTCTGATGGATAAGTCACTTGCTCTTCACCATCTCGCCGCTTTAAAAATGGATGCACCATATCCCCTTGAATAGGGCCGGGACGTACAATGGCAATTTGGATCACTAAGTCGTAGTAATTCGCGGGTTTCAGCCTTGGCAACATACTCATTTGCGCGCGAGACTCTACTTGAAACACGCCAACACTATCCCCTTTTTGCAACATCTTATAGACCAAAGGGTCGTCTTGCATACGAGTCAATTGGGCAAGATCCAGGTTTCGCTTCGTATGCGCTACAATATAGCCAAAACACTTACGGATAGCGCTTAGCATACCCAAGGCCAAGATATCGACTTTGAGTAACTTAAGGGTTTCAAGGTCATCTTTATCCCATTGAATAATTGTGCGCTCTGGCATAGCTGCATTTTCTACGGGCACTAATTCATGTAATGGACTTTCTGAGATAACAAAACCACCAACATGCTGCGATAAATGCCTTGGAAACCCCATAATGTCATTAACCAACTGAATAAAGTGCTGACCTTTTAATGAGTTTGGCTCTAACCCTAGCTCCACTAATTGGGCCTGCCAGTTAAGTCCTTTATCACGGCGGTTGAGATGCTTAATAAAGTACTCTATTTGCGCCATTTCAATGCCCAAGGCTTTGCCAACATCACGCATGGCACTTTTTAAACGATACGTGATCACCGTTGCTGCTAATGCTGCGCGTTTACGGCCATATTTCTTGTAGATATATTGGATCACCTCTTCACGACGTTGGTGTTCAAAATCTACATCTATATCGGGTGGCTCATTACGCTCTTTACTAATAAAACGCTCGAACAATACGCCCACTTGCCGAGGGTCAACTGCGGTTATCTCTAAGCAATAGCAGACCACAGAGTTAGCGGCTGAGCCTCGCCCTTGATATAAGATTTGATGCTGTTTTGCATACATCACAATGTCATGAATAGTGATAAAGAAAAACGGATAATCAAGCGCTTCGATAAGCGAGAGCTCTTTATCAATAATGGCTTCTATATCTGGCGGCACGCCATCAGGAAAGCGAACTTGTTTACCCTTTTCGACCAACGCGCGTAAATAAGCCATTGGAGTAAAGCCTTTAGGCACTAACTCCTGAGGATACTGATAATGCAATGAGTCTAAATTAAATACACATCGCTTCGCGATATTGGCACTTTCTTCAAGAAAGGTAGGTGAGAACAACTTATTAAGCTTAGAGATAGATCTCAGTGCCGACTCGCTATTACTAATCATTTTCTCAGGGATCTCGCTTATCACACGATTCTGTCGAATGGCTGTCAGTGTGTGCTGTAGCGCTAGTCTAGACGGGCAGTGCATAAGCACCCCACCAACAGCGCAGACAGGTATTTGATAAGCTTTTGACAGTTTTACACAATGGGTAAAGTAATGTACATCTTCTGCACTCAAGTTACGTCGGTAGCCAATCCATACTCTATTTGGGTGATATTTACACAGCCATTGCAATGCTTGAACATCTTGACTGTTCCCCTTTGGCAACCACAACAATAAAACATGCTTAAGCGACATAATATCCCACTCACTAAGCTGATATTGTCCCTTCTCCGTTCGCTGGCGAGCATTACTGATCACTCGACATAACTCTGTATAAGCGAGCTGGCAAGGACAAATAGCAACCAAGTCAATATTGTTGTACTTCAGCAAACTCCCAACTATGAGTTTTATCTTGAGCTTATGATCACGAATATAAGCATGAGCACGGACAATGCCAGCCAAAGAGCATTCGTCAGTAATGGCTATTGCGCTATAACCTAAAAAATTTGCTTGTTTGACCAACTCTTCTGGTCGCGATGCGCCAGTCAAAAATGAAAAGTTGCTCTGGCAAAAAAGCTCGGCATAAGACATTAGCTAAATACTCCATGAATATACCAATGGTTATTTTGCTCTCGAAATACCCATAACCGCTGCGCTTGTTCATTTTGTACAATAAAATAATCTCGCTGGACCGGCTCACCGTCCCACCACCCTGAAGCAATACGCTCTGGACCAGAAATAATATTGACTCTTTCACATAAAGGCTGTGGCTTCGGAAATAGAATGGTAGGTCTTAATTTACTCTTGAGTGTCGTGAAATGTGGCTCGTGGCTATAAGTACTGGCCTTTTCAGGACGAGGATCGCCTGTAAGTTGTAAACCTTGCACAGCCTGCTCACCGAGCTTAGCACATAGAATAGCCCGCAACTCTTGCGCAGACATCGCACTTTGCTGCGTTGAGAAGAGATCTTTTATTGTGGCATGCTGCGTTTCTAGTGCATCAGCTTTGAGTGAAACACTTTGTACGGGCGCATCTAAGGTTATGGATTCTAGCTTGAGGTTTAACAAACGCTGCCAATTTTCCGCCTTATATTCAGGCTCCGCGCTGTTTAATGTGATTTCTAAAGCCTCTTTATCTCGAAGTGCTAAGGTAAAATAAAGCGTTCGAGTTACTAAGTTACGTTGCTGTAGGAATAAGGCTAAACGCGATAGCAAATGCTCGATTGGCTTTTCTAACCAAGCCATTACTTCGACTTCGTAAAGTAAAGGTGCAGTAAGCTCAAAAGTTTCCGCAGGTTGGTAATAGTTAAGAGTTTCCTTTAGCTTTCCAAACAAGCAGCCTACATAATGTACGAGTTCAGTATCAAAACGTTTAGCCAGCTCACTGAGTGCAAACTGCTCTAACTGCGCCACATTTTTAACTCCGGTGCGAGCAAGCAGCTCAATCACCCGACTGTCTAGACTTGTATGTGTTAGTCCAATTTTCCCCAAGTAATGACGCTTTTGGCACAGCGTTAACATAAGCGCATTGCAATGCTCTCGCGCCAAGAGTTTAGCCATTATTGTGGACTCACCCATGCCGTAATAATAACTCTTGCCAAGCTGCGCTAATTGTCCAGATATTACTTGCCAGTAACTTGGCAAATCATGATAGAGCGACAGCATAGAATCGACTTTAAGCACAAGGCCATTAGGTTCATCGATTACAATATCTGCACTTACTTGATAAAGCATATTGGCAATTTCTAATAGCTGCTGTCTTTCTAGAAGGTCGTCGTAGGGCAAAACATGAAGCTGTGTACACAATGCACAAGCAGTCCCAAGGCCCATTCCTATTTTTATACCTCGCTGCTGCGCTGCATCATTTAGCTGTACTATCTGGTTTTTGCGGCCATCAATAATAACAACGGGTGTCACAAAATCACCGGAAACTGTTTGCTTTGTCATTCCTTCTAGTTGCAGCATAGGAAAATAGAGATATAACCACATAACTAGCTCGTTAAACGCCGCTCATAGCCCGAAAATGCAACTATATTATCGCTAACATGAGGTAGATTTGGCTTTTCAAGCTCTGGCCAATAGTGGGGATTCTCTAGTTTAAGACTGCGATGTGCAAAGTGCCCCTTGTGCTTCTTTACTGTCACATCCAAGCCGCTGTGCTGTGCTTGTAAAACCACTGAAAGTGTAAATGGTAAAGTCTGGGCGTACTGCGCTTGATACAAAGCAAATAACCTACAACCTCCCGCCTGTGCACCTAACTGCAAACGCTTTACAGCAGCAATAGAAAGCGCTTCGTGCCAAAGTACAAGCGCACTACACGCACCACTTTTTACACATTGTTCCGCAGCCCACAATGCTTTTTTTTCACTTGGTGGCTGCAATATCATAAATTCACTCAGATCTAACGATAAATAATGCAATGCTGCGGCATGTATTTGCCCTGGAGGATTAATTAATACCTTCAAACGGTTATCATCCACAAAATGGGGCAATATCAACCTTAACTCTCCTACTCCCATTGCAGTTTTCACACCAATCACACCTTGTTGCGGCCAACCACCGCACAGCAAATCGTCAAGTGCAGCAAAGCGAGTACTGACGACATCATGCTGCACGGCCTGTCCACGTCCACGCCAAAGCAAGTTTTTACGCTCAAGAAGATCTATATAATTCGCCATACATCACCAAATACTGTTTATATATACAGTATATTTAAATAAAGGCAGATCGCAAGTAGATCGCTAGAAAAGAGGCGAGTTAAAAATAACCATAGTTTGCGCTTTAAGTTAATCGTGTTTTGCTTAGGAGAAATGAGATCTACAAAGTGTATTTGTATAAAAGGCGACAAGAACTGAGACGTAAAACAATGAGTGTGGCGCGTAGATAATCGTCTTTTGGCCTCGATGAGTGCTACCCACTTAGGCAACAACTAACCAACTGAACTACCACTTCGCTGCAACTGGCAAAGTTATAACGACATTATTATAAACTTATGTTGAAAAATAAGTTACTTGATAGTGATGACAAGGGAAAGATTAACGTAAATGAGTTATTTGATTTTGGTCAAGGAAGCTTGCTTAGAAGAGAAAATGCAAACTGGCGGAGTGGACGGGACTCGAATCGAAGCGTCGAACCGCCGCACCCCCTGGCGTGACAGGCCGCTTTCTCTAAGGTAACAGCTAACCAACTGAACTACCACTTCGCTGCAACTGGCAAAGTTATAACGACATTATTATAAGCTTATGTTGAAAAATAAGTTACTTGATAGTGATGACAAAGGAAAGATTAACGTAAATGAGTTTTTTGATTTTGGTCAAGGAAGCTTGCTAAGAAGAGAAAATGCAAACTGGCGGAGTGGACAGGACTCGAATCTAAACGTCGAACCGCTGCACCCCCCGGCGTGACAGGCCGCTTTCTCTAAGGCAACAGCTAACCAACTGAACTACCACTTTGCTGCAATGGGCAAAGTTATGACGACATTATTATAAACTTATATTGAAAAATGAGTTACTTGATTGTGATGACAAGGGAAAGATTAACGTAAATGAGCTATTTGATTTTTGATTTTTGATTTTTGATTTTTGATTTTTGATTTTTGATTTTTGATTTTTGATTTTTGATTTTTGATTTTTGATTTTTGATTTTTGATTTTTGATTTTTGATCAAGGAAGCTTGCTTAGAAGAGAAAGTGCAAACTGGCGGAGTGGACGGGACTCGAACCCGCGACCCCCGGCGTGACAGGCCGGTATTCTAACCAACTGAACTACCACTCCGCAGTGATAGATTTGCAAGATATCTTAAATGGCGGAGTGGACGGGACTCGAACCCGCGACCCCCGGCGTGACAGGCCGGTATTCTAACCAACTGAACTACCACTCCGCAGAGATATCTTAATGACATTATTTTACTCGTTTTAGTGTTGGCGGAGTGGACGGGACTCGAACCCGCGACCCCCGGCGTGACAGGCCGGTATTCTAACCAACTGAACTACCACTCCAGCGAGTAAACAAGCTGTCATAAAGCTTGAATATAGTTATGCGATATATTGGCGGAGTGGACGGGACTCGAACCCGCGACCCCCGGCGTGACAGGCCGGTATTCTAACCAACTGAACTACCACTCCACTGAGTATTCGCATTTTTTGCTTCGAAGTGTTGGCGGAGTGGACGGGACTCGAACCCGCGACCCCCGGCGTGACAGGCCGGTATTCTAACCAACTGAACTACCACTCCATAAGAAGCAAATGCACGTTTGTAATAAGTATTGGCGGAGTGGACGGGACTCGAACCCGCGACCCCCGGCGTGACAGGCCGGTATTCTAACCAACTGAACTACCACTCCAGCGCGACTTATTGATACTACGAAGAAATTTGGCGGAGTGGACGGGACTCGAACCCGCGACCCCCGGCGTGACAGGCCGGTATTCTAACCAACTGAACTACCACTCCGCGTCATATTCTTGCAGTGTTTGCTGTAAGGTGTGCTCCCTGACAGCGGCGTGAATAATACGAATGACCCCCTCATGAGTCAACCGTTTTTTGAAAAAAAACCGTGTTTTTTAGTTATCTTTCATTGAAAGGTTCAAAATATCACCTGATTTGTCATTTTTTGAACCATTCCCTGCTGCGTTATTTTCAGATGGTCCTAAATCATCAAGATCAATGACTTCTTCGGTTTTCTTAAATGGATTCTTTGGCATTGGTATTTTTAGTCTAATTGGCTTTTTTTGCACCAAAATACGAATGGCTAACCAACCGAGCAATAATACAACTAAGTTACCAGCAACAATAATACTGACCAATAGCGCTGTACTTATAGTCGGCTCTGGTTCTGGCTCAGGTTGTTCCACTGCCGGTAACGCAGCGGCTTCCAATTCAGGCACTTTTTCAATGGGTCTTTCAATTTCAAAATTGTAATTTGGCAGTGTTGCCATAAACTCACGGCCATTGATATTTTCACCAAATGCGGAGATTTCTACACTATAACGCCCCCAATCATAATTCTTGATTGGCAGCTGACGATAAAGCCGCTCTTCTGCATCTAAGGTAAACATCTGCTCTTCACCATTGGGGTAGAAAATTTTACCCTGTAGCAATATGGTCTCAGGTTTCACAACCGTGTCGTCTATCGTAATAGTAAGGCCATGTTCAAGCTCGTTTTCACCCGCTAGCATCAATTCAAAGTTGAATGGCGGCTCAGCGATAACAATAGGTGATTTGATCACTCTTCTTTTTAAAATGGGCGTTTCAATGAAGAATTCAGGCTGCCACTCTCCCGCTGGAAAGTTTAACTTAAACTCACCAGTAAAAATTCCATCCAAGGGTCTTTCATCAAACTCTCGGCCATCATCTTTAAAGTCGGTCACGCTTTGCGTACCTGCACCAAAGTTGGCATATTCATCGTTATTGGTACTAGAAAACTCCACATACAAAGTCACGACATCCCTGAAGTAACCCACATCTATCTGTTTGCCATCATTAGTCACACGCCCTGTTACCTTCAGCACTTCACCACGGAATAATAGCGGGGGCAAAGCCTCAACTTCGAGCTCAATGTCACCAAGCACCATTATGCGGCTGCTTTTTTGGATCTGTCCGATGACTTGCCAAGGGCCTGGCGTTGGGTTCTTTAGAATGATCAAGTCATAACTGACTTCGTCGTACCATTGCAGTGCATCATTATCTAGCGAACTGGTCGCATAATATTTACTACCATCAGGCTTCACAAGTACCACGGCGGGAGCGCCTGGTGCACGAAAAAACAGTAAAGTGATCTCTTCAATATTATAATCAATGCGAAAACGGTTATCTAAAAGAGGGATTTCATTTACCTTACCGTCCCGCTGCAACATCGTTATCTGTGGTGTTTGAGCGCCAACAACCGTACTTACTAGCAGTACAAACCCCAAGATAAGCTGTTTTAGATTCATGCATTAACCTTACATTGCGTTGATGGCCTGAGTGATCTTTTTTGGGATAAAGTCCCTAATTAAGCGTCTACTCCACCCCAACGATACCGATTATATTCATTATTGTTGCCACAGACTTTGTCCACAAGCTTTGTTTACAAGCTCTAAACGTTCTGTATGTGCTTGTTCTTCATCGGCAGAAGCACGTAAAACTTTAAGTGCAGGGCGATTGCTGTCTAAACGAATAATGCCACCGGCTGAGTTAGCCTGATCACCTTTATTTTGATTCGCCAAATTCAGCTTTTTTTGGCCTCCCGTCATCGACAAGTAAACATCAGCAAGGATCTCGGAATCCAGTAAAGCGCCGTGCAGCGTACGCTTTGAGTTATCGATATCGTAGCGACGGCAAAGCGCATCTAGGCTGTTCTTCTGGCCCGGATGAAGATCCCTTGCCATCACCAAAGTATCTAGCACTTGGCAATAGTCATGTGTAGCAGGAAAGCCTTGGTTTAACTTAGCAAACTCGTGATCCATAAAGCCGACGTCAAACGGCGCATTATGAATGACAAGCTCAGCTCCTTTAATATAGTCAAAAAACTCTTGCGCAATTTGATGGAAAAAAGGTTTATCACGTAAAAATTCGTTGGTGATACCGTGAACATCAATGGCTTCTTCTTCAATGTCGCGCTGAGGGTTAATATATACGTGGAAGTTATTCCCCGTTAGTCTGCGATTGACCAGCTCAACACAACCAATTTCAATGATCCTGTGCCCTGCTTTAGGATCAATACCTGTGGTTTCTGTATCCAGTACTATTTGCCGTGTGTGCATATCGTTGCCCGCTTAACTTTGCTATTATTTTGCCCTATTCGCACATTTTACATAAAAATAGGCAATTCAGTGCAAAAAACCGTAGAGATTTATACCGATGGCTCGTGTTTAGGCAACCCAGGTCCAGGTGGTTATGGTGTTTACCTTTCCTATCAAGGACATGAAAAAGAAATGAGTGCAGGGTATAAACTCACAACCAATAATAGAATGGAAATGCTTGCAGCCATTGTTGCACTCGAAACATTAAAGCGCCCCTGCGATATCATTCTCTATACCGACAGCCAATATGTTAAGCAAGGCATTGAGTCTTGGCTTGAAAATTGGAAAAAGCGCAATTGGAAAACCGCAGCCAAACAACCGGTAAAAAATGTCGATTTATGGCAAAGACTGGACGCTGCCACCAGCCGACACACGATCCAATGGCGCTGGGTAAAAGGCCACGCTGGAAATAAATACAATGAGCTTGTTGATGATTTAGCGCGTGAAGCGGCTTCAGGTTCAAACTTACTTATAGATGAAGGCTACGAAGCCAGCGTCTAACTAAGGGATCATTCAATAACAAATAACAGCTCCCTTAAGATTTATCTTAAGTAATAATACTCGTTATTCTTTATCTTGGCAGGTTTGCCTGAGTCCAGCCCCTTTCACAGCGGGTGTCCACTTAGGCTTTACATGCCACTTGGGCTTGATCGGAGTAAGCGGCATCACCCGCTTTCTTGCCACCAACATATACACGCTTCCCATCGGCTTTAAGTAATGACGACAAAAGCGGCGCCATGGCGCAAAACGAGAAAGCCTCGAGCCTCGCGCTAAAGACGCATAAATAAAGCGCTCGTCACCAACAATCTCAAACCCGAGTAAATCTAGCCAATCCTTCACCCGAGATGGAGTAAAGAAGCGCCCTGACCAAGGTAATTTTTCTTTACTAAAGGGAAGCATTTGCGCCACACCACATAAACTAAACGGATTAAAACCTGAGATCACAATATAACCACCGGGAATAAGCGTGCGATGGGCTTCGCGTAGAATATGATGCGGATCAGAATGATATTCTAAGCACTGGCTTAAAATACAAGCATCGACTGAGTTTTCGTAAAAAGGTAGCTCGTCAATTTCAGCAAATACCCCAACATGTTTACCCTGTGGGGCAACACAAACTTGATGCTTAATCGGGCTGGCAGAGGTATTCATTTGGCCGCTCAAACAGCCGAGTTTTAGCATGTGGTAACCAAACATTCTTGGTAGCCATTCATCCAGTCGTTTTTGGATCCCTACTTTTAAATATTCACCGTGAGGAAAGTCTTGCCACTCATCGGGTTTGGGTCCTTGTAAAAAACTTAACGCTGGTTTCATTTACTAAGCTCGTTATACTTGTGTTATTAATCACTTTATAGAGCATTGCGTTATGGTGCAAGTCGATGCAATCAAAGCATTTGATGACAATTATATCTGGGTGATAAAAGACCCTCTAAGTTCAAACTGTTGGGTGGTTGACCCCGGTGACGAACAACCTGTTTTAGATTACCTCGCCAAGTTTGATTTAACACTCCAAGGCATATTAGTCACCCATCACCATTGGGATCACACTGATGGCATTGCCCCGCTTTTATCACATTTTCCCAGCTTAACAGTGTACGGACCTAAAAATGGTAAATATAAAGGCATTACTCATAGCCTTAGTGAACACGATAAGATCACACTTTTTGATACCACGCTGAACATTATTGCCACCCCTGGACATACGTTAGACCATATCTGTTATGTAAATGATGAGCTGGCCTTTACCGGTGATACCTTATTCAACGCAGGTTGCGGCAGACTTTTTGAGGGAACACCAAGCCAAATGTGGCACTCCTTTGAAAAGCTACTCACCCTACCTGACACATGTAAAGTGTATTGCACGCACGAGTACACGCTCGCGAACCTTGCTTTTGCTGAGGCTGTTGAGCCTACTAACCAAGCACTAACCCAGTATCACCAACAAGCAAAGTCATTACGAGCCAATAACGAGCGTACAGTGCCGACAACAATTGAACAGCAAAAAGCAATCAATCCTTTTGTACGTGCCGCAAATGAAGCCATTCTCACCCATGTTCCACCGCAATTTATCGCGTCAGAAAATACACCAGAAGCTCGCTTTAGTGCGCTGAGAAAATGGAAGGATAACTTCTAAAATATTCAATAGTGACCTAATGTAACGCCAAAATGACGCTTTTTTGGCGCACTTACATGGGAAGTATTGAATAAATTATCCATTTTCTTTGCAATACCGCCAAGAATAAGCATATCTAACGATTTTTAGGAAGTCGAAATAAAATAATAAAGAAGCTTTAAATGCTGGTACAAACTCGGTAATATTGCCGAGTTTTTGTCCGAACCCCCAAGCAAAAGAACGCATTTATGAAAAAGCTCGCCTTTATTATTGCATCAACAGCAATATTAAGTGGTTGTGAAATCACACAAGAAACCCCATTGGAAACTGCAACTGAACAAGTGAAGCAGGCCAACTTAGATCACGCGAGCCCTTATGATATCTCTCAAACACTCAGTACCTCATGGCAAGACGAAGATGAAGATGCTGTGCCTGTATTTGATGATGTATGGGAGCGGATCCGTTATCAGTTATCTATCGAAGTGCCACAAAATAGACCGGTTGTCGCCGAACGTAATTACTATCAACGTCATCAAGCCTATTTAGACCGTATCGCAAAACGTGCAGAACCTTACCTCTACTATATTGTTGAAGAAGTAAAAAAGCGCAATATGCCGGTAGAAATCGCGTTGTTACCTATTGTGGAAAGCGCATTCGATCCATTTGGCTATTCACACCGCACCGCTTCCGGTATTTGGCAGTTTATGCCACAAACTGGTGAGCGCTTTAACCTTAAACAAAATTGGTGGTATGACGGTCGTCGCGATATTATCGCATCAACGCAAGCGGCACTTGATTATCTCACCTATCTCCATAAAACGCTGGAGGGCGATTGGTTAAACGCAATTGCCGCTTACAACTCAGGTGAAGGCCGATTGCTCAATGCAATCCGGAAAAATCGTAAAAAGCATTTGCCTACCGATTTTTGGTCTCTCGATTTACCTCGTGAAACCACCGCGTATGTGCCTAAATTACTTGCCTTATCCGACCTCTTAAAACGCTCAGATGAGTTTAAGGTCGCGTGGCAACCTATCATCAATGCCCAAGTTGTTGATATAGTTGAGGTAGGGTCACAAATTGATTTAGCACTTGCCGCTGAAATGGCTGATATATCTTTAACTGAACTCTATCGCCTCAATCCAGGTTTTAATCGTTGGGCCACCGATCCAGATGGCCCACACCAGCTATTATTACCCATGGAAAAGGTTGATGCTTTTCAAGAAAAATTAGCTAAAACCGAAGTAAAAGATAGGCTTCGTTGGCAATATTATACGGTGCAAAAAGGAGACAGCCTGTCGGTCGTTGCGACTAAATTTAATACTAGTATCGGCGCCATTCGCTCACTTAATAGCATCGATGGCAATATGATCCGTGTTGGCCAGAAGCTATTGGTGCCACTAAGTGATGGCGAATTGCAAAGTGAGCATTTACCACCAGAAGTGCGCCTTGCCGCCAACAAAGTAACCAAGAAAAAGCTCAGCCACACGGTAAAGTCAGGCGATACATTGTGGGATATCAGCCGCGAATATGATGTTACCGTTAAGCAATTAGCTAGCTGGAATAAGTTAAAAACCAATGCCGTTTTGCGCCTTGGACAAAAACTTACTGTCTTTAAAGATGAAAAAGCAGCGGCTCAAACCGTACTCGTCAACACTGAGCGCACAATCACTTATAAAGTGCGTAAAGGCGACTCACTGGCACGTATCGCCACTAAATTTAACGTTAGCGTGAATGAAATCGTCAAATGGAATAACCTGACTGGGCAGAAGTATCTCCAGCCAGGTCAAAAGTTAAAACTGAAAGTTCAAACTAAACGTGTTTAGCACTAAGAAATAGGGTTTAAAAATAAAAATCCAATATCTGTGATGATATTGGATTTTTACATATTAAAGCAGCACTTTTGACTCACTTTTCCTTAAAAATTATGACAGTACTATCTATCGTTTAAATACACAGTTTTTCAATGTTACTTACAGCTGATTTAAACCCAAAAATTTGGTTAGACTTCAATACTGATTAAAGAAAATTTCATAAAGAACTGATATCGTTAATACATTATTGGCGTACCACCAATCCTCCTGCAAATTCTCGATGCGTTATCCGCATCCCGATAATCAGTAAACGAGTCAGCCCATAACAACTCACCATTTTTGTAACATTCAAGGTAAATTTCCTCGTATGCAGTTGCGTCGGCAGACATAGCGGTGGCAAAGATTGCAGAAACAGCAAATAGAATTGGTTTAATCATTATTTTTTCCTTTTCATTATTTATGAATTCTAAGTGTGATTGATTTTTACACAATCAACACTACTGTCACACAATGAAATGGAAATGTAAATATACATACAGAATGTTACAAAAATGATAACTAACATCTTTCTTTGCATAAAAAACGCGCCTATTAAGCCGCGTAAATTGGAAGGTAATGCTTGAACAGAAGATAAAACCTATAGGTTTTTTGCCAATGCTTGAAGCCAAGGCTCAGCAGGCTCCCAAGGCTCAAAATATTCACAGGCATCGATGTCTAAGCGCGGTTGTGCTCGAGTGGCGTTCAGCTCTTCAATCAGGGCATCAATTTGCTTTCCAGCACCACAATAAGTATCGCCATAACTAGAATCTCCCAATGCGATGACTGCTACTTTTTTGCCCGTTAGCATTGGAAATTCGCTTTGCATTTGCAAAAATAAAGGCAACAAGTTATCTGGAATATCACCAGATCCGGTAGTGGAAG
The DNA here is from genome assembly GCF_024124685.1 of Pseudoalteromonas sp. OANN1. Lineage (NCBI taxonomy): Bacteria > Pseudomonadati > Pseudomonadota > Gammaproteobacteria > Alteromonadales > Pseudoalteromonadaceae > Pseudoalteromonas > Pseudoalteromonas sp. OANN1. Next base: position 325,306 of record NZ_JAMXSE010000001.1, read on the forward strand.
AAATAAATAAAATGTTTTCAGCTTGCGTTACATCAACGATGGAAGCAGGTTCAATAACACTTGCCTCATGACCCGATTTATTCAAAAACTCAGCACTGCCGTTTGCCAAGTTTTCAGCATTGCCGTACATACTTCCCACAAAAATGGAAACTTTTGCCATTATTTATAATCCTTCTCGTTGTCTGACCAGCCGAGCTGAGCGAAGACAGCCAATGCTTCTTCTCCCAAATCCGCAGTAATTGAAATCGTCATGTTGGTATAAGGATGTACAAATTCCAATTTAGTTGCAAATAACATCAACCGACGTAAACCAAAATGATCGACAAAAAAGTGGTTGTGTTTATTATCACCGTGATTGACATCACCAATAATCGGATGTGCTAAATAGTTGAGGTGGCGCCTGATTTGGTGTTTTCTACCCGTTTTAGGAAAGCACTCCACCAATGAGTAGCGGATACTTGGATACTTACCAAAAGGAATTGGCAGGCTACCCTGCAATAAACAATTTATCTGTGTTTGCGCTTCCTGCGGAGCTTTATCCTGACAGGCAAACTTATCAGCGATTTTATCAAGTTCTTCCTTGAGTGGTCTGTCAACGAATCTAGATTCAGGAGCAAACCCGCGAACAAGCGCTAAATAGCGTTTTTGAATATGACCGCTAATAAAGACTTCATTCATGTCTCGCGCGGCCTCAGAGCTTAGCGCAAACAGCAGCACGCCTGACGTCGGTCTATCTAAACGGTGAACGGGGAAAACATGTTGACCGAGTTGATCACGCAGCATTTGCATCGCAAATTGTGTTTCTCGCTTATCCAAAAATGAGCGATGAACCAATAACCCTGACGGCTTATTTATCGCAACATAATGCGCATCTTGATATAAGATCTCAAGCATTACGCGCTCTTTGCAATTGTATTATCAAGGTTTTTTAAGCACTGATGAACCGCATTAAAATAAAGGTGCTCACTCAGCACCATTTCAGCCATTGGCGCAATCGCCATATTTTCCGGTAATGCTTCACCACTTTCTACCATTGTTCGCATTTTGCCCAAGAATACAAATTGCAACCACTGCGCGAAGGTCATGGTATCGCAGCAAAATGGCTCCGTAGAGGTAAGTGCCTTAGCCGAAATTGGCTCGTCTTGCCAAAGACCAGTTGCTTTTAAACAAGTCTCAAGTTCATCTAATTGAATCAATAATTCCGAATTCATCGGTTCTGTCTCTTTCTCAATTTTTTACATTATAGCAATTTGCATTATTTAGGAGCTAGCCAATTCTCTCAAGTACACCTTTTTCCTAGGCTTATCAGCGCACCTAAAAGTAGCTATAATTGCCGCTATTGAAAATATAAGTAACATATAGAGCATTCATGACAGCGCAAATTTCAACTTTAGGTGAATTACTAACAAACGCCGGTACGCAGTGGCGAGTCTATGATCTGGGTCGACGTATCACAAAAATAGATAAGAAGCAGTTTGCGCAAATTGAGAATACTCAAGTCCCTTATCCGTATCCACTTGGTGGTCATGCCATCATGGCAATTCAATTTTGGGATAATGAGGCGACAGTTGATCCTTATGTTTGGTTTTTAAAGTTTCCACTGGATGAGCAAAGCAAGCTCATTATCGCCAGTCGAGACCACTTTGCCTCCATGGTGCTCGAAGCATTAGGTACACAACTCACGGGTGAAGCCGCTCAAGGGAAACTTGATAACAACCCTTATGTCTTCACGCCAAATGCGAACAAACTCGCTGCATTCAATGCGCTATTAAAGCGTGAGCTTAATCGCCCAGCTTCTCAATATTACGAGCACGCCGAACTCTACTTTTCTGGCAAACTTGGATTCGAACGCTGGCAAGAAATAGCGCTACAAGGTATTGCAGACTTTGCCCTTCGTCTAGACCACGGTCATAACGCGAACAACCTGCAACAGGCGTGGTCAGTTTTGCCTGCAGAAGTTAAGACCCCATTAGCCGCAATGCTTGAGCACGTTACCATCTCAACATCACAAACCGAAGACTTTTTAGCCGCTTTAACCCATGCATGCCAACAGCAAGATAAGGACGCCGCAGTCACCAACTTGCGTGCGATGTCGGGAAGTCACGCGCTTGGTCTCATCGCACAAGCAGTAGACACCATTTTAGCATCCGAATTGGGATCAGATGCAGATTGCTTACTCACTATTGCAGGGCGTGCTTGGGAGACTCTAACTGACCAGCAAAGACTCTTTTCCTATATGGAAAAAGCCGCTGAGAATAATCAAATCGATGGACTTTTCAGTAGTATTTTCGCAGACTTAGTTGCAATACCTATGTTACGCCCACATGTTTTAGGGATTATTAGAGCAGAAAATCGCAGTGAAACTCTGTCTCGTGCAATTGGAAGGTTATTTTCTTAAATGACAACGCTTTGGCTTTTTATCATCGTATCATCTGGTATCGCGCTATTTTGGTATAGTCGCCAGATCGCAGAAGCAGCAAATAGGCATGCAGAGCATCAAGCTGAAAGTTTGCAAGTGCAACTGTTAAGTGTTGCCTGTATTAAGCGCCGTTTCGGGGTATTAAAAGACGGTAAGCTTGGAATAAAAAGCCAATTTATGTTTGAGTTTAGTTCAGATGGCGAGTCAGCCTATCAAGGTAAGCTTTACTTAGAAAATGAACGATTAGTCAAAAAAGAATTGCCCGCTTATAAAATCGCAAGTTAATTCGGTAAGTGCGAAAGTAGGCACTTAAATTCATATGAATACAAGTGCCTGCTCTGAATTTATAGTACGACTATTTTAAAAATATCCTTTGACGCTTGGTCCGTAGTCGTTTTCACCAACCTCACTATCCATGGTGGTGAAATATATCATCACTAATAAACCGACAATAGGCACAAAGCTCACAAGCAGCCACCAGCCCGAGCGTCCAGTATCGTGAAGACGACGAATAGATACGGCAACCGTCGGTACTAGAACTGTCAAATAATAGATACCTGTCAAAATCAGGGTTCCGAAAAGCCCGTCGACAATCCCAATTGAAAAGCCTATCAACGCATTTATCAAGATAAACATCCAATATTCTTTGCGTCTTGAACGTCCACTAAAATCGGAATATCTTTTTAATACTGTTAAATACCATTCCATTTCTTTTTCCTTAGCTATTACGCCAACACCGTGCACTAAAAAATAAGACTAAAATGAGAGTGAAATAATCTAGCAATGAGATCGAAAGGTAACAATGAAACTGCAAGCGGAAAGTTTTGAAAACTTCAACTAAGTTACTAGGAAAATAAATATCAAATTTACAATGGCCACAAAAAACTAAGGCGCTAGCCTGTCTGCTGCGCCTCAATCCTGACGATTATCCCAAGAGGTATCCAATCCCTCTGCTTTACAACCCAAAAGCAATCCGCCAATTCTTCTTCCCCTGAACGGGTATGTACTCCGACCTACCCGAATCCCATCCTTGTGTCATCCATTAGCACTTCCAGTGCATCTCCATTTTAGCCCCCTTGGCCTCCACTTCGCTTCCCGCGCTCCTATGCCATCTTGGCTCCGCTTCACATATTCCCTATGTGCTCCCTATACATTGTTACGTCCAGTGTAACCCATCCACTTCGCAATCATCCAGATTGCGCTCCTTCATCCTAGAGCCTTGCTCATCCCTATTTACTCTTCCTTGCTCCACTACGCTTCCCGCGCTCCTTGACACTCCATGTGTCTCCTTATCCCTAGTGAAGCTCCGCTTCACACTCGCTTCCTCGAGTTCCTGATCTTCCTTGCCTTATGCAATACATCCTTCTCTTGTTGTCAAATTCCTTATCCTTTGACGCTGAGCTCCTGCTCTTGTGTTTCCTTACATTGTTAAGTTTACGGGGATTGAGTATTTTTGTTAGATAGCTAGGAACAATCTTTTTGCTGTCATTTAAAAGAAAAGTAAAAGAATTCATTTAAAAACAAAAAGATAAGTAAAAATAACACTGCAAATTCGGTACTACAAAGCGCCTTAACCCACATTCTCGTAGGAGATATCTCACAGGGTAATTTCCATTGTTGCTATTTGCTCTTAAATAACAATGTGCCTTCTACTGAGCTAAACGCCATCTTTTGTAAAATTTGGTAACCGTGACCCGCAAAAAACTGCGCGTGTTCTGGCTTAGTAATAAATACTGCCATCCCTTTCGTTTCTTCACTTTGTGCAATTAAATCATCCAGCGCGGTGAGTAAATAGTGACCATAGCCAAGCCCTTGAACATGTGGGTCAACGGCAATTAGGGATAAAAAGTGACACGGCTCCTGCGTTTGCAACGCTTGTCTAATCGACTTTTCTTTATCAATAAGCTGCTGCGTTTGCAAATATCCCGCACTCATCATGAGTCGTAATCGCCAATGCCACTGCCGATTTGCGTCCAATTCATCGCCATTCGCAATAACGCATGCTACCGCGACCAATCTATCTTGATGATATAACCCCACCATAGGCTGACCCGTTTGGCCAAATGCCGACAACTCTTCTCGTATTAAGGCTCTGAGTTTTTTTTCAAAAATTGCTTCTTGTTTTGCCTCCAATACCTGCTTGAGTAGCGGATCATCGTGGTAAGCCTGATACAACACACTCGCGGCTACATTGATATCTTCTGGATTTAAATATCTAACGATTAATTCATGTTGAGAAGTTTCTACTGACATCACGGTTCCTTATTGTTATTGCCCCAAGCTTCTGATAATCATGCCGAAATACTACTTAATATCAAAACCTCAGAATTTTTCTGTGTACTTTAATAATGTACGGCTACTCGCTAGTGATAGATATTGATACAAGTCACAATTTATTCAGTCGTGGACAGGTATATTTATCATCGCATTAGTCATTATGGTTTTTATCGATGATGACTTGCTAAAGGTTTTACAACCACCTTTACTATAGTTAGTGAGTAAAATTCAAGCAAACGAGGGAGAACGAAATGGATACTAGTCGCCACACTATGAGTACTTTATTTGCCCAACTTGGGCTCGACAACAATCCCAAGGCGATTGAAGGGTTTGTCAAACAACACCGCCTTCCTGACGATATGCTGTTAAGCCAAGCACCATTTTGGAATGAAGGACAGCGTCACTTTATTGAAGAATCACTGAAAGAGGACGCCGATTGGAGTGAAATCATTGACGAACTAGATGCGATGTTAAGATAGCTAAAGCAATCGCTCCTTGCGTAACTTGGTGCTATGATCCACTCCTATGATTTAGGCGTTTAGGAACCTCTATGCACCCTGCTGTTGCCAGAGCTATCAAAAAATTAGTCGATAGTGGAAAGACTCCAACCGTCGCGCTAACAAAAAGCAAATTAACTCAAAGCGTCGCAATGCCAGACGTCATCTCAGGCATTGCTGCGTACAAACAAGACCCTACCTGTATTGATCACTTTCAAGAGGTTGAAGAGGTCGTCAAAGCAAGTTCACAAAGCCAATTAGATAGAATTGAAGCTAAGCTTGATAAGCTCATTGCCTTATTGGAGAAGTCGTAGTGTTTGTTGTCGACTTAACTTTTGATTGCTATGAGGAAACCACCTTAGATGCTGCCGAGCAGGCCATTAACCGTGTGGTCAATGCGCTTCGCTTTAATGGTCAAATCATTGGTGACGAATTTCCAACTGTACTTAAAGATGGCTATTTCGTTACTCGTGTGATGTGTCCAGAAGAAGACGCTTTGCATCCATTAAACCATAGTCCTTTTGTGAAGTTTGCAATTGACCAGCTACAGCAATCAGGCTTGCTTGCACCTAAGGTCAAAGTTTTTGGGCAAGATATACATGCCAACAGCGCTGATGCCTGTCATGAACCGTCAAGCTACATTCTCTACACCACATACGTACACACTTGTAGTCCACTGTATTGTGGCGACGACTTTTTACCAGTACCTTTATATAAAATCCCAGCTATTGCCAACGGTGATTACAAAGCACTGATCAAATGGAAAGAAGATTGGCAAGCCTGCGATCAAATACAGATCAATGGCGCAACTCGCTGCGAATTTGCTGCATTGGAAGAAATTTCCAGCACGGGTAGCGATTTGTTTAGACGCGGCATGGATTTGAGCAAACGTATTCGCTATCTCACGAAAAAACCGGTTTACTATTATCTGTATCGTGTTGGCGGCGAAAACCTCGCCGCAGAAAAAGCAAGAAAATGCCCAAGCTGCCAGGGAGACTGGTTACTTGAAGAGCCTTGGTTCGGCCTTTTCGACTTTCGCTGTGAAACTTGCCAATTGGTCTCGAATATTTCGTGGGACTTTCAATAAGGAGCGCAAGCTCCTTTATATCAATTAGCTATATTGGGTAGTTGACTGTCAGTTTTTCCACAAACTCTGCGATAGAATCAGCCAAAACATGGTGCTGCTTCTTACCGACAAACTCTAACCCAACTTGACCCGTAGCGATATCGACCGACACCAATAAGTCATCTGCTTCTGTTAAGCCAATAAACACGGTTTCAGGTTGTTTGAGCCTGCGCTTCATTAAAATATGGCCGGTGATATTTTGCTGCAAGCGCTCGAAGTCATCTTCGTTCCATACTTGCAGTAGCTCAATTTGCTTACCCTCTATGAATGCCACGATATTACCAGCGAAGAAGTCACCATACAGTCCGTTCAATCCCTCAGGAAATTGCGTTTCCAACGCTTTGGCTAAATCATTTAAATGTCCCGCTGGTGAGCGCTCTACCGCTAGCCATTTTATCTCGTTAAGCTTGTTCGGTTCACCCTGCTCACATGGGCTTGGCCAACTTTCATCATGCTCGGTGCTCGGTAAACCTTTAAAGGTCTGTTGATGATAATCTACATAGGCTTGATGCAAGCGCGCCATATTTACGGGCTGAGTCATATATAAAGCTCTCTTTATTTTTCTCACTGTGGGCTGAATACTTGTTTCGTGCAATTAAGCAAATTGCTATTAATCCCGAGGTGAACATTCGTTATAATGACCGCATTGTAACGAGATTTGAATTAACATGACAGACTACAGTAACTCGCCAGAGCTGCAATCTTCTGTGCTTGGTAAAACCACAGGATACGCCAGTGTTTATACTCCAAGCCTGCTGCACCCCATTGCACGTAAACTTAATCGTGACCAAATCAATGTTGATGAGTCCGCTTTACCATTTAAAGGTGAAGATACCTGGACAGGCTACGAATTGTCTTGGCTCAATAACAAAGGTAAACCTCAAGTTGCGGTTGCCACTTTTGTGTTTCCTTGCCAAAGCTCACATATCATTGAGTCAAAATCGTTCAAACTTTACTTGAATAGCTTTAACCAAAGTCGCTTTGATACGATGGAAACCGTGCGCCAAACGCTAGCTGCGGATCTTTCTACGGCATCAAATAGCCAAGTTAGCGTGACATTATTTGGCGCAGACGAATTCGATTGTATTCCTTTCTCGCGCCTCCCTGGTGAGTGTATCGACGAGCTGGATATTGAAGTTGATAGCTACACACCAAATAGTGACTTACTACAACTTGCCTCTGAGGATGTGGTTGATGAGACGCTTCACAGCCACTTACTCAAGTCAAATTGCTTGATCACCTCACAGCCAGACTGGGCAAGCGTGGTGATAAGTTACCGTGGTAAGCAAATCGACCGAGAAGCGCTGCTTAAGTACCTGATCTCATTCCGTGATCACAACGAGTTCCATGAGCAATGTGTGGAACGCATTTACTGTGAGCTTTGGCGCACCTTTAACCCTGAAAAATTATCGGTTTATGCGCGCTATACTCGCCGCGGCGGGTTAGATATCAATCCATATCGTTCGAGTGAACAAGATCAAACTCCGTATACGGTAAGAACTAACCGACAGTAAAACGTAAAAAAGCCATGTTCTCACATGGCTTGGCTTTTTATCACATCTAAGTATTGCTATTTAACCTGAGGTTTGGATAAGGAATGTTCCAACTCATTGTTGCTAAAGCAAAACTTAGTTTTTTCCTTGTCTAGCCAGAGAGTTTTAGGGAAAACAAGGCGAATTTACGCACCAATAGCTGGCTATTGGAAGTGAATTCAACGCAGTTAGCGCTAAAACTAGCTGCTAGAAAGGCATTAATTATCCGCAGCTCAGGTTATTTATTCCCCTGTCACGTCTTCCATTTCAACTGGGACGGGGACCGAACATATGTCGGTGTGATTTGGTGTATCAATAAACCAATCTCCCGCTCTATTTTTACGCGCAGCAATTAGCGACTCAAAAATCGGCGTATTTGTCTTCAGTCTTTTAAACGAAGGCGCACCTTTTACATCAGCAAGTACCGTGACCCCTTTGATAACATTGAACGCTTGTCCAGCAACAGGTTTGCGATCTAGGTGCTGAACATGCTCCATTCCCGATAACAACTGTCCAAACACGGTAGTGTTTTTGTCTAGATATCGCTGCGGCGTCAACGTGATGTAAAACTCAGTACCACCACTGTTAGTATCGTTAGTTCTAGCCATGGCAAACGAACCAACGCAGTGCGTCATCCAAGTTTTGGTTCCAGCTTCATTTTGTCCTACGGCAAAACCATTTAAAAACCCGGTACGTGGCGCGTAGCCGTCCACAGCATCTAGCGGTGTGATCTTCAAGGTTGATTCTGTGCTATGAAAAAACTCGGCGGCAATCGCTTTTTTTCCTTTTTGTGGCATTTTCTTGTCCGACATATCGCCGCCTTGGGCCACAAAGTTTTCCACAAACCGATACATACTCAAATTAGTGTAAAATCCTTCTCGCGCTAACGCTTTAATATTTGCCACATGATTGGGCGCAAGTTCAGGGTTAAGCGCGATATAGACCGGCCCTGTTTGTAGTTCTATTTTAAGAATATTTTCAGGGTCCAACTGCTGCCAGTCGCTGCTTTTGGCCTCAGCAACGACTTCCGATGGTGACTTTGTATCAGGTTTTGCTAAGACAGGGGATGTACTTATGGCAAGCGCAATAAGTAGTAAGGTTTTTTTCATTCTTATTTTCCTTGTTTATACCAATAAAATGGCACCTCCAACGGCGCACTGGGTGGCAGGTTTGGATTGTCTAATTCTATGACTGTTTTGTTTTTAAGATCTAGCTTTTCAAGACGAGCGGAAAAGTGTTTTAAGAATAACGCCTCAAATCGGCCATCTTGTAGTGCGCTTTTGAGGCCTTTCTCAATTTGGCTATGGAGCAACGGGTTGTCGTGAGAAACAAAAAAGTATACCGCCGAAGGGTAGTAAAACACCACATGCTGATCTGCAACCAAGTCCGTGTCACTCAGGGCAGCTTCAATACTCACTAAATCGCTTGGTAGCACATCAAAACGTTTTTTCAACAACATGTCGTAGCCACTGTCTTCTTGTGAGAAAGAAGTCACACTGAGGCCATTACGCTCAAAAATCTGATGGTCAGGCCAATCTCTGCGTAAACCAAAAGTAACTCTGCGCAAGTCGCCAATGTAGCGCACTCCACTCAGTAAGGCTTGATTATGTTTGTGCACTAAAGGAATGCGATAACCCAAAATCCCTTTCACTAGGGGAATGCGAATTGCGCTCGCGGCCTTTTCGCGCTGTGAGTTAGTCACTAACCAACTGACATCCAGCCCCCCTTTTTCTCCAAGTAGGCGCACCGCTCTGTCTTGAGAAGGAATACTTCTCACTGATACGAGCCTCGCTGACTCTATCTGGTATGACAAACTCAAAGTAAGCAACTCTATAATGTACGGATCGGCACCAGCGCTGATTCTAATTTCCGTTGTTTCTTGTGCTTTGAGAGGAAATATCACAAAACCTAGAGCGAGCCAGAGCAGTTTCATTTGTCATCCCAATCAAATTTGTATAAGAAGTCTATACTGTTGTACAAACCGCTCGTGGCTTCAACATAAAACTTCGAAAAAACACGATAGCGCAGCGCAATTTCATTAATAGACTCAAATACCCCAACCCGATAACTGACTTGAACATTGGGGGTGATGTAACCTGACACCTCAACTTGTGTATCGTCACCACTGCCTTTTGCTGATAGGTTAACATCCGAAAGTCCAAGCGATTCCCCCGCCTTACTAAAGAATCCTTCACTGCGGTCAATTCCCTGTGAGAGTAAAAACTGCGTGAGTAGCGCATTGTTAGAGGTTTCTGACTCCCCTAAAGGCTGCCCGTTAAGTAGGTATGACAGAGCCTTGGCTTGGTCCATTGCTGGCTCTGAAAACACAGTCAAACGCGGCTTAGCAATATTGCCAGTGAGCTCAACACCCGCTATTACATCATTGGCGGTTGTCGCTGGATTACGAATAGCTCGAATGTTCAAATATGGTTTATCTAATGCACCATTGAAGCCAATTTGCCCTGTGCGGATCAACAAGTCTTGGCCAAATGCACGGTATTTCCCCTCTCGCAATTGCAACTCTCCCGTTGCCAGCATTGGCGACTCAGCTTGCTTATCAATTTCGATTGCACCGGTAACAAAGCTATCTAGCCCAAGCGCTTTCACCCTAAAATTATCTTTAACGGTCAGTTTTAAATCTATTTCATGTTGAACTGGCACCGACATCTGCTTTTGCACCTTAGCATCAACAATGACTTCATCATCGCTTGGCGAGGTGACTCCCTCAGGCAGAGATTCAATGTTTACTCGGCCAAACGGCACCACAATTTCTCCAAGTACTCGCGCAATCTTATCTTTATAGGCAAGTGTTAAATCTGGGCTTGCGGTTAGTTCAATCTGTGAGTCTGGTTGCACATAAATATTTTCGCCCTTTATTTTGACTTCAGCAGAGAGCTCGGGCGACCAATAGGCTTCGCCAGTGAGTGCCACCTTGCCGCCTTTTGCTGCAGTTAACTCAGCCTCTAGCTGAGCAGAAGTGGTATTAAAATCAAGATTGATGTGACCTTTATCGATTTCCACAGGCAAAGAGTCAGAAGACATAAATAAGCGCTGAGCAGTTAGTTTACCGTTCACCTCTGGGGCTGCGAGACTACCGGAGATATTTATACCCCCTAACACTTCCCCTTGCAGCTCAAAGCTTTGTTCCGTTACTCGGTTTAGTAGCGCTGACAACTTAGCCAGCTCAATTGACTCTATTTTTACGTTACCAGCTAATTGGGGAGAGTGTTTATCTAGCGGCACACGCGTATCACCACTGAACTTACCTAAGGTATCGGAGGTCATGCGCCAATCAGCGTGGATTTGCTTGTTATTGGTTTTTAATAGCGCTTTAAATTCAGAAATTGAAAATGTTTGCCCATGAGTCGTAATGCCGGCATCAACAATGTTCAGCTCGCCATCGGCTCGCGTTACTTGGCCATTTTGCCACGCAAGTTTAGCCACGGCCTGAGTTTCACCTGTTATTTTTAGCTCTGCTGGCAACCAAGTTTGTAGTTTAGCCAGTGCCAACTTCTCCAATTTAACATCGGCTTGCCCTTGTGTGCCCTTTTGCTCGGCTGCAAAACACAAATCAGTATCATCCATCTGCCAACACTGCTTTGCAATGCGCTGTCTGACATCACTGATCACGATTGCGGCAGGACTTTGCAATGCTATCGTTTGCCCTTGAGAAGTTACCTCTCCAGACGACAATTCTCCCTGCCAAGTTGACTGCTGCATCTTGCCATTGACTTCAAAGCTTGCGACCACTCGCTTATCACGAATATCCAATGTCGCGTTATGTTGCTGCTGGTTGCCTTTCACAGCTAAACGAATGTCTTCAACCATTTCAGAGTCAACAATCAAACGGTCTAGTGCCAGTTTAATTTGCCCAGTCACTTCATTGGCAATATCAACCGTGCCTTTCGTAGTTAAACCATGTAGTGCTATATTTTGGTAGCGCACAGAGTCAAACTTAATATCGGTCTGAATCCTCGGCTTGAGGTGGTCACCCTGAACAAAGATTTCACCACTGCCCTTTAAGTCGGCTGGAATAAGCGTATTTGCCGCCTGCTCAAACTGAAAGTCAATATCGAGATCTAACTGCTGACCAAGCTCACCGCTTACCGTCAGGCTATTTTTGCCATAATTCAGGCGTGCATGGCTAAACTCACCTAACAGGCTCTCATCCACAACGACCTTAACGTCCGCATTAAGCGGGGCACCAGCTACTTTACCATCGAGCTTAAAGCGCTCAACATTAACTTGCCACTGTTCACCTTGGCTCACAAAATCGAGCGCGAATTGCCCTGCCAGCATATCGTTTTCCGTCAGGCCTGCATCGTATTGCACTAGTCCTAGCAGTTTATCAATTGGTAGCTGAGAAAAGTCCCCGTTCACTTTGCCCTTCACGCCTTGCGACCAGTTCACTTGTCCTGCTATTTGCGCTTGCGCTTTTTCAAGCTGAAGCTTTGCTTTAGCAAGTGTAAACGCTTGTAGTCCACCTTGCCCTTCAAGTGTCGCGGTGACATCACCAAACTGCACTGTATTAACAGCGATTGAGCCTGATAAATTGTATTTTGAGGCATCTCCGCTCAAGCCGAGTGTTGCACCTTTTAAAGTTGTGGACCCTGACGGAATGACTAACTTATCTATTTGACCCTGTAACTCAAAAGGCCAGTTTGTCGCTGTTAAATCCGCATGGGCTTGCAGTTTTGCAAACGCCATTCCCTCACTATTCAAAGTAAGCGTGAGATCGTGAGGGCGACCCGCCAGTGTTAAACTGGCTAACCCCTGTGGCGCACTCAAGGTTGACCTAAGATCAACAGTCCAGTCGTTAAGCAAGACTTCTGCCGCCGCTGATATAAACCATTCTTGATAGTTAAGCTGAACCTGCTCCACGTCCACATTTTCAGCCACTACAACTTGAGAAAGCTTGATATTCTCAAGCGTCTGCTCATCTATCGCGAGGTTGTTAATCTTTAACTCGCCGAGCTCAGCGGTTAGCGGCAGGTCTATCTTAGGTATTTGGAGTGGCGCTAATGTATTAAGTGGTGCTGGCGATTTTGCAGGCACGGGCTGATCGGTTGCCTTTGTGGTCAACTTTACACTGTCTAACAGCAAAAAAGGGACATTAAAATGTGAGCCAGAACCTGAAAGCTGCGTGTCTAAGCCTTGCAATCGCACAGTAATCTCCGGCGTTTCCAACGAAAATTGCTGAACTTGCGCACGTTTTATTGCAATTGGCAGTGGTAACTCAACTTGGCTACTTTCAGTAGTTTCCGCTTCGCTGACACTTTTCTGCTTTTGTACAATCGCTATCTCTTTTGCGTCTAGCGCAATGCAAACGCTGGCACAAGTCAACCACTCAACAGTAACTTTGGTGTCTCTAAGGCGAATATCGATATCGTCATTGTGATAACGCAACGTAAGATTGGCGCCAGATAATAAGCGCTTGTCTAAGCTATCGATTGCTAACCCTGAAACCGTTTTATTCGCTACCCAAACCAGCAACTGTTGCCCCGGCAAGGTAAAACATAAACAAACCAAAAGTAAAAATAGGCTAATAATGGCAGTAATGATTTTGATTCTTAAGCTTCTGAACTGCATTAGATTTCAGGTCCTATAACAATACTGAGACGGGTGCTTTTACTTTCTTTGGTCAGCCCCCAAGCATGATCGAGTCGGATTGGACCAACGGGGGTCAAATAACGAAAACCAAACCCGGCTCCAACTTCCCAAGCGTCCGAGAAATCGTTCGTTGCAGTACCCGCATCAACAAACAAAGCGGCTCGCCAACTTGGGTGGAATTGATAGTTATATTCCACTGTGCCTGTGGCTAAATATCTGCCGCCAAGTATGCGCCCTTCGTCATCGCGAGGACCGATAGATTCATAGGCAAAACCACGGATACTTTGATCTCCCCCTGCAAGGAAACGATGGGTAAACGGAATTTGGTCAATATCCTTTGTCACGATCGCCCCTAAGTCTAAGCGACCAAAAAACAAGTGCTTGGTTTCAAAGCTTCTTAGCCATTCATTGTTCCATCTCACTTTCAACATATTTGCAGACGATAGTACCGAATCTGCTGCGGCTTCAATGGAGATCAGGCGCTCATTCCCCCAGTAAGGTAGCGCGCCACCTTTACTTTCTTTCTTTAAGTAGCTAATGCCTGGGATCAACATTTCCGTGCGTTGTTTTTCGCCTAACTGTTCTGTGGTTTCATGTTCACGTTTCAAAAACGCCGTTCTCACCCACTCATCATCCGTTAGCCATTGTCGCTGTACCTGTACGTTCCAAATCCTACTGTTGATCCCTTCCGTTACTTCATCCTGCACTTTATAGCCGCCTAACACACGCCACAAATCGTCGTTAGGATTGTCTACTGGAATGGTATAACTGGCAGTGATATCTTGTTGCTTTTGCGATAGCCTCAGATTGGACTCAAAGGAATGGCCATCCTCGGTGATCCAGGGTTTAGTCCACTTAAAACGGGTTTTTGCACCCACATCATCACTGTAGCCAGCACCCACTTCAAAGCTATTTGCGGGTTTGTCTTCAACACTCACTCGAACTGGGATCTGATCGCTCGTCCGGTCCTTTAACAGCGGATAAACCTTTATCGCACTAAAATAAGGGGTGGCATTTAAAGACAGATTAAAATCAGACAAGAGGCTCGCTTCAAACGGCTGTCCTTTCGAAAATGGGCTTAGCGAACGTATATAGTTAGCCGCTTTAGTGTTTCCCTCAATAGCAAGGTCACCAAATTGATAACGTTTACCAGTGTTGAGCAGCAGTCGCACGCCAGCATAGCGATTCGCTTTGTGAACAAGCAATTTGGACTCTTGCCATTGATAATCAAAATATCCAAGTTCTAGTAGCTCGCTTTCAAAGCGGCTTTTCGTTGCCTGATAATCACTATGATTGACTTGCTTGCCAACTTGGATCGGTACATCTTTGATAAGCGAAACTAAATCCGCATTGTCCCTACCCGCACCCACAAGCTCAATATTAATATCTTTCCATTTCAGTGGTGCTTCAAGTTTGACTTCGGCTATGACGTTTTGCCCTTCTCCACTGAGTTGAATATCAAAATGATAATAGCCTAAAGCGTGCAGAGCGCGACGTATGTCCGCACGCACCTCTTTCATCACCCGAGGAATTTTTGGCTTACCTTTGTAAGATTTTAAAAAACCAGTGATGTTGTCTTCTACATCGCCGTTTTCGACTTTGACTTCAATGTTGGAGATTTTTACTGATGCAGGACGAGACTCAGCACCTGCGTTAAACGAGAAAAAGCAGCACAAAAAAAGCGCTAGTGTTAAACAAGAGAAATACGGCTTCATTAAAATAAAACGACCTAAATATCGCGACTTATGGGCATCGATAACGCCATTGTGCTTGTGAAAATGGATACTGTAAAACGACTTTTCAGAGAAAGTGCAATTTTACTGAGCTTAAGCTGAACATAGGGTGTATTTTGTTGTAACGCAGTGGGTTTTATCGCACATTTATTTACATTCATCCTTTTTATTTTCTTGCAGATGACGGACAATAGCAGCAATTGAACCTGCAGAGTGAAATTATGCAATTCCCAAATGATGATAACGGTGAGCTTCTAGCTGAGATTGCCGCTGCTGGCGTTGATCTGACGCAAATGCAGAATATCGATTTTTATATTCTTTTCGAGCAAGCTGATGATGCTAAGCGTTTCATTGGCGCGATTGAGAAAGACGAATTAGCACCGAAAACCCAGTTACAACAATGTCCTGACACAGGCGTTTGGGAAGTGATCACCACGGTGACTATGGTCCCGATGCACGAGCTACTGAGTCAAACGGAGCAATACCTTGAAAGCATAGCCAATGGTTATGAAGGATATGGTGATGGCTGGGGCTTAATGGCCTCGGAAGAATAAACCGCCACAGAAAGGCTAACTTTTGTCAGCCTTTCTGTAGCTTCCTTGATAATCAAACAGCTTTTCAGAAACCTGCCAACCAAACTTCTTGTGTAATTTAGCAATCACGAAATCCGGTGCAATCAAATCAGTATCTATCACTTCTTCAGCTGACTGCCATTTTGCAGGTGCCGACGTAGATTTTCGCCGCTTTGCAAATTGCTGGTGGAATATAAATAGACTCTTTTGATTAGAGAAGTCATAGACTTCACTGCAACTTACCCCATCCTCGTCAAAGTAAGTAATTTTTAACTTATTACCACTAAGCACTTCGCCACAGAGTCCGCTGCAGCGTAGTACCATTGCATGTTTTAAATTCAGTGCGGCACGCAATTTATCATCTGGGTCGGCCATTATTGCGCCGCACTGATGGCATTGCCTTGCAGCAATATCATTTTCTGCACCGCATTGCTCACATTCTTTATACTTAAAACGATAATCACATTGCTGCGAGTGACCTTCATCGTCTTCAAGCAATCCCTGACAGCGCCTACCAAAATGCTCAATAAGCTTGCTTTGCTCGTCTACCTTGCCCCAGAAAATATTGGCAAAACCACAACCAGGACACAGCACCTGTACGGGCTCATTGTCTGAATTTGGCTTTTTACTTCCCACTTCAGGTGCAAATAAGTCAAAGTCGTTGCCTGCATAATCAATGACAAAGCAATCTTCTTTGTTTTCGTCTAACCTAAGTCCTCTGCCTACAATCTGCTGATAGAGGCTCACGGACTCCGTGGGTCTCAAAATAGCGATTACATCAACATGGGGCGCGTCAAACCCAGTAGTCAGCACAGAAACATTCACTAAATACTTAATTTCTCTATTTTTGAACTGGATGATAAGTGCATCTCTCTCGGCAGATTTGGTTTCACCCGTGATAAGCGCACTATATTGCGTGGGTAAATAGCCGAGAATTTCTTTTGCATGCATAACCGTCGCGGCAAAAATCATTACTCCCGCCCTATTTTCACTGAGCGCCAGTAAATGAGTGATAATGCTCTTTGTTGCACGAGTTTGTGCTTGTAATAATGTATTCATATCAGATTCTGAATAACGCCCAAACGAATCTGTACTTAAACTAGAAAAATCATAATTCTCAACGGCAGGATCAATTTTATTAGGCGGCGTCAGATACGAATTTTTTATCATATATCTAAGTGGTAATTCGTAAATACACTGCTTAAATGGTGAATCAGCTTTTCCTCTAACAAAACCGTGATAATGTTTATGATATATCCACCCCATCCCCAAACGATAAGGGGTTGCTGTTAAGCCCAGTAACTTTAGTTCAGGATTAAACTGAGCCAGCTGGTTTAAAATTTGCTGATACTGACTATTATCTTCCCCACTCACTCGGTGACATTCGTCAATGATAACTAATGAATAAAATTGATTGAGTTGTGATAAGTTTCGAGACAATGACTGCACGCTGGCAAAAGTCACTTGGTGCTGTAACGACTTTTCTTTTAATCCAGCAGAAAAAATACTCGCTTGTAACCCATAGCTTTTATATTTTTGTGCATTTTGTTCTACGAGCTCCTTAACATGAGTCAATACTAATATTTTGTGTTTCGCAAGCCGTGCAAGCTCCGCAATCACTAGACTCTTTCCGGCCCCTGTAGGTAATACAATAACGGCTGACTCGCTTGATTTGCGAAAGTGATTCAGCGTATTTTGTACCGCTTCTTGTTGGTAAGGTCTTAAAACGTAAATAAGCACCTCAGGATATAAATAATTAAGTCAAAAAAGGCGTATCCATAAGATACGCCTTTTATTTATGCTATTTTAAAAAGCTGTTCAATACCGAACAGCCTTCATAATAAAGTATTGCTAGATTAGATAATCATCTAGGTTAACACCTTGGAATACTTTAGGTGTTTTACCACGGCCAGTCCACTCAATTACTTCACCGTCTTTTTCAATTCGGTATTTTGCTTTTACTTTAGAACGACGGTCAGCTGGCGTAGTGCCTACTAAATCATCAAGCGTAAGTCCTTTTTCTTTCAGCATAGCCAATACTTCTTCTTTAGCCTGCTGTTGCTCCTTTTGCTCGTCCAGTGCTTTTTGAATAAGCTCTAACGCTTTTTCCAAATCACCGTAGCTTGCATTTTTAATAAAAGACTTGATCTCACGCATTGATACTCTCTCAATTAAGCTTAGTTTTAATATTTATATTGAATACTATATTAAAATTAATAAAAAACAAATTGTATTCTATGAATTTTAATTTTGTTACGAAAAAAGCGCCATAATGGCGCCTTTTAGTTAGAATTAAGAAGATTTAATTACATTTTGTTTAAATCTTATTCAACTTTCCAATCAATTGTCGACCCAGCTTTAATTGGCACAACCGTTCCTTCACCTAATTTGTATGTATCAGGCACTTGCCAAGGAGACTTAGTCAGCGTAATGGTATCCGTATTGCGTGGTAAGTCATAAAAGTCCGGACCAAAGTGACTCGCAAAACCTTCTAACTTATCCAGCGCATTTACATCTTCAAATGCCTCTGCGTAAAGCTCAATTGCGGCATGTGCAGTGTACGCACCGGCACAGCCACATGCGGCTTCTTTTTTATCTTTCGCATGAGGGGCTGAGTCTGTGCCCAAGAAGAACTTTTTACTTCCGCTTGTCGCCGCTTCAATTAACGCCTGTTGATGCGTATTACGCTTTAAGATAGGTAAGCAATAATAGTGAGGACGAATACCACCAGCCAACATATGATTGCGGTTATAAAGCAAATGATGAGCTGTGATAGTTGCAGCAACGTTGTCAGGCGCTTGATTAACAAAATCAACTGCGTCTTTTGTTGTGATATGTTCGAGTACAATTTTTAACGTTGGGAAGTTATCAACGACTTTGGACAGTTTTGTCTCAAGGAATACTTTTTCTCTATCAAAGATATCAATAGAAGAGTCCGTCACTTCACCGTGCACGAGTAGCAACATGCCAACTTCTTGCATCGCTTCGAGCGCTGGATATACATTTTCAATATCCGTTACACCCGATGCTGAGTTTGTCGTTGCACCGGCTGGATATAATTTAGCAGCAACAATATGGCCAGTTGCTTTCGCTTTTTTGATTTCTTCAGGAGTCGTGTTATCCGTAAGATATAACACCATTAGAGGCTGAAAGTTACCTTGAGGATTAGCGGCCATAATGCGGTCACGATAAGCCAAAGCAGTCTCTGTGCAAGTTGCTGGTGGTACAAGGTTTGGCATGATAATCGCGCGGCCCATGTAGCGACTAATATCTCTTACCGTGTCAACCAAGACATCACCATCACGTAGGTGCACATGCCAATCATCTGGTCGTGTAATCGTTAACGTTTGTTTGCTCGTCATTGCTCTCTTCCACTGCTGAATTTGCCCGATCATAGGCTGCACATGGGTGTTAGTAAAGTTTTTCAGGCCAACCGCAAATTATTTCACTTTGTCAGTTATTTTTAACTCGCTTTCATTTTCCACAATATTGGTAAATATGTACAATTTAAGTTAACTTAGTGGCATCTTTTCATGAGAAATATGTATGCTGTCTGAGAACCAAAAATTAGAATCAAAAACTGAGCAGCTTAGCATCATTAACCAGTTTTCTTCGTCGCTGCTGCATCTAACCAAACTTGACGAATTATTTGAATACGTTACGACACAGGTCGTTAATCGACTGGGGTTTGTCGATTGTGTTATCTATCTCGCTGATCCTTATCAAGAGTATTTAGAAGTTGCCGCCAGTATGGGCGTTTCCCATGCTAATGGGGATTATCGTGTTGAACAAACTAAGATAAAAATTGGTTCAGGTATTACCGGGCAAGTCGCAACGACTAGAGAGCCCTTTATTTCTGGAAACGTCGCCTCTCACCCTATGTACATTGCAGATTTACGTCCAGCGATGTCAGAGCTTTGTGTACCACTTGAGTATGACGACCACTTAATCGGTGTGATTGACTGTGAGCATCCAGAGGCTGATTATTTTACCTCCGCGCATTTACAAATATTATCGACGGTCGCACATCTGCTCAGTGCCAAAATCCATCAGCTACGTACCTTAGAAAACCTCCAAACCACGATTGCCCAGTTACACCAAGCACAGAATTTAGAAAAGTCCCTGCTTAAAATTGCGAACATCACTTACCGCTTTGAGAACCTTGAAGCTTTTTATGATGACTTATATAAAATCATTGCCTCTCAGCTTTGCGCCGAGAACTTCTTTATCGGCCTTTATGATACTCAACAGGATATTTTAGAAATCGATTATTTGATTGAGGGAGGCGAAAAATGTAATGCACATCAAAGAGTATCAAAAGATCAGATTAAGCATACTGCATCCTACTATATTCTGAAGGACCAACGACCACTGCTATGTGATAACGATCAATTTAGAATGCACATTACGCGGGGTGATTTTAAAATGGTGGGTCGCTCGCCACGCTCTTGGTTAGGCGTACCATTTTTGGTTAATGATCAATATCAGGGCGTGATTGTGCTGCAAAGCTACAATAACGACCAAGCTTTCGTGAATCATGATTTATCTATTTTGACTTATATAAGTCGTCAAGTCAGCATGGCCATAGACCGGCAGCTTTCAAGGCAGGCGCTAGAACATAGAGCTTTACACGACGATTTAACGGGTCTTGCCAATCGCTATTTATTGTTAGAACGGATCAAACATGCCATTTTGAGGCTAGCGCGAGTGGAGTCCTCTAATTTGCACTGCTTGATCTATCTCGATTTGGACAGATTTAAAAGCATTAATGACTCACTTGGACACGATGTTGGCGACCATTTCTTGATTGCTATTGTCGAGATGATAAATGGCTGTATTCGCAAAACCGACACCTTTGCGCGGCTCGGGGGTGATGAGTTTGCGATTTTTATGGAAAATGTCCAAGACAGGCAACAGGTCACCCTGCTACTTGATAGGATCACCACTGCTATAACCAAGCCCCTTCATATAGATGGCCATGTTCTGCAAGCTTCAGGCAGTATTGGCGTTGCGTTCACTGATAACGAGTCCGATAGCGCAATTAATTTACTGCAGCAAGCAGATGCCGCCATGTACGAAGCAAAATCTTCGGGTCGGGGTCAAGTCTGCTATTTTAATAATGCCATGCGCAAGCGCTTAAAACAGCAAGCCGATATTGAAAATGATCTGCAACATGGCATAAAAAACAATGAATTTGCGCTGTATTATCAGCCGATATTTTCTCTAACGACTGGCGCTATTGTAAGCTTTGAAGCCCTCGTCCGTTGGTTTCACCCCAAAAATGGTCTCGTTTCTCCGGATGCTTTTATTCCAATTGCAGAACAAACCGGACAGATCATTGAACTTGACTTACATTTGTTGGAGTTGGCAGCCAAACAACTCAAACGCTGGAAAGCACAAAAGCTGCCGAAGACTCGTGTTACGGTAAATGTTTCATCGCGACATTTCGCAAGCTTAGAGTTCGTTGATACAATTCAGCAACTTTATCATCATTATGAGCTTACACCAGGCTCTTTATGTTTGGAAATCACAGAATCTGGATTGATAGCAAACCTCGCCCTCGCAACCAAAATTATTCAAGGATTAGAATCCCTTGGAGTGAAGCTTTACCTTGACGACTTTGGCACTGGTTACTCTGCTTTAGGTTATTTGCACCAGCTCCCCATTCATGTGCTTAAAATTGATAAGAGCTTTATTGACCAACTAACTGAAAGAGAAAACCCGCTAGTTGATGCGATTTTGAAACTTGCACAATCACTTAACCTAACCGTTGTCGCTGAAGGTATCGAGCTCGAAACCCAGTGGCAGCTATTAAAGCAAAAAGGCTGTCAATTTGGTCAAGGCTATATTGTTTCTAAACCATTAGCCGCAGATCAAGCGATGGCATTTTTACTGAGTAGAAACTAGACACACTCGCCACATACCTCATTGTTTGTAAACAATGAGGTATGTGGACTGGTTTAGATTAACTTTCCCCTAATTCGCTTCTAAGCTCCTTGGTTGCTGTCACCATATTCTCAAGTGCAGCTCGGGTTTCAGTCCATGCTCGGGTTTTTAGCCCACAATCTGGATTCACCCATAATCTTTCTACCGGGATTTTCTTCGCTGCTTTGTGAATTAAGTCTTTTATCCATGCCACCTCAGGGACGTTTGGTGTGTGAATATCATAAACGCCAGGCCCGATGTCATTGGGGTAGTCAAAATCTTCAAAGGCGTCGAGTAAGGTCATATTTGAACGTGACGTTTCAATTGTGATCACGTCCGCATCCATATCCGCTATGGCGGCGATAATATCGTTAAACTCCGAGTAACACATATGCGTATGGATCTGTGTTTCGTCATTCACACCACTTGCAGATACCCTAAACGCATACGCCGCCCACGCTAAGTAGGCTTGCCACTGACTGGCTTTGAGTGGCATCCCCTCTCTAAATGCAGGTTCATCGATTTGGATCACCTTAATCCCTGCGTTTTGCAAATCCACCACTTCATCTCTCAGTGCTAATGCGATTTGATTCGCGATGCTCGGCTTGTCTAAGTCATCTCTGACAAACGACCAAAATAAAATAGTCACAGGCCCTGTTAGCATGCCCTTCATCGGTTTTTTGGTTAAGCTCTGTGCATAACTCGTCCAATTAACAGTCATTGGTGCCGCACGCGAGACATCTCCCCAGATCACTGGGGGCTTAACACAGCGCGAACCATAACTTTGCACCCAACCAAACTGAGTAAAGGCAAAACCTTCGAGTAATTCACCAAAGTACTCAACCATATCATTGCGCTCTGCTTCGCCATGAACCAGCACATCTAAGTTAAGCGCTTCTTGTTCTTCAACGGCATAACGGATCTCTGCTTCCATCTGGCTTTGATAAGCATCAGCACTCAACGTACCCGCTTTATAATCACGTCGCGCCTTACGAATAGCCTGGGTTTGTGGGAAGGAGCCTATCGTTGTGGTTGGCAATAAGGGTAAATTTAGCGACTGTGCTTGTTTTTTAATTCTGGTTGCGAATTCACTATTGCGTTGGCCGTCTTTTGCTGTAAGCGCTGAAACACGCTGCTGCACCTCATTATTATTCACGCGAGTAGAAGTCAAACGCGCTTTTACAGGCTTAGAATATTCGACCAACTGGGTAATATCACGCTGCTCCAATGCATTTTTCAATAATGCCAGCTCTTGTCCTTTTTGTTTGGCAAATGCGAGCCAAGACTTTAACTCACTATCAAGTTTTTGCTCTTGATCTAAGTCGACTGGCGTATGTAATAATGAGCATGAAGGAGCAAGCCAGAGATTATCACCTCGACGTTCATGAACCAGAGCAAGTTGCTGATATACACCTTCAAGATCCGAGCGCCAAATGTTACGACCGTTCACAACCCCTAGAGACAGCACGCTATCTTGCCCAACTACTTCCTCTAACGCAGCCAAGTCGTAGTTTGCCGTTACGCAGTCAAAATGTACGCCTTCTACGGGATAAGACTGGATATCTTCAACATGCGCTTGTACGGAGTCAAAATAACTGGCCAACAACACTTTTACTCCTTGCCCGCTCAACGCATCAAAACTCCGGCGCAGCGCGTTACGATAAGCATCGTCGATTTCCAGAGCTAAAATAGGTTCATCAATTTGTACCCACTCAACACCTTGCTCAGCAAGCTTGGTAAGTACCTGCTGATATACAATCAATAACTTATCTAATAAAGCCAATTTGTCAAACTCTTGACCAACGCATTTAGCTAAGTAGAGGTAGGTTACCGGGCCGACCAATACGGGTTTTGCTTGGTAGCCAAGTAATTGTGCTTCCTCTACTTGAGTAAATAACTCCGTCCAAGTTAGGGAAAATTCCTGCGTTTGAGTTAACTCAGGGACGATGTAATGATAATTGGTGTTGAACCATTTCGTCATTTCACTTGCAGCACACGCACAGCCGCTAGGTGCTCGTCCCCTGCCAATCCGAAACAAAGTATCAAGATTTACCGACTCATCATTTTTGTGACGACTAGGAATAGCGCCGACAAGTAATGAAGTATTCAACACGTGATCATACCAAGCAAAATCGCCTACAGGTAGAAGGTCAACACCAGCCTCAGCTTGCAATGCCCAATTTTCTGCACGAATGCGCTTTCCTTCCGCGATTAAGTCGTCTTGCGTTAAGTCGCCCGACCAATAGCGTTCTACTGCAAATTTAAGTTCACGTTTTTTGCCTACGCGTGGAAAACCCAAGTTATGTGTTAATGCCATGATTTTAATTCCGTCTAGATGCATGGATGTCTAAAAATATAATTCTCATAATCAAAAACAACAATTGATGCTTTCTCAGATTTCATATGAATAAAATTAAATTGTAATTTTTTAAAAAATTTTTACACAAGTAGTGACAACGCTGTCATTTTTAGTGTTATAGTGGATTTGTGAATTTTTGAACAACTCACCGCAGGTATTTAGACGTCTAGACATTGATAATAACTAAATAGAATCGTAATATTGAGTAATGCTGAGATTTGCTCACTTAAAATATGAGAATTGTTGATAATGATTGATATAAAGCACCTAAAGACTATCTCCACCTTGAAAGAAACTGGTTCTCTCGTGAATACAGCACGAGAGCTATTCCTGACTCAATCTGCTTTATCACATCAGATCAAAGATCTTGAGAGCAAACTCGACTGCCAGCTTTTTGAGCGCAAAACGCAACCAGTACGCTTTACCCCTCAAGGGATGTTATTATTGGAACTTGCCAACGATGTTTTACCTAAAGTTGAAGCAACCAAGTGTCGTTTGAAGGAAAGCCTTAATCAACCTATCTCGCAACTCAGGTTAAGCGTGGAATGCCATGCTTGTTTTCACTGGTTGCTGCCAACAATTAAAGAATTCAATACCTTTTGGCCTGACATTAAAGTCGATTACGAACGTGGTTTTAGCTACGACGCTATTCCTGACCTTATTGAAGATGAGCTGGACTTAGTGCTTACCTCAGACATTCGAGAACCAGAACAATTGGAATACGCGCACCTTTTCGACTTTAAATTAAAGTTAATCGTTGCACCAGATCACGAATTGGCCAAGAAGGCCTATGTCACAGCACTCGACCTAAAAGATGAAACCATCATTTCTTACCCTATTCCTCGCGAGCGCCAGGATATATTTAAGCACTTTATTCAAAATGCACGCTTTGATGGTACGCTAAAAACCGTCGATCAAGGTTTATTAATCTTCCAACTGGTAAGTGCAGGCATGGGGGTTGCAGCACTACCGGACTGGTTAGTGACACCTTATGAGAGCCAAGGGCTAATTAAATCGATTCCTCTAGGCGCACTTGGGCTAAATCGTCCAATGTATTTAGCAATGAAGAAAAGCATGAAAGATAACCCTGTTTATCGTCATTTCCTCAATACTTGCCGTAAAACCACTGCAAGATAGATGACAGGGCTCTTTTTGAGCCCTAACTGTTATACATTTCTACAACTCCCATCTCATGCTAGCATTGCGTCAGGCTTATCTAAATCTAGGGCATGTTTAAATGTTTGAAGTCAAAAAGGTTATCGGTCAACTT
Organism: Pseudoalteromonas sp. OANN1; assembly: GCF_024124685.1. Classification (NCBI taxonomy): domain Bacteria; kingdom Pseudomonadati; phylum Pseudomonadota; class Gammaproteobacteria; order Alteromonadales; family Pseudoalteromonadaceae; genus Pseudoalteromonas; species Pseudoalteromonas sp. OANN1. Next base: position 350,626 of record NZ_JAMXSE010000001.1, read on the forward strand.
CTGATGCCGTTACCATTATCTTTAGTGGTGCTTATGGGGCTTATGCTTTTTATTGCCAAAACGCGTAAAGGACCTTACATCGCAAGCTGGCTCGTCTTACTGACCACATGGGCGTTATCGACTCCTTATGTCGCACAACATATTATTGAGTGGGATACAGGCACTCTCGCCGCATTCAATCCTAGCAAGCACAACAACATAGATAAAATCGTGGTACTTGGCTGTGATTTATACCCAAATAAATCTCTCCCCAGCAACGCCCAACTTGGCAGCTGTGGTCTAGCCAGGTTAGTTGAAGGCGTAAGACTTGCTAATATTTACCCAAAGGCCCAGCTGTATGTTTCTGGTTACGGCTATGGCCATGCAACAAGCGCGGGACTCATGGCAAGAACCGCACAGAGCCTAGGTATTTCAGCTACACGTATTAAGCAAAATCCCAATGCCAAAGACACCGCGGACGAAGCAAAAATGCTAGCGCCTTTACTAGTCGATTATGAGGTCGCATTGGTCACATCAGCATCGCACATACAACGCGCAAAAAACCTATTTGAAGCACAAGGCATAGAAGTGATCGCTGCACCGACGGAGTTTTATAACTTCAAGCAATACCCACTGAGCAGACAATTTATTCCGAACCATAAGGCCTTAGAAGTAGTCACTCGGATTTGGCATGAACAGCTTGGTAGTATGTGGATCACGATCCGTCGTGTTATTGACCCTGAGGCACTTTAAGCGCCGAAAAAGACACCAAAATCAGGCTAAAGTTCGACAAATTAGCGCTGAAAAACGTAAAAAATTGAAAATTTGCGCAAATATGGGTATAAATAGAGTTTAATCTTAACCCGCGTATCCGCGTACAACACGACTAGGATCTACGATGAGTAAACTAGATAAAACTGAAGTACTAAGCGCTTTCGAAGCTGCGTACGAAGCTGCACATGGCAAAAAGCCTGAGATCACTGCAAAGCCAGGTTGGTATAGCATCGATGGTGGCAAAAACATGCGTCTTGCTGAGGTAGCCGAATTAACAGAAGAGCTAACTTCAGGGTCAGCTGTAGCAAGTGAGAAAACGCAGGCGCCTGCCAAAAAAGCGAAAACGACTAAGAAAGCGCCTAAGGCTGCAGCTGTAAAATCAGCGAGCTTTACTATCGTTACAGAAAACGAAGAAGGCTTCAAAGCGGAAGAACAGTGGATTGCTGAACTAGCAGCAAAAGATCACGACTGCCGCTTACCTCGTGGTGTTGTGTAATATCAGTTGGTGTAACAACAACTCCATAAATAAAAAAACCTCGCAATGACGAGGTTTTTTTATTTCTTTAATTCTAGGGCCTGTTGATCTTTACTGTTTGATTTAAACAGGCTCGGCCCTAATATTACTAAACTTTAAATACTAGTACTTGGCTGTTTAGCTGCTCGGCTAACGCTTCTAAGTCATTACTTACATCGGCATTACTCTGTGCATTTCGGGTAATTTCAGAAATACTGCTACTGAAATCATTAATATTTTCGCTGATTTCCGCAACCACCGTTGTTTGTTCTTCTGTCGCCGTTGAAACCTGAATATTCATACCAACGATTTCATCCACCGCCTTATCAATATCGGTCATTATTTGAGCTGATTCATTAGCCCTATCTACCCCCGCAGCTGCGCTTGATTGCGCGTTCTCCATTGATGATACTGCGTTTTGTGCCATGCCCTGTAACTTGCTGATCATATCTCGGATAGATTCTGTGGCTTTTTGCGTATTATGTGCCAATTGCCTGACTTCGTCGGCAACAACCGCAAAACCTCGGCCAGACTCCCCTGCTCTCGCAGCTTCTATTGCAGCGTTTAATGCCAGAAGATTTGTTTGTTCAGCCACACCTTGGATCATTAAAACAACCTGGTTGATTTCATTAGACTGATCGTTCAACGCTTTAATTAACTGCGCATTATCTCCTACTTCACTAGCAAGGCGCTCAATGGCCTGAATATTTTGCGAAATAACATCCATCCCTTGTTTCGCAAGCTTGCCGGACATCTCAGCTTTGTTCGCGGTATTCATCGCATTATGCGCCACTTCTTGTATCGCACTACTCATTTCTGTTGCTGCGGTTGCAATCATCACTGTTTGCTGCTCTTGCTCTTGCGAAGTGCCCGCAATCGACTGACTGATACCATTCAACTCGTTCGAGGTCGTAGAAAGGCTATTCACGATTGTGACTAGATTGGTAACTAGCTCATGTAAGCTAGACACCATGGTATTGAAGTCATTCCCTATCTGACTTAACTCATCTTGCCCCTCAACTACCACTCTTTGTGTTAAATCTGCATCTCTTGCAATATTACCAATACGCATACGTAAGCGGCTAAGCGGTTCATTAATTGACCTAAATATCAACATGCCAATTAGCACCATTACTACCACAATAACAACGGAAGAGATAATCATCGCCGCTTTTGTCGCACTGGCTTCTGAGCGACCGACGTTCCGAAGCGCACTCGCTTCAGTAAGCTGCAATTCAATTAGGGCACTGTAGCTTTCGCTAAGCGGATCGAAGGCCGCATAGAGGTCATGTACAAATTTATCGTAAGGAATTTCTTCAAAGGTATTTGCGTTAACTCGGTTAATATAATTAGACAGCAGTTGTTTGACACTTAATTCTGCTTTTTCAACTTGCTTTACTAAGCTTCGCTCTTCGCTCGTAAGGTCCGTGGACAAATAGCTATTCCACTCTTTTTCAGCGATATTCTTAGCTTCTTCGATTTGCTTTAACGCAGCACCATTGGATAGTTGATGGCCTCGTAACTTGTGAAACGTATCCACAATAACCACCGCGTAGTTATCTGACACCACTTTTATTTGTCTAAGCGGTACAACTCTGTCGTCATAAATACGGTCAATGTAATTGATAAGGTTTGATAATGTTCCGATTGTGAAGATGGTTGCAAGAATAAAAAACACAGCAGGTATGCCTGAAAGCGACAACAATCTGCTTTTAACTGAAACCCTATTTAGCATAATCTGATTTTTATTGAGTAAACATAGAAATAAAGTATTACTCAAAGTTCGTAGATTACAATATTAATTGCAGATTAAGCAGCGTGATTTTGATGTGCATCATATTTATTTACTGTGTCCCCCCTTTTTAGGGTATTGATTTTTAAACTTATTACAAAAAAGAGGAGAAGCTTTATCGGCTTCTCCTCTTACATTCCACGTCGAAATTGTTTTTGCTTAACACTCTTCGTTTTCTGCGTTCAGGTTCTCTTTTACATCTTCACAGGCATCTTCTACACTGTTTTCCACTTCCTGCACCGTTTCATCGAAACGCTCACCCGCATCTTCCGCTGGGCCTTCACTACAACCAAAAAGTGCTAAAATTGAAACAAAACCAAATGCTTTAGCTAATGTAATTGCTGATTTCATAATCTATCTCCTAAAACCGTTTTAGAACGTTAAATCCCTTTTATCTGGGAGCGCGTGCTTTACCAAAAATAAACGAAATAATCATAAAGGCGATAAACACAAAGAATAGAATTTTCGCCATACCTGCCGCAGCGCCCGCGATTCCGGTGAAACCTAACACGGCTGCGACAAGTGCTAGGAATAAAAACATTACAGCCCAACTCAACATAACATTCTCCTTAGGCAGTTAGCTCTTGCAACTGCTTCATTTGATCGTGACAAGCTTGCATTCTGGTTTGAATTTGCAGTAATACACTCTTGCATTTAGGTGGAAGATCTTTACTTAGCGATTTATCAAGCTTGCTCAACACTTTATCTTCCACTTCTTCTAGCTGAGAAATATAGGTGTGCTCTTTGTCGGTGCTCACCATACCAACCAACTTGGTGTACGATTCACGAATATCGATGCTAAGCGCTGAATCAGTCTCGATTTCACCCTCGTCAATAAGAACAAATGGTTGTAGATCCGAGATTGCTTGCGCTTTATCTACAATCATTTGGTCAAATACGCGGTTTAATTCGATATTATCTAGCTTCTTTTTAGCTTCGGTGTAAAAATCAACACCACCATTTAATACTTTAATGAGCTCTTTTACCGGCTCCATGTCGTAATTTGAATCTGCCATAAATAACTCCTTTCGTTGCAATATTTAATAAGTGCATTTTGCAAATATTATTTTCTGTCCCTTTCGTCAATGCAGATTAAATGCCAAATTATAAACCTTTATTTTACAAGGGTTTTTAATATAAGCACTTTCAGACCGGTGAAAATATTACAAACTAGATGTAAATTATTCCTGTGATAATTGCGCACTTAAGGTCGTGCTGCCTTTGGCATTGAAGTCCATCGTCCTAATAGGGAAAGGAATTAAGATATCGTTATCGGCTAAAACACGGTTAATTGTACAAATTGCTTGGTGCCTGACCACCATAAAGCCGGGATCAGCTGGGTAGTCTATCCAAAACCACACGAGTAGATTGATAGAACTATCACCAAAAGACTCAGCATAGACATCCGTTTCTTTTTGGTTTACTACGAAATCAAGCTTGTTAATTGCCTCAACAATCACCTCTCGGGCTTGTTCTGGGTCATCCGCATAAGAGATACCAACTGGTACTTCTATTCTTCGCTTACCAAGCTTAGTGTAGTTTTGTAACTCATTCTTAAAGAGAATTTTGTTGGGAATATAAGACAGCTGGCCGTAAAAGTTTTCTACTAAGGTATTTCTCAAATTGATTTTACTTACCGTGCCAAAGCAATCCTTGGTTCTGATAATGTCACCGACCATAAAGGGCTTTCTGACTCCCATCACAAATCCAGCGATGAGGTTCTCGGTCATATCTTGGAATGCAAAGCCAATAGCAAGGCCAATGATCCCCGCCCCAGCCAACAGTGACATTACGGCACCTGATAGTTTTACTATATCTAAAGCGAAGAAAATCCCAATGGTAATAATAGAGACTTTAAATATGGAACTAATAAGAGAAGCAACTTGTTCTGTCTTTATTGCTTTTTTAATCGCTTTAGAAAACCAGATTGTTGATATTTTAGCCAGCACTGTAAAGAATATTAGTATCATTAAGGCTAGGATCATATTCGGTAGTAACTGCACACCGGATTCAAGCCAAGAGATTAACTTATCATTAATTAACGTCCAAAATTTTTCTAAATTCATAATTACTCATTCCTATATAAGTACGCGACAAAGATAGAATGCAGTAATCATTCCTACTGATATTAATTAGCCGTTCATGAAAAAGGTAATTATTACAAAGTAATGTACACATTTTCTCGGTAAATTCTTCCTTAAAACTTACCAACAAAATAAAAACACATAAAATTCAATAATTTACAACATGGCACAACAGCTGCAATAGGTAATTCGACTACGAAATTAAAGGAGTTTAATTATGAAAAAGACATTAATTGCAACTGTACTTGTATCTTCACTTACTACTGCTTCAGCGTTCGCTGCTGATAATTCTTGGGAAAAAGAAGCAAGCGATGCTTGGATAGACGGTAAAGCAGAAGCGACGCTACTTTTCAACGGTGAGCTGAACAACTTTGACATTAACACAGATGTAAAAAATGGCGTTGTAGTGCTAACTGGTAAAGTTGAACACTCAGTAGACAAAAAGCTAGCTGAAGAACTGGTACTAGGTATCGACGGCGTAAAAGAAGTGAAAAACGACCTGACTATCGTGGATATGTCCGATGAACGCAAAAAAGAGCGTAACTACGAAAGCGATAGCGGCTTTACTGACGCAAAAATCGCAACAGTAATTAAGTCTCGCTACCTGTTTGACACAGATGTAGATGGTACTGACATCGATGTTGATGTGGAAGGTTTAGTCGTAACACTAAACGGTCATGTTGGCAGCGAAGCAGAGCGTAAACTTGCTGTGCAAATCGCAAAAAACGCCAATGACGTTAAAGATGTAAAAGATAACCTTCGCGTTACTAAAAAATCATAAGCAATTTTGATTTGAGGGGGTACTCCCCCCTCCCATATTTATATTGATTTAAGGAGTAAAGATGAAACAATTAACTATTGCCGCTGCGCTACTAGCTTCTCTAGGTCTTGCATCTACCGCTGCTCACGCGGAGTCTGATTTTGGACTAGAAGATTATAAAATTTATACAGGTATCGGTTATGGCCAATACTCTTTTCAGTGGGAAGATCGTGAGAACGACACCTCGTTCGATGATGACTCGTCTATGTTAAAAGCGTATGTGGGTACAAAAATCAATCCATATTGGAGCTTTGAACTTGCCTATGAAAACTTCGACGAAGCAAGTGACATTGACAACTCTGCTGAAATCGACGGTATTTCTTTATCTACACGTCTCTCAGCCCCATTAAACGAATACTTTTCAGTTTACGCAAAAGGTGGTTGGCTTGAATGGGATGCAGATATCTATGCTGATATTCCAGCTGTGGGTCGTGTTTCATCTAACCTTGAAGGTGGCGACTGGCTTTATGGTGCCGGTGTAGAGTTCCACCTAAACGAAAACATTAACATGCGTTTAGAATATACGCGCTACGAACTTGAAGACGATATTGATCCTGATATGGACGTAGCAGCAGTCTCTATTGAGTATCAATTTTAAGCAGTACTGATGGCTAATTTATAGCCTCCCAATTATTTCCCCTTTGACTCAGTCCTGGCTCTTCCACAAGAGTCTGGTTTTGGCGCTACCTCTTGGTAGCGCCTTTTTTGTTTTCAATGTACGGCTTCTATATTGAATAATATGATTGCTTTCTCGCTATTCCTTTATTTGTAGAAAATAGAGTTTAAAGATAAACAATCTCTAGATGTAATATTTACCAGTCACAGCTAGAAATGAAATCTGTCGCATTTTTAAACTCTACACCCTGTAGGTTCTGCTATGTAACATTTACACCCTTCGTATCGCATCTACCGACACAAAATATAAAAAATAGATAACAAGCTGATATTTATAAAGTTTTAAGTTGGCAAAGGGTTTGCAACAAATACAGTGAACTAAACGAATAAGGAGTAGTTTATGAGTAATCAAGCAAACCAAACACAGACAAGTAACACAGCAAAACCACAGTCAAATGGCCATGATTCTAGTCACCCAGTTACGGATCAAATTGCAGATACATTACATGCGTCAGTAGATTCACTGCACGCTTCAGCGTCTCGCACTGAAACCTCGCTGCGCGAAAAAGGCCATAACTCAGGCGAAGCCATTGGTGCCAAGCGTAAAGAGTGGGAACGTGCGTGGAATACATCTGGTGTGAAAAAGTATGCAACGGAAAACCCAGTAAAAACGGCTGGTATCGCATTTTCACTCGGTATGTTGGCAACTATGCTGTTAAGGAATAAGTAATCATGCAAGACCAAGCTCAACTAAGAGACCGTCAAGCAGCAGCTCACGAGCGCACGCCAGCGCTCGCTGAGCTTAAAGATTCTGTGTCTCTATTATTCGACAGTTATCAGCAAATCGCGGAAGCACAAATTAACCTATTAGGTGCCAAGTTCAGAGCTAATTTAAAAACTTTATGTATCGCGCTCGGGTTAATTCTGTTTTCTTTGATTTTAACGGCGATGGTATGGGGCAGCTTGCACGTGTTATTTGCTTACGCCTTAACCTACGCAGGCCTAAGCTGGTTTATTTCGGCGGGTATTGTGCTTACTATCAATATCGCAATGATTTATTACCTGATCATCACAGGGCTAAAGCTCTTTAATAACAGCATAAACGACCTGACGTCTGGGTTTTATACTCCAGTTGCGAAGCAGGAGGCCAGTAATGACGAAGCTCGCTGAATTCATCACTGATAAGTTGCACCAAGAAGTGGTGATAGAGAAGAAAAAGCTCATTACTGCACGGCATTTTAATCACCTTACCCAAGTGAAAGCCAAAAAAGTATTTACCGGCGCGATTAGCTCTCCTCAAGGGTTAGGCTTCATGTTTATGTTTGGCGCACTCAGCGCTAAATATGGCAAGTTTGGTGCACTAAGAAAAATCGTACTACTACAAAGAATAGCGCAAGGTATCATTTAATTCCTTGCGCTATTCTTTGGTTCTTATCTAAACCAGATTTTCTTTAATTTCTTTCAGATCCACCAGTGTAATAGGCTTTAACAACACGTCATCCACTTGTGACTCGGCCAACTTTTCCGGCTCTGGATCAAAACCACTAGCAATCACGATATGCTGATTAGGATCTTGTGCTTTAATCTCTCGCGCAAGCGTAAGCCCGGACTTATCGGGCAGGCCTATATCCAGTAAAATCGTGTCAAAGCGCTCAGAACCAACAAAGTGCTGCCAACAAGTTTGCGCGCACTCAGCCGTAACCACATTTACTTGCAGTGAATTAAGTAACAGCTTAAGCAAGTTCCGTGTATCTGCATCGTCTTCTACCACTAAAAACTGCAAAGTACCGGTAGTTTGCTCCACATCATCGCTAGATGTTGCCAATTCATCACTCAAGTAGTGTGCTAAATATTCACCTAACTCAGAGACATTAACAGGCTTACTCATCATATCGCTAAAGCCAAGCGCCACTAACTCTTCTTTTGTGCCTTTTTGAGCGGCCGCCGTTAGTGCGACAACAGGTAAGTCAATACCACGCTCTCTGAGTGCAACAATCGTATCTCGGCCATCCATTCTTGGCATGTGCAAGTCCATAAAGACTAAGTCATACTTATCAGGATTATCCTTAAGCATCGCAAGCGCTTCGATGCCATCGCCCGCAATTTCAGCGGTTGCACCGGTTTGACCTATCAGGGTGCGCAACAACATCTGGATCTCACTAATGTCTTCAACGATAAGGATATGCCCTTGCAAATCAGATGGAAGCGAGTTATCGGTCGCATTTTGGGTTTTATCTAGCATCAATGGCGCCAGAGTCATTTCATCGATAGCATCAAGGTCAATACTAAAACCAAACTCACTCCCCTCTCCCAAAGTCGACTCAACCGCAAGTTCGCCTCCCATCAATTTAATGAGTGCAGAGCTAATAGCTAAACCAAGACCAGCACCTTCATCCGTGCGCGTTGTGACGTTTTGTACTTGTTCAAAAGGTTTAAATATACGTTTAAGCTTCTCGCAAGGAATACCAATACCTGTATCAATCACCTTGAACTCAAGTTTTGCTTCAGCTTGTAACGTGATCTCAACCTTCACGAAACCGGAGCTTGTGAACTTAATCGCATTATAAATAATGTTGATAAGTACCTGTTTTAGCCGTGTTTTATCAATCTTTACATCTTGTGGAAGTGGTGTTTTAGCTTCAATGCTAAAACTCAAGCCTTTCTTGGCTGCGGCCATTTTAAACAGACTATATAAATCACTTAGAAAGCTATTCAAACACGTGCTTTGCTTATTTAGCTGTAACCGGTTTTCATTTAGCTTGGATAGGTCGAGCACATCATTTAACAAGTTAAGTAAGTGCTCGCTATTGTTATTGATTATAGAAAGCTCAGGCTTAACATTCTGCAACTCTTCCCGAGATAAGAGGAGATTGGTGTAACCTAAAATAGACGTTAACGGTGTTCTCAACTCATGGCTTAAATGTGCCAAAAAGCGGTCTTTTGCTCGACTGTCAGACTCGACCCGCAATCGCTCCAGGCGTTCACGTTCAAGTTCTTTGCGTGCCAAAGCATAGCGAATGGAACGAATAAATCGAGCACTGCTTATTTCCGACTTAAGCACGAAGTCTTCAGCCCCCGCTTTTAGGGCTTCGTTATCTAACACTTCATCTGATTGCCCCGTCAGCATGATTATCGGCGTATGAACCTGTCTTGCTCTGGCTTCTTTTAATACGCTCAAACCGGTTTGTGGGCCTAATTGATAATCCAATAAGCAGAGATCGAAGCCATTACTCTCCAGTTCTTCTAGCGCTTGATGGTATTGGCTTTGCCAAACGAGATTAAATTTAAAGTTAGGAATAGACTGTAAATAATCTAAGGTTAAAATATAATCGTCTTCGTCATCTTCAATGAGCAGCACATTGACTTCACTGACCGACTCCTTTGTCATACTAGCCTCCACAAATGAAGTGATATTAATTCGTTTGAGTCGTCACGTTATGTTGAAACAAGTATAGGACGACTTGCGGTGAGGTAGCGCTTGTATGCACAAGCGCGATGGGATTAATTTGGCAGCTCTACTATTTCAATCCAGTACTTGCCTAAATGTTTCATCAAATCAACTAAACCATCAAAATCCACGGGCTTAGTAATGTAAGATGCAGCGCCTGAGTCATACCCTCTCAGTTTGTCTTCTTCCTCTTTGGAAGTAGTTAAGATAACCACGGGTATAGAGCGTAGTATTGGGTCTTTTTTGATTTCTTGTAACGCTTCTCTACCATCCATTCTTGGCATATTCAGGTCAAGTAAAATGAGGTTTGGTCTTGGGTATCGTTGTTTATCAGTAAACTCCCCCTCATTTCTCAAATATTCCAAAAGCTCAACCCCGTCCTTAACAAACTGAAATGCATTGAGTACTCGGCTTTCTTCTAAAGCGTCTTGAGCCAACAAGCGATCATCTTCGTCGTCATCCGCCATCAAAATATGGATCGGCTGAGTTTTTTTATAGTTCATTCTTCAGTTCCTGAATAATTGGTGTTGGTTCAGCGAGTAGTGTGATCGTGAATTTAGCACCTTTACCATCTTCACTGGTCGCTGAAATCGTTCCACCGTGTCGCTCAACAATGCGTCTACACACGGTTAAACCAATGCCAGTACCAGCATATTTTTTTCTGTCATGTAGTCGTTGAAAAGGCGAGAATATTTTCTCAGCATATTCAGCATCAAAGCCAACGCCATTATCTTCTACCACAAAAGTGTAAGCATCTTGACTCATCAATTGAGTGTTTTCAACCGCGATTGTAATAATCGGATCGCGCCCTTCTACTCTGAATTTAATCGCATTGGAAAGTAGATTTAAAAACAGCTGGTGTATTTGACTAGCATCACATTTGATTGTCGGTAACACGTCCGAGTTTACGCTCGCACTGCTGTCATTTACTGCAATTTCTAAATCGTCCAACACAAACTGTAAAACTTGGTTGAGATCCTGTTCTTCAAAAGGCTTTGCTCTGGTGGTAACTCGGGATAACTCAAGCAAGTCAGTGATAAGCGTCGACATCCGCTGTGCGGCACTCGTCATTCGAGCCAAATAATCCTTACCCTTGTCATCAAGGTGCTCACCATAATTCTTTTCGATGCGATCGCCAAAAGCGCGGATCTTTCTCAGCGGCTCTTGCAGGTCGTGAGAGGCAACAAATGCAAAGTCTTCGAGCTCTCGGTTGCTACGATTTAGCTCTTCAGCGTAATGTTCTAATGCTTCGGTACGCGCTTGCACCTTTTCTTCTAAATGATCGTTTACTTTTTCTAATTCGCTCTTTGCTCTTTTTGCACTGCGCAGATTGACGACTAAAAGCAGCAAAATGGCAAAAATCATCACGGCGCTCAACAAAGTAAACACCACTATATTAATTTGTGCTTCTTTGCGTACACGTTTCAGCTGATTTAGCTGAATGGTCCGGATGTCCACTTCTGCGGCCATGATTTGAGTAAATTCTTCTCTTAGGTCACCACCTGATTCTGTAGCTCGGTCGAGTAGTTGAGTTTCGTTACCCACATCGGTATTACGCGCCACTATCACCGTGCTTTGCAAAGTTTTGAACCGCTCCTTCACTCCATCGACATAAAGATTGATCTTTTGTTGCTGTACGTCACTTTCAGAATGACTCAGGCTAACTTTGGCTATACTTTCATCAAGGTTTTGCAATGCCTTTTTAAAAGGTGCCAAATCGCTTTCTTTATTGGAGATTAAAAATGCTCGTTGCCCAGCCTCTGCGTTTAGCATCGCAATATGCAGTCGGTCCAATGACATCATCACTTCACTGGTATTGCGAATACTCTCTTGAACTTGATTGAGCTCTTTAACGTTTTTGAAACCGATAAGCGCGTTCGACGCCACCAACCCTACACTCACAACAACTGCAAACCAGATAAAATTCAGTTTATTACTTAAGTTCATAAAATAACTAAACTTTGATTCATTGTTCACTCATTATTTCCTTGCTCCACCAGCGTCTGTAACAGCTCGCTGCACTCTTTGGTTGCCTTGATAATCGTGTTCGCTATGTCAATTATCTGCTGCTGAGAACCCGGCTGTTCAGCAATAAGTTTAATCAATTCCGAATTCATTGAAATTTGATTCAAAGGTTTGCGTGCATCGTGTACTAGCTTTGCAAGCTCACCTTGATCATTATGTGTCATTTTTCCTCCTCGAAATTATGACTGTGCTTCTCCTTCATAGGCATTTAAGCGGTTATAAAGTGTTTTTGTACTGATCCCAAGCATCCTGGCCGCTAGCGTCTTATTACCTTCTACTGATTCTAATGTTTGATAGATCAATTCTCTTTCTACTTCTTCTATGGTTTTACCTGGCTTCATTTCAGGCGTAGGTACTTGAATCGCATTTGCTCTGCTTGAAGTACCCACCTGTGGTGGAATTGGAGCGCGATTTAACTGCGCATGTTCCATCATGCGTTTCGCCTGCGCGAATGGTGAGGCAAAGTTCGCATCAAATACTAAGCTATGGTCATCGTGATCCGCCATAATATAGGCACGATGAATAGTGTGCTTGAGTTCACGTACATTACCGGGCCAATCATATTCAACCAAGCGGCTCATATCTGCCGCCTTAATCACGTATTGACTATTACCTTTTTTATTCAAACCCTGGAGAAAATGCTCGGCAAGTAATGGAATGTCTTCTTTTCTCTCTCTGAGCGGTGGAATGTGGATTGGAAATACCGCTAAACGGAAATAAATGTCTTCTCGCAGTACGTCATTGGTAGCGATATCCTCGACACTACGGTTAGTCGCCGATATTACCCGGCAATTTACTTTTATCGGCTTTGTGCCACCGACTCGTGTCACCGTGTGAGTTTCAAGTACACGTAGCAAGTTTGGCTGTTGCTCGATTGGCATTTCGGTTAATTCATCCAAAAACAAAGTGCCATTCTCTGCTTGTTCAAATACTCCAACTTTTTGAGCATTTGCTCCCGTAAACGCGCCTTTTTCATGACCAAATAGTTCGCTACCGATCAAGTCTTTCGGGATTGCACCACAGTTTACGTTAACCAAATCCCCTGTCACTGTGCTAGCATTGTGAATTGCGCGGGCAAACATTTCTTTACCTACACCGCTTTCCCCCATCAACATCACATTAGCGTCGGTACCTGCCACGCGCTCTATCATCTTATATAGATGTTTCATTTTGGCAGACTCGCCCAGCAACACACCAAAATGCGCTTGACTTTCGGTTCGCTTGGGTTTGTTCTTGGAAGGGCTTAACGCATTTCTAAAATCATCTGCGTCAACGGGCTTAGTGAGATAATTCAATCCATCATGACAAAGCTGCGACAATGCTGACTTTACTGATGGATGTCCCGTAACCATAGTTATTGGTGTACGGATCCCTGCGGCTCTAATTTCATCAACTAGATGTAAACCACTGCCATCTGGCAGCATAAAATCAAGAAAGATATGATCAAAACTTTGCGTTTCTAGCCATTGTCTGGCCGATGCCAAGTCATTCGCTAAGCACGCGTCATGGCCCAGATATTCAACTATACGGCAAGCCAGCTCTGCAAAATCATGATCATCATCTACTAATAAAACGGTTTTCAATTGAGTCCCTCTCTCAATGCTCCAATAGTGTTTCCACTTTTGATTTTTATCTCGCACACTAATGAATGGCCGCAAAATGCCTAATTCGGAACCATTACGTTCAGCGCGTGTTTCTGGATCACTATTTCAATACTTTTTGCACTAAGCACTTCACCATCTAGTGCAAAGTGTTGTTCTTGTTCAAATTCTATGTTTATCTTTTCGCACTGCTCGGTGCGAATATTAGAAGGTTTGCCGTCCAATTTAGGTAAAATAAGTTCAGCTACCGTAAGATTCTGCGCACCATCCGGTTCAACCGGTAAAATCGTAATATCTAGTTTGCCATCGTCATAGATTGGCTCTCCATGACCTTGAGCAAGAATTGTGGTTTTTGGTGCTGCATTCGCTACAACCAGACTAACACATTCTAACTGAGATTGCTCAGCGCCATCAAAGCTCACTCTAAAATTAAGGGGCTTATTCTCACTTACCGCCTGCCAAAGGCCTCGAATATAGGCTAATTGCCCCGAGTTATTTTTTTCTTCACGCCCAGCCTTTTCTATCATTTCCTGACCAAAGCCAACGGCCGCCGCTAAAAGCGCGGTGCGGCCATTACAGTTCATTAGATCAATAGGCTTAGGTTTACCCGCTAAAATTGCTTCACAAGCGCGGTTGATAGGATCTATCTTGGACAGTGAACCGAGTAACACGGTCGCTAAGGAATTTGCAGTACCTAAAGGCAATATACCAAACAGTACATCGTTTTCATGAACACCATGGGCGACGCTTGCTAATGTGCCATCACCGCCCCCTGCTATGATGATATTTGGCTGTTTATCAGACATGATTTGTTTAGCTAAAGCCGCGACATCTGTCTCTTTCTCTGTAAAGTGAATCGATAAGTTATATTTTTCCGTCAGCATACCCACAATGTCATTTTCATAGGTAAACCATTTACCCGATCCTGATACAGGGTTTATGACTAACGCCGCCTGCTCACTATGGGTAAAGTTTTGACTGTGATGTAGCTTTGTCATTCCCTTAAGTTGTTGCTTGTTTAACCTCGCCGTTTCACGGCGGTTTTGTATTTTTTCGAGTGCTTCACGGACGGTATAATCAGGGTTGGTTGCGAGTAAATAAGCAGTACAAAAGAACACTGAGCGTCCTCGACCTAACGCACAATGCACTACAACCTTTCGTTTTAGTTCGTGCTGCGCTGCTATCCATGCCATGCCATGCGCTAACTGTTCTGAGGTAGGCGCTTGATGATCTAACACTGGAATATTGAGGTAGTGTAAGCCTTGCTGTTCTGCTGACCAGTTTAACCCATCGAACTCAGCAGTTACGTCTAAAATGGCTTCAATCCCTTCCGCCTTAAGCATATCCACATCGCTTGGAAATAACCGACAAGCAACAAATAAATTATCTGTAAGCGGCTGAAATGCATCAACAACATCTCTACCTCTTTCAATTGCATTGTATAAATGTACACAACCTAAGTAAGGCCAAAATAGCCAGGTTATATACCAAGGAATTTTGCCTGTACCGTGCTTTCTAAATATGTGCGGATAGTTGGTTGCATAAGCAAAAGTAACTAAAGAAATAGAGACGGTAAACCACGCAAGCGGCAACATTAGCCAAGATCCAATACTGTGGATCGTGAGTGCGGCTAAACAGAGACTTGCAAACAGGTAGTACTTAAGCATTTTCATTGCCTTTCCTTAATTATTTTTGTCGCCTACGGCTTTTTATTATCGCCTTATGCGGAACTCTCTTAGGTTTGTACATATGTAACTAAGTATAGGTATGCATTTCTTAATCTGCGCTGATTCATCAACTTGTTTATGATAATCATGAAGATACTTAACTATAGCTGAGACTATTCACAAAGAAATAAAAAGTGCGTCTGGGTATTTGTAACGACTTATGCAAGCGCTGCTACATAAGTATTCAGCCACCATTAATCCATTAAAATTTCTAATGTGAAAATCATAAAATTTATCAGTTGAATGAAGCATAAATGATCACCATAATGGCGATCCTTTAAACGCATTTGGAGAACCAAACAGACAATGGCAAACGAGCTCGACTGGCTACTTAACTTAATATTACTTACTTTAGGTTTTGGTGCCTTTTTTATTAACCATAAAACGCTACTAAGAGTAGCTGCTGTGTGCGCATGTGGCGTACTTTTTATCTCGTTTAGCCTTGATCTGATGAACACCAGTGTAATTTCTAACCTTAGCTTGATTTTGATAAATACTTTTTATCTATTCAAAGTCTATACCTTTGGTCAGCTGGAAGTTCACTAGTTCTTTGCAGTAACTAGTTCCTAGCGACTAGTTCCCAGCGACTAGTTCCCAGCGACTAGTTCCCTATTTCACTTCGGTGCGCTAAAATCATGGCCATCATTGCTTGTTAATGGAGAAGCAGTATGGCCATGACTGATGAAGAACTATTTTTAGCTTCAATGGGCGACGTCACTCCGCTCGCTCAAGACAAAAAAGCAGAATTACGCCGTCACAAAAACAAACCAACTATTTCGCAACTCGCAAAACGCGAGGCTGCCGAACAAGAACTTGAGTTTGATCCTAATTACTTATCCACAGAATACGTTGATCTATTAGATCCGCACGATCTACTCGCCTATAAAAAAAGCGGCGTCCAAGATGGTGTATACAAAAATCTCAGATTAGGTAAATACCAAGTTGATGCTACCTTAGACTTACATGGCAAACCATTTCATGATGCCCGCAAAGCCTTGTTTGACTTTGTTACAGATTGCCATGCAAAAAGCATCCGAGTATTGTTATTAAGGCATGGTATCGGTTTAAACAGTAAACCCTTTCCCGCTGTACTGAAAAGCTATACAAATAAATGGCTGCAAGAAATGCCACAAGTGTTGGCATTTCACTCTGCATTAAAATGCCATGGTGGTAGCGGCTCTACTTACGTACTACTAAGAAAGAGTGATGAGAAAAAACAAGAAAATAGAGAGCGTCACGCTAAACGCTAAAAAACAAAAAGCCGAGTAAAACTCGGCTTATTTGCTATTTGCGGTGGGTGTCGTCCCCTGAAGTTCACTTGCACTCGCTTGATTAAACCAAGCTGATACACCTAACAAAATAACCGAAACCACAACAAGTGATAATTTCGCGCCACCTTGACTTTGCTTCATGGGTTAGACCTTTTTATTATTGTTTTTTTGTTAAATTAATGCATCATTCATAAACACTCAAGATGTTTTTTTATACAGTAGTTTACACTATTCTCTTTACACCCTACTCTGTGGCTAATTACAACTATTTAATCAATTAGTAACCCTGCTTTTTATGAACTAAATGAACAAGTGCTTTGCCCTCCTGCATCGCTAAATAGTTGTTAGCAATTTGCTGAGCTGCCGTATTCAAACTGGTTAATGCGGCAACATGTGGAGTAATACTAATGTTTGGCTGCTGCCAAAAGGCATGTGATGCAGGGAGTGGCTCTGTATCAAATACGTCTAAAATAGCCCCGCCAAACGTCTCAGCCGCTAACGCATTGAGTAAATCCGCCTCGTTCAGATGGCCACCTCTTGCGACATTAATGAGAACGCAATGATCTGGCGCGAGTGCAAACAGCTGGGCGTTCAATATCCCTTTGGTATGTTCAGTCAATGGTAGCAGGCACACAAGATAATCAATGTCTGAAAGAAAAGCTGCTAGCTCATCTTGCCCACTGAAGTGCTCAATATTGTCCAGTTGTTTTGCAGAGCCGGACCACCCTTTGATGTTAAATCCATTTACATGTAGCTTATGCGCGACCGCAAGGCCAAGTTGCCCCATCCCCATAATACCAACAGTGCGACCTGCTCTTGCGCGCCTTGGCTTCCATATTTGCTGAGATTGATTGTGGCCGTACTCTCTTACTCTAAGCTTATGACTTAATAGTTGGCCTAATACATATTCAGCCATATCATCCGCTAAATTTGGGTCAACGATACGCGCAACTTCTACATCTGGTGGTAACAGCTGCATCGGAATGCTATCAACACCGGCACCGTAGGAATGCACTACTTTTAAATTAGGAAGCTTTGACCATAGCGTCTCTGGCGCATTCCATGCCAGCACAAACTCGACCTCCTTTAATAAGCTAACATCATCAACGGGCCATTCAAGCAAGCTTTGCTGCGGCAACAGAGCTGCTAGCTTAGCAACTAGCTTGTCATTATTACGACCAGTAACACAAATAAGTAAAGCCATATTGTTCCTTTATTCTCTCGACACGCTATCACTGCAAAATAAATGACATACCAATGCAACATGCTTGTCATTAATAGTTTTTACTCTTGCAAAAAAGCGCCAACAGGTGATGAAAAATGATCAGTGTAGATAAAGTCATTGAAGCAAATCTTCCACAACTTGAAAACTCCCCAAAGGTAAAAGGTTTAGTAAAAAAAGGGCTTGGTTATCTCTTGCATGAGCAAGAGTTTGTCGCGTTTGCTGACACCTACCCTCATTTGCAAGGACTCGAGTTTGTTGAACAAGTGCTCGATGAGTTAGATTTTGACGCTCGCTTTAAACCAAAGCAAATAGAGCATATCCCAAGCGAAGGTCCAGTGGTGATCGTCGCAAACCACCCTATTGGCTCTTTAGATGCACTGGCACTAATCAAAGTGCTGGCGCAAGTACGGCCTGACTTAAAGGTTGTTGCTAACCGGATGTTGATGTCGGTTACACCAATGCATCCCCTATTACTGCCTGTTGATAACCTCTCAGGAACCAGTAAAAAACAAGAGCTGGCAAACATTCACAAGCATTTAAAGTCTGAGGGAGCGCTACTTATCTTCCCAGCTGGTGAAGTTTCTCGCTTAAGCCCAACCGGTATTAAAGACTGCAAATGGAACTCTGGCTTTTTAAGAATGGCTAAAAAAGCCAATTGCCCCATTCTACCCATTTTTATCAAAGCGAAAAACAGTCCGCTCTTTTACGGCACCAGTATGATTTATAAGCCTTTAGCCAGTTTATTATTGGTCAAAGAGATGTTTAAACAAAGGCAAAAGTCGCTAGAATTTGAAATAGGCGCCAGCATTCCTCCAGAGTCTTATCTTATTGATAACCTTAAAGACAAAGAGATAGTCGCGCTTATTCGCAAACAACTTTATCGCCTTGCCAGTAAAAAGCCACTGCCACTCAAAACACAAACCCCTATTGCAGTTCCAGAAAATCGCAAAGAACTTAAAAAGGCAGTGGAAGCGTGCGAATGTATCGGTGAAACACCCGATGGCATGCAAATATACGTTTACCAATACACCGGCAGCTCGGTGATATTTAGAGAGCTTGGACGCCTTAGAGAAATTGCCTTTAGGGCCGTGGGAGAAGGAAGTGGTAATCGTCGTGATATCGATAAGTACGATATGCACTACCACCATTTGTTGTTATGGGACACGAAACAACTTGAGCTGGTGGGTGCCTATCGCCTTGCAAGTGCCAAGCAAGTGATAGAAGAACACGGGCAAGCCGGGCTTTATACCGACAGCTTGTTTTCGTACAGTGAAACCATGACCCCATACTTTGAAAAAGGCCTCGAACTTGGTCGCAGCTTTGTGCAGCCCAAGTACTGGGGTCGCAAGAGCCTAGATTACCTATGGTATGGGATCGGTGCATTCGTAAAGCGCTACCCAGAGCACCGTTATATGTTTGGTGCAGTCAGCCTCTCGAACGCGTTACCGGATGAAGCAAAAGCCATGTTGGTGTATCACTACCAACATTACTTTTCAAACCTTGCTGGTATCGCCACGCCGAACAACGAAATGAAGCTAAGTAATGATCAGCTTAACCGTTATCAACACATGTTCAGTGGCGATGACATCAAAGAAGATTTCGCAGAGCTCAAACATATTCTTGCTAATATGGGTGCTCAAGTCCCTACATTATTTAAGCAATATACGGAGCTTTGCGAAGAGCAAGGCGTGAACTTTCTGAGCTTTAGTATAGATCCCGACTTTAATAACTGTATCGATGGTCTGGTACTCGTTGACTTAGCGAAATTAAAAGAACAAAAAGCAAAGCGCTACCTAGGCGATAACCCCTACGGTTAAGCTCAAATACATTGATCCGCTGTAATAAAGATCGCTACACTGCGGTCTTTATTGTTGCTTACTGTTATCACGGGATCATTTGTATGCTCAAACTATTTGGCCAAGCTTTCATCATTGTGCTGGTGTTTTTCGCCGTCTCAGCCTATCAAGAAAGAAACATGCTTGCCGACTCGGGAGAGCAAACGGCGCCGCTATTTCACCTACCCATTTTACAATCCAAGCAAACTTATTCCTCTATTCAGCTTAAAGGTCAACAAAGTATCGTGTATTTTTTTGCGCCTTGGTGCGGCGTATGTCGAGTGAGCATGCCGAATATTGATAAATTGCATCAACAAGGCAAAGTCAAAGCGGTGGCGATTGCGTTGGATTATCGTTCCACTGAAGAAGTAACAAAGTTTGTCAGCGATCTACAATTAGACATGCCCGTATTACTCGGCAATCAAACCACGGCACAAGCGTATAAAGTGCAGGCTTACCCTACCTATTATGTACTTGATGAAGACTTCAAAATAACCGAGCGCTCTGTTGGTTACTCATCCGAGATAGGGATCCGAGCGAGATTGTAAGAAACCTAAATAAACCGCTTACAGTTAATTACGACTCTCTGAAATTAATCAACAATTATTTCGTTTAGGCTAACGCACATCTTAACAAAGGATGAATAGGAAGCCGACCATGCGCCACGCCCCACACTTTACGCTCAGTAAAATTTCACTCCTCGTGCTCTGCACTACCCTTGGCAATCATGCATTAGCCGATGAGGAGAAAATTGAACACATCGAAGTTATTTATAAACGCAGCTCAGTTATTTCAGAAATTACCGAAGATGCGCAAAAACTTGTAGACATGCCAGGAGCCATGGGCGACCCGCTCAGGGCTGCTTTTGCTCTACCTGGCGTTGTTGCCGCGGGTGGTTCTATGGGCGCACCTGCCGTGCGAGGTTCCTCTCCTGACGACAATATCTTTGAAGTGGACTTTATGCCCGCAGGATATATCTTTCACGATTTCGGCAGCTCTATTTTCAACCGCAATACAATTCAAGATTTTCAGCTGAATTCTGCCGGATTTGGTACCAGTTACAGCAATGCCACTGGTGCCGTGTTTGACGTCACGCTGCGTAATCCAAAATACCAAGATATTGCCACCACACTTGATTTAACCATGTTTAACGCAGGTATTTTTGTTGAAGGTAAAGCAACTGAAAATTCTGCATTCTATGTGTCAGCAAGAAAAAGTACCCTACCGCTGTTTTTCAGTGATGGCGAGGAGCTTGAGGACGATGATGGCAAGCCAACAGGGATCACCATTAACGATCCACCGGATGATCACGATTACCAAGCCAAGTGGCTGTGGGATATCAATGCAAATAATACCTTAACGGTAAATATCAATGGCGCGGAGGATTCGGTTGCGGCTGGGTTTTCAGGCGCGTCAGATCTTGCCCTTAAAACCCCAGAATATCAGGGCGATGCTCGCTATATTCGTAAATTTAATAGTCAGAACATGTTGTGGGATCACTACGCCAAAGACTTACATATTCGCGCAGGCGTCGGTTATCTCAACCACCAAGCCACTATGCGCTACGGTCAACGCGCGACTTTATCTGATGGCTACTTTGAAAATTTTGAAGAAGAACAACTCAGTTATAAAGTACGAGCCAGTTATAAACTAAACAAAGAGCATCGTGTCATTGCAGATGCAGGCTACTACGACAAAAAGTCCACCTACCGCTACGACGCCTTTAATTATGTTTGTACCGAGTTTGACCCCGACTGTGACCTAAATAAAGGTGAGAGGATTAAGGGCACATCGAGTGCTGGAACAGACTCCGCCTTTATTGGGGTTAACCACGTTTGGCAATTTTCACCAAACTGGCAAAGTGAATTAGGAATAGTGGGTGAATATTATGACTACAGTGATGAGACGATTGTTCATCCACGCCTTGCGCTCAATTACTTCTATAACGATGACACAGTGATCTCAGCCAAGGCTGGCACTTACAGCCGCATTCAAGACCTTGAATACATTTTACCTGTTGTTGGTAACCCTGAACTTGAAGCTCAGCGTTCTACTCACTATACCTTAGGTTTTAAACAGGAGTTGGAAAATGAGTGGTCATATTCCGTCGAGACCTATTATAAAACCATGGATGACCTGCCAAAAAGTGCCCCCTTATCTCAAGTAAACTACATCAATGGGACTTCCGGTACAGCCTACGGTGTTGATTTTATTGTTAACAAAAACAAAACCGATGACTGGTATGGTTGGGTTGCTGTAAGCCTTGCAAAAAGTGAACGTGAGGATGAGCTAACCGGCATTAAACGTGACTATTATGCCGATACCCCTTTTATTCTCAATGCCGTGTTTCACTATGACTTTGGCGAAAAGTGGTCTGGAGGCTTTAACTTTACCGCTCGCAGCGGTCAAGCCTATACCCCAATTGTGGGTGTAAGAGAGAATCCTGAATTTGCGAACCGCTACTTGCCTGTGTATGGCGACCCATTCTCAGAGCGTTTTGACACTTATCACCGCCTAGATATTCGTTTTGAACGCGAAACAGAATTATTTGGTCTCGATGGCAAGCTAATTTTGGAGCTAATGAATGCATATGGCCAAGACAATACTGCCTATGTTGACCTTGACTACGATAGGGTCAAATCAATCAATGATTTATATATAGAAGAGGAAAGCGATGACTTTGAAATGCGTCCTTCTATTGGCTTCAGCGTAACATTTTAACTTGCCATAGGCGCACAAGCTCTGCATGATCGCATTTATTTTTATAATGAGAGTCCCTTCATGCCTAAAGCGTGCGCCTATCATATTTTAGTAAAAACCGAAAAAGAGTGTTTAGACATCAAAGCAAAACTAGCCAAAGGTGCTGACTTTGGCAAATTGGCTAAACAACATTCCCTATGTCCTTCAAAAAAGCGCGGTGGCGACCTTGGTGAGTTCAATAAAGGGGATATGGTGAAGGCCTTTGACGATGTGGTATTCAAAAAGCCGTTATTTGAAGTGCACGGCCCTGTGAAAACCAAGTTCGGCTTCCACTTGATCAAAACCGTCTATCGGAGTTAATCGCTTTTTTGGATTAATCTCATCATTTTAACTTAATTTACCTTCATGATTAATCCTCTATACTGAAGCTAACCGTTTAGAGGAGAAAAAGAATATGTTTACTGTTATTTTTGGTCGTGAAGGTTGCCCGTTTTGTGTTCGTGCAAAAGAAGTGGCTGAGCGTTTAACGCAAGAGCGCGATGACTTCAATTTTCGCTATGTTGACATTATCAAGGAAGGCGTAAGCAAAGCCGATCTTGAAAAGTCAGCGGGTAAACCTTGCCCTACCGTACCACAGATTTTTATCGACCAAGATCACATTGGTGGCTTTACTGAATTTGAAGCCTATGCAAAAGCAAATTTAGGCCTTTACCAGTAAATTAGCAAAATCACATAGATTAAATTTTAACCAATATCAGGCACATATAAAATAGTGTGATTTTATGCAAGCTTTTATTTTATCTTTCCTGTACAATGCGCGCCTCTTTAAAATAGTTGAGGCGCATTAATGTCAGAACCAGTTACGTTTGAATCTTTAGACCTTTCTCCTGCAATCTTAAAAGCAGTCGAAGAGCTGGGATATAAAACACCTTCTGAGATCCAAGCTCAATGTATACCGTTATTGCTAGAAAGAAAAGACGTACTGGGACTAGCGCAGACGGGTACAGGTAAAACGGCAGCATTTGCACTGCCATTGTTAAACCAAGTAGACGCATCCGTTAAACAACCGCAAATTCTTGTGCTTACGCCAACGCGTGAGCTAGCTATTCAAGTTGCTGAAGCATTTCAGCAATATGCTAAATATACTAAAGGCGTTGAAGTACTAGCGCTTTATGGTGGTCAAAGCTACGGCATTCAGCTAAGTGCTCTACGCCGTGGTGCCCAAATTATTGTGGCAACACCAGGTCGTTTGATTGACCACATCAACCGCAAGACGATTGACCTTTCTGGTCTAAACGCACTTGTACTTGATGAAGCAGATGAAATGCTACGCATGGGCTTTATCGATGATGTTGAAAGCATCATGGAGAAAACACCGGAAGAGAAGCAAACTTGTTTGTTCTCTGCGACTATGCCTAAGCAGATCCAATCAATCTGTAATAAGTATTTAGACAACGCTGAACAAGTTAAGATCACACCGCGTAACTCTACAGTATCTACGATCGAGCAAGTTTACTGGCGTGCAACTGCACACAAAAACAAAGCGATCGTACGTTTCTTAGAAGCGGAAGATTACGACGGTGCTATCGTGTTCGTACGTACACGTAATGACACTGTTCAGCTTGCAGAGCTACTAGAGCGTGAAGGCTTCTCAGCTGCACCGCTCAACGGCGACATGAACCAGCAGGCGCGTGAGCGCACAGTAGACCGTCTAAAGAGCGGCTTACTAGATATCGTTATCGCAACTGACGTTGCGGCACGTGGTCTTGACGTAGAGCGTCTAAGCCTGGTTGTTAACTACGATATCCCACAAGACTGTGAAGCTTATGTTCACCGTATCGGTCGTACCGGCCGTGCTGGTCGTCAAGGTAAAGCAATCTTGTTCGTGAAGAACAACGAGCGTTATTTACTTAAAAACATCATGCGCCATACGCGCTCTGATATTGCACAGGTTGAATTACCAAGTGCGAAAGTCGTTGAAGAAAAGCGTATTGGTGCATTAGAGACTAAGATCTCTACAGCGCTTGAGCACAAAGACATTGAGTTCTTCTCAAAAGTGGCATCAGGCCTTGCACAAAAGCTAGAGCTGAGCCAAGAAGACTTAGCAGCAGCGCTATTGTGTCTTGCACAGCAGCAAACGCCGCTGAAAGTTGAAGATATTCAAATTCAACAACGTGAGCGTAGAGAACGTGACGACCGTCGTGGCGAGCGTCGCGAAAGAGATGGTAGCCGTGGTGAACGTGGCGAGCGTGGTGAACGCAAATCTCGTAGCCGTGATCGTGCATCAGGTCCAATGGATACTTACCGCATCGAAGTGGGTCGTGATCATGGTGTTCAGGTTAAGAACATCGTTGGTGCTATCGCAAACGAAGCGGATATCTCAAGCAAGTTCATCGGTGAAATCCGTCTGTTCAATGAACACAGCACGGTTCAATTGCCGCAGAATATGCCAAGTGATGTACTTAGCCACTTCAAGAGCGTTCACATCTGTCAACGCCCTATGAACATGACTAAGAGCACTCACCCTGCTGACCAAGGTCAAGGCAGAGGCGAAGAGCAAAGAGACCGTAAGCGTAGCTTTAAAGACCCACGTAGTGGCGGTGGCGATAAACGCCGTCCTGAAGGTCAAAGAAGAGAAAAGCGCGAAAGAAAAGAAATTAGCTTTTCTTAATCGACGCTCTTAAGAAAAAACCGCTCAATTGAGCGGTTTTTTTATCTTAGCTAGTGTCAGTTATGCTTTAATGTTATTGCCAATCTCTTGGTTCAAACTGATAGTAGTCTTTTAACAAATTATATAGCTCTGGGTTTTCCTGTTTGAGTTCATGGGGCTTTTCAATAAAGGTTTCTGTGACCACGGCGAAAAACTCCGCTTCGTTTGTTGCGCCGTATGAATGAATAGCATGAGGCATATTGTAAGACAGCTGCATTTTTAAGTGCTTGTAGGCCTTTGATAGCACCCTCCCCCAGTCTTGGTAACTCATTCCTACAGGTAACGCAGGCGTTCCATTCGTCGCACCAGTTTGTTGGTCAAGTTGATGGGCGAACTCATGAAATACTAAGTTGTGACCATCCTCAGGCAATCGATTTCCCTCAAGTACATCGTGCCAACTCAGTACTAAAGTACCTCCAGGCCAAGACTCTCCTTGACGAACGGTTTGGTGAAAACTAACCAAACCAGCACCATCTCTAGCAGTTTGTGGCGCGTAATAGCTACTGGGATACAGTAATATTTCTTTGACGTTGGGATAGAGTGGCCAAGCTTGCTTAAGAACCAGTAAACAGGCATCTGCAGCAATAATTAAGGTCATCGGTCGTGACACCGTTAACCCATCTCTACCCAATACCCGCTTCTCGCCAAGAAACCAGACAATATGTTTTTCTAACTGTGTGCGGTCAGCATCTGTCATCTTACGATAGATAGGCATGTATTTTAGCAATACTTGCTTATCTGACGCGCTAAGTGTTTGATCTCGGTATTTCCTTTGCCACTGCAGTCTTTGAATTTTTTCCCAGTTCCAATACAGAGAAACAAATAGAATAAGGCCGACAATAAGCAATATTTCTATCATGGCTTTTGGCCTTTATAAAATAACCTAAACTAGGAATAATAACTTGTTCTCTAGCAGTTGTTATTCCTGACTACTGCGTTAAATTTGTTTGCAATAGGCTAGCTATTGACGCTCAAATTTGCCTTGTATTACGAAAGAACATCTGGCTAGAGTTGAATAATGTTAGAAAGCGTATTTTATATCAGTTCCCTAACTTCCTATTCCGAGTTCAGGTTGAATAATCTATCAAATATTAATTGGTACTGACTCCCACTTTTTCAAGCAAACTTTGGTACTATGGCGAAAAAATGCAAATGAACTGCTATGTCTTTACCCATTGAATCTTTACAGCCTCAGTTTACTCAAACACTAAACGAACAAAATGCGATTGTGGTATGTGCCACAACAGGCTCAGGCAAATCGACCCAACTTCCGCTTTGGGCCTCACAACATGGCAGAGTATTAGTCATTGAGCCTCGGCGTATTGCTTGTACCTCTTTAGCTGAATATGTTGCGGCTCAAAGTGGCTCACCGCTTGGTGAAAAGGTGGGCTTTGCTATTCGGTTTGAGGGGAAGTTTTCACCAGACACTCAGGTAGTTTATGTGACGCCTGGTGTAGCACTAAGATGGTTTTTTGAGAGCAAACTTGCAGAATTCAGCGCCGTTATGTTGGATGAGTTTCATGAAAGACGCTGGGACATGGACTTATTATTAGCGCTCTTAAGGCAGGCTCAATCACACAAACTAATTGTTACCTCGGCGACGTTAAACAGCCAAAAATTAGCCTCTTATTTAGACGCCCCGATCTTAGAGTCAGAAGGGTTCATTTACCCCGTTGAAGAGTGTTTTCACGCCTCTGATCCAAGAACTATGCCCCAGAAAGAGCAACTCGATACTCGCGTTTTTGCAGCTTGCCAATACGCATTGGAACATTGCCAAGGCGATATTTTAGTCTTTTTACCTGGCAAGGCCGAGATCCAAGCAAGCTTAGCTAAAGTAAAAACGCTGCCAGCGACTATCGTTGGTTTATATAGTGGCTGCAGTCCAGAAGCTCAGCGCATTGTATTAACCGCACAAAGTACACGTCGAATTATTCTCGCAACCAATGTTGCCGAAACCTCGCTCACTATTCCCAATGTCACTTGCGTGATTGACTCAGGGCTTGAGCGTCGTACTCATTTACGCCTTGGAAAAACCGTATTAGGCTTAGATGCGATTGCAAGAGATTCGGCAAAGCAACGTCTAGGACGTGCAGGACGCACGCAACCGGGACTATGTATCCGGTTATATGGCCAGTATGCGCCTTTGATAGACAGCACCCCGCCTGAGATCCAAAGAGAATCATTGGCAGAACTCGTGCTTGCGGCGGGCTGTGCAACAACAGGCGTCTCGTCTATTGATTTTATCGACCCACTCCCAGAAAGCTCACTAAATAAAGCTAAACAACAGCTAATTACATTAGAAGCCATTGATGAACAAAATATAGCAACTCCGTTTGGCAAGCTGCTGTACCCGCTGCCCGTCGATTTTGAGTTTGGTTATGTGATCCATAAACTGACCTCAAACACGCTACGCCAAGCGGCTATTGACCTAATTTCGCTACTGTCTGTACCAGCACGAGTCTACCAGCTACCGAATGATGTGGAGCGCTTAACAAGATTAAATAACCGATTTACTCGAGGCTCAGATATAGAAATCGCTATCGCGGTGGTGAGAGGACAAACTGAAGAATTAATTGATATTACGCCTGAGGCGCTCACAGAAGCACAGCAATTTAGCACGCAATTGCGTGAAGCATTTGCACTACCTCCTTTGGATAAAGCAGCCAGTTTTGATCATGACAAACTGGTCATTGAGTTAGCTAAGCTAATGCCACATTGGGTTTATATCAATAAGCAAAACCGTCGTAATGGTTTTAATAATGGCTTAGCTGAAGTCATACCTTCAAACCATACTCGCGTACCGGAACAGGCAGAAGCATTACTGGTATTAGATACTTTTTCACTCGCAAGTAAAGGTATCAAGCAAGCCAAGACACTCGCGATGTGTAATGCGCTACTAACGAAAAAGCAATTACTTGAAATGGGCCTCGGCAGCCAAACATTACGCTCAGCCTATATTGATAATGATGAGCTTTGGGGTGAGTTTATTACACATTACAGTGACGAGGTTTTAGGCCAACAAACTAAGCGCCTTGATAACCCCAAGGATGTTGTTTATGCCTTAGTATTTCTTATCCAAAATAATACGCTGTTTTCAGGTTTGGCCAAGCAAGTAGAAGCCAGTATTGAGCAGACTGCATTATTCTATCAATTCTACGAATGCAGTGAACTTGTGCCCACACTCGACTCGTTTTTAAGTGAGAAGCTAACGGCGCTTGGTATAGAAAGCTATGACGATGTAGAGCTAATCAGCGAACAAGACTTGCTATTCAATGAAGTTGAAACGTGGAAGTTAACACCATTTGTTGAAAAGTTCCCGCTAACCTGGTCAATTCCAGAGCTGACTATGGAAGTAAGCTATAACTTTAAAGGGAAAAGAATCGAAATTACTTATATCAGCGGTACAAGGAAAGAGGCACCAAAGAGGTGGGAACTGCCAGCCTGGAGTGGCTTCAAAATACGCTACCGTAAAGCGAGTAAAGTGGTCGATGTAAGTTAGAAAAGCCGTGTATTGATTCTAATGAAAATGAAAAGCGCCTAGAGTTACACTAGGCGCTTTGTTTTGTTCTCAGTACTAACCTGATGCTCTAGTTCTAGAGCATCTCAAGTTAGAACGTGTAAGAAGCACTTAAAGACAAAGTACGTCCGTAGATGTCAAAGAATTCACCATCATCATATGTATCAGGAGTTCTTGGAGGCTTAACGTCAAACAAGTTCTTAACACGAGCCGTTACTGTGAAATCTTCAGTAATATCAACACCAGCACGCACTTCAACTCGAGTATACGAAGACACATCGTTATAATTATTTGTTTCTGGCGTCCAGTCATTACGATCATTTACAGTAGCAGAGCGGTAGTTAACTGTTGCACCTACGAAATAAGTATCAGCCTGATATTTAATGTTTAGTCGCCCCTTCACGCGAGGTGTATCAACTTCACCTGTGTAAATACGATAGTCTTCTAAACGACCAGTTGTATTTTCATCAGATAAAATATTATAAGTCGCTGTAAGTCCAGTAACGATCTCACCACCTAATGCATCAAAGCGATATTGAGATTCAAAATCAATACCTTTTCTGTTGATTACTGCAGCATTCAGTGTTCTTTGATAGAACTCTGTGATTTCGTGAGTATTTGGGTCACGAATAACGTTAGGGCAGAACGGATTATCAAGTGATTCTGATTCATAGCAAAGTTCAATTACTTCTTCGTCGAAAGTTGCTAACGCACCAGAGATCTCAAACTCCCAATAATCTAAGGTGATATCAAAACCTTCAAGCTGGCTCGGTGAATAAGCAAAACCAACCGTTAAATCTTGAGACACTTCGTTTTCTAAATCTGGGTTACCATCAATGTAACCTCTCAGTGAACCACCAGTTCTCCACTCTTGCGAAGGCTGGAAGTCTACTGGTACGCCATCAGCTGCACAGTTTTTCTTAATGTTATTGATATAACGAGATGTTGAGCTGCTAATTGACTCTGCGGTACATACGTCAAACCTTGTACCATAAGTTGTTGACTTATTTGTAAACAACTGACCTAAGTCTGGAGCACGTACAGATTTAGAGCGTGTAGCACGGAATGATAATTCATCATTCACAGTGTAGTTTAAACCTAATTTCCAAGCATTATCACTACCAGTTACAGAATAATCCATGTAACGATACGCTGTTTCGAAAGTCAGGTCCTGGATGTAATCCATATCTGTAATTAGTGGGATAGAGAATTCTACCGATGCTTCAGTCACAGAAATGTCTGCTTTAAAAGGCTGACTTGAATTGTTAAAGATCGTACCCGCTTGCATATTTTCACTAGGAGTCGCTTCAGATTCGTTCTTTCTACGCTCTAAAGAGATTGCAGTTGAAAGTGGACCTGCTGGTAACTCGTATACAACACCATCAACAGTCACACCTGCAGAGTACATTTCAGCGCTACGTACGTTTGACGCTTCAGTAAGAATGTAGCTTGCTTGTTCTGCAGTCAGATCCTGAATGTTCATTACATTCAATGGAGTACAACCAGCTAAAGCACCAACAACATTGCCATCTGCATCTCTGTCCGCACAAACAACATTGCCGTCAAGAAGCACAGCGTCAACAGCGTTAGTTAGGTTTTGAGTATAAACTTCACCTTTCCAAACTGATTCGTTTTCGTTTTTACCATATTGAACATAGGCATTGTAAGCCCAATCATCAGTAATTAAACCGTCAACACCAATACTGAAGTTCAATGACTCACGGTCTTGCGTAAACTCACGGTTACCTAGCTTATCTGACATTTGGTAAAGTGTTACACTTGAAACAGGGCTAACTTCACCATCTGCATTCTCATAGTTATCAAGCAAGTCTTTCATATCTTGCTTCATATAAGCATTGTCACGACGAATAGTATGTCTGTGGAATGATGGTGTTGACTCAGTTGCTGACTCTGACTTACCGTAGAAAACACCAGCAGTTAGTCTATGCTCATCAGCAAAGCGGTACTCGAAGTTTGTACCAAAAGTGATGCGCTCCAACGGCGTATTAAAGAATTCACGATAACCGTGACGAATACCATCACCAGGGTTTTCATCTGTCTCGACGTAGTTTAATACTGGGTTTGCTGGATCAAAGTCAGGTAAACGTCCTTCGCCATAGTCAAAGCTTCTAATGTTGCCATTTGAATCGAATGTGTAGTTACGGTTATCAATCGTATCAGCATTAAATGGGCCTAGTAAGAAGTTACCTTGACTTGCATATAGTGCATAACCTTCACGACGTTCGTGAGAAAGCATACGTGGAATGAAGTCTGTATCTGTCTTATTTGCTGGATTTCTAAATGTTTCTACAGGCGTTCTGAAGAAATCACGATCCATCTTAGCTAGCGATTTTGCGTCGTTGTATTCTAGTGTAGAGATAAAGCTGAAATCGCTTCCCTCGTAGCCACCAGTAATTGAGATACTATCACGCTCACCACCAGATTGTTGTGGACGACGCGTATCTAATTGAACTTTAACACCATCGAAAGAATTCTTAGTAACGATGTTAACAACACCTGCAACAGCATCTGCACCATATACAGCAGATGCACCACCAGTTGTTACTTCAATTCTGTCGATCATTGACGCTGGAATGTTATTTAAATCAACGGCATTATTTGTCGGACCTGAGCCAACAAAACGACGGCCATCAACCAAAACTAGTGTACGGCTAGACCCTAGGTTACGAAGGTTATAAGTGTTCAAACCACTCGCATAAATAGTATTTGTTGTTGTTTCTGGAGAGTTACCAACTTCACCAGCAGGTAAGTCGCGTAAAAGGTCATTTACGTTTGTAATACCTTGAGCAACTAATTGCTCGCCTGTAATTACTGTCACAGGTGTTGGAGATGTTAAGCCTTGACGCTTGATTTTTGAACCTGTTACTTGAATGCGCTCTACACCTGCTTCTGAATTTTCTTCAGCTAGCGCAGATGAACTTGCTACTGCAGCGGTAGCAGCTGCACCGAAAGCGATTGCTAAACGAACAGCTTTGCTTACTTTATTATTCAACATGATTGATCCCTGATTTTATTTTTATGTATAAAAAAACCTATTTAAAAACAACACCTTAAACACACTTAGATATCATTTTCAGAGTTGGTTAAGTTATCGTATCGATGGTTATACTACTTTTAGTACCAACATAGGGTCAACAATCATTTCATAAAATAAACCCAAAAAGGCATAATTTTAACATTAAATCCCACTTTTCCCTTTTGTTTTCATGGTGTTATAAATATAAAAATAAGTTCACTTTTTTTATCACTTTTGTAATTCATCGCAAAAAAGCACACTTCACGCAACAATAAAAGCACAAACACTACATTTACACACGGTAATGAATAACATTCGATAAACATAGAAAATTCATATCTACAATAAAATAAACACGCATCAAAGAATTTGTTATAAATTGGGTGGGGTTACTACAAGAAGAGGCAAGCTCGAGTGGGAAATTAAAAAATCGACCTCAACAGAGGCCGATTTGGGTCAAAATTGCTAAATTTCGGTTAGAACTTCTGAGTTATACCTAAGAAGAACTGACGTCCGAATAGCTTGAAGTTACTTTCGTCAGTGTTCGCGTTGAACGCTGTTTCGATATAAGGAGGTAGTTCGTCTGTTAGGTTGCGAATACCTGCTTGCACCGTTGTGTTTGTATCAAATGAGTATTGTGCCGTTAAATCGTGGTACACGTACGAATCAACTTTAGCAACTAAACCTGCTAATGAATCATAGTTATCACGCTTAATGTAAGTTAGATCACCGTACTCAAGACCAGACTGGTAGTTTGCAGCCCACACAACACGTAGGTTGTCTAGGTCATAACGTAAATTGAATAAGATTTTGTCTTCAAAGTAAGATGTATCATCTTCAAACCTACCAACTAAATCTTCAACAATAAATGTACCCGTTTCACCATCAAAGTTTTCTTCGCCACGCTCTAGGAAGTGAGTCCATGATACGCTAGCTACAAATGCACCGAAGTCTGTGTCAAATGAATAGTTCACATCAAGGTCGATACCACGAGCAGTCATGCTTTGTAAGTTTGTTGTACGACTGTCTACACGGTCAACTGAGCCATCAAAGCCACGTGAGATTTTTGCACACATATCTTCGATAAGACCGGCATAACAACCCTGCAGAATATCATCAGTTGCTAGAGAACCAATTTTACCGTCAATGTTGATATCCCAATAATCAATAGTAATACCTAAGTTTTCAACAAAGTCAGGAGCCCAAACAAAACCGATAGTGAATGTTTCACCTTCTTCAGATTGAACACCTGTGTTGCCGCCTAAACGTGTACGAACTTGCGCATCAGCACTGTTGTGGCCGCCAGCTGGAGCACCCATTTCAAGACATTTAGCCTGACCCGCTGCAGATAAACCACCAATGTTTGCCGCAGAACACGGATCTGAAGCGCTTTCAAATGAATCAAGCTCTGGCGAATACAAATCGCTTAGTGTTGGTTCACGATATACTTCGGAATAGTTTGCACGGAACTTTAAGCCATCAAAAATGTTTGACTCAATTTTAGCCATCCAAGAGAAGTTTGAACCCGTTGTGCTAAAGTCGTCATAGCGTGCACCTAGCGTCAAATCTGCGGATTCAACACCTAAATCACGCACTAATGGGATTAAGAACTCTGCTGATGCAGCTGTGTAGTTCTTAGATAGACCTGTTAGTGGCTTGCTGGTGTTACCAGTCACTGAATCAAAGAACTTACCGGAATCATTTACTTGTTCAAACTCAGTGGTGTAATACTCAAGGCCAAATGCACTTGAAACATACCCTGCTGGAACTTCAAATAGCTCACCAAACACGTCTACACGAACTTGGTGGAATGAATCATTGTAGTGATCGCCTAGTGGTGCAGTAATGTAATCAAGCATCTCTTGAGTCACAGTACCAGGGCCACCAAATACATTTAACGATACACAATCAGAAATAGGTGCGTCAGGCGTACCACATACCACATTGCCAGCGTCATCTTTGAATGATGGACCTAAAGCTTTTGCTAGGTGTGGGCCGTAAAGCTGACCAAAGTCAGTATCTTGAAGGCTATTTGCACCATAGTTGTAGTAAGCATCGAACTGCCAGTTGTCGTTAATTGCGCCCTTTAGACCTGCAACTTGTTGGAAACGTACATAATCTTGTTCAAAGTAACGACCACCTTCAAGCATACGACGACGAGAGCGATAAACATCTTCACCGAATGGGTTGTAGTAGTTATCAGCTGATACACCGTTAGCCGTCGAACCATTTGAAAGAGTAACTACATAGCCTGGATCATAGGCTGTGTCGAAAGGTACAGCCGCAAGTTCCTGTTTTGAAGTACGCTTATTGATGCGTGTTTCTGTATATACAACAAGGTCATCGTTTAATTCAAATGAAGTATCAACAAAGAAGTTAATCACTTCAAAAGGTGTTTGCATTAAGTTTACTGGGTTGTAGTTGTAAGTATCGTTTACTTCACCACCGCCGACAAATGGACGCATGTCACTTAGAGAAGGCTTACCGTCGCCACCACTTGGGCATTTATCGTTAGTAAAGTTACCTTTACCTTCAACGTAGAAATTACCACAAGGAGTAGAACCCGAACCTAAAATGAATACGTTCGCATTGTCACCATCTGGGATTAAACCGTTCTCGTAAAAACTCTTAGCACCTTCTTCTGAAAGCACCTGCCAAGGATACTGGAAGAAGTTAACGTCTTTCACATCACCCTGATAGATTGGATCCTGCTTGGTATAATCGAAACCTACTGTGATATGGCCTGCATCGAACTCTTTACCACCAACTAGTTGGAAGCTTTGCTCTTTACCACCACTAAACATGTCATACCAAGACGTTGTTGCTTTAACTTCAACACCAGTAAGTTCTTTTTTGGTGATGATGTTTACAACACCAGCCATTGCTGAAGAACCATATGCAACCGAAGCACCATCTTTTAGAATTTCGATACGGTCGATCATTGCAGCAGGAATATTCTGGAAGTCTGAGCTTACAGGCTTACGACCGTTGATAAGTACTAGCGTACGCTCTGAACCTAGACCACGTAGTTCTACGAATACACCACCACTACCGCCGTTGTTACGCGTTGTTGTTGCTGGCGATCCAGACATAACTGGGTTTGATTGAACAAATTCACCAACGTTGCTGATACCCATATCGCCTAGCGCTTCGCCGCCGATAACTGTGATTGGAGCAGTAGATTCAAGGTCAGTGCGTTTTAAGCGAGAACCTGTAACTTCAATGCGCTCAACGCTTTTCGCGCCTTCTTCTTCAGCAACTGCATTGGTTGCAAACACGGCAGCGCTAGCGCCACCAAACGCGATCGCTAAGCGAACCGCCTTAGTTAACTTATTGTTTAGCATGTGAATCACCCTGGATTGTTTTATTGTAAACAGCTTGTATTAATTATTATTTTGTTGCCTTGTTAATTTCTAAAATAGCAACATTAGGGGCAAGATATTAAACAAACTCCAGACCAATGATCAAGGTTAATTATACTGTTTTTTGCAATTACCAATTTAAGGCACAACAAAAACAAACCACAACAAGCTGAATTAAAAGAATAAAATATACTTTCAATTGAAATCAAAATCGAAAAATCCTCAAAAACGAAACAATAGAGCAATAAACGAGCAAAGGAGGGAGTTTTAGTTAACAAAAAGGGAACTTTATTTTAGTGTATTTAACTGACTAATTAATTTTAAGAGTGGAGGACGCAGAAAGTTTGATAGCACGATCTCAATTAAAGCAAATCGAAACTTTGCTGCCCATCTGAGCGAATTGATAGCTTAGAAGCATTGGGAAGCATCTGATATATAGGCAGAATTTGCTTTTCAACGTATTGATAATAATCAATATCTACGAGCTTGCCTTGCTGCGCAAACTTGGGTCCATCGGTACTTAAATAGTACGGTATTTGTGCCCCCTTTTTGGCGGTTTGCAACAATCCATCTTCAATAGCCTGTTTCGCCGCTTTTACTTGGGGAGGGATATTTTTTGTATATAGTTCAACAGACTTACCAAGCTTCTTTTTATAAACGAGTTTTTCGTCTACTTTTCCAGCGAAAATCTCATTTATGTATTGGTGGGTGATCTCAACGGTGTCGAGCCCATCAAACAGCGCGCGAATAATTGCTTGTTGATATTCCTTTGCAATTTCCGTCCAATCACTACGCACGGTCTCCATTCCTTTAAAAACCAGCTTTTGCTTACCAAGCTCGGTGATCTGCCCAACATATCGCTTTTTAGAGCCGACTTCTTGGCCACGAATGGTGGGCATAAAGAAAGGGCTATAATGTGTTTCAAACTCTATTTCTAAATGGCTGTGAAGGCCAAAGCTGTCCATCAGCAGTGCGCGCCAGCGCTCGTTGATTTCCATCATCAACTGCTTGCCGATTGTTTGGCACGCTTCGCTACTCAAAGGCTCAGGTAAACAGACGAAAGTTGAGTCGGTATCGCCGTAGATCACTTCATATCCAAGCTGTTCAATCCAGGTTCGCGTTTGCTGCATAATCTGATGACCGCGCATCGTTATCGAGCTCGCAAGACGAGGGTCGTAAAACCGACACCCCTTAGACCCAAGTACGCCGTACAAACTGTTCATGATGATTTTTATCGCCTGCGAGAGCATCATGTCTTTGTCTAATTTAGCTTGTTCACGTGCGCTGGAAAGCGCTGCGACTAAACCCGGTAAATGATGTTCCGTGCGACTAAATTTACCTTTATTAAAGCCATCTATGGCATGTTCAGGATGCTGTAATCCTTCTATTAACCCCATCGGATCAATACAAAAAGTGCGAATAATTGAGGGGTAGAGGCTTTTGAAATCGAGTACCAAAATATTTTGGTAGAGGCCCGGCTTTGAGTCCATGACATAACCGCCGG
Organism: Pseudoalteromonas sp. OANN1; assembly: GCF_024124685.1. NCBI lineage: Bacteria > Pseudomonadati > Pseudomonadota > Gammaproteobacteria > Alteromonadales > Pseudoalteromonadaceae > Pseudoalteromonas > Pseudoalteromonas sp. OANN1. Next base: position 387,166 of record NZ_JAMXSE010000001.1, read on the forward strand.
GACTGTCAAAGTTAATGCCATGCTCAGATAAATTTGGTGCAATGTAACCACTACGGTGCAGTAACGGTAAATACAAGTTAGTAAACGCAGCGACTGAGCCGCCCATTTTCTCGAGTTCCAGTCCCGTCAACTGAGTTCGAGCGAGAGCAAAGTCAAGCAAGTTAAGTTTACTAAAAATGTCGAGCACCAATTGACAATCTTGTAAGTTGTAAGCTGCGAGCGCCGGTTTATCATGATGAAACTGCCTGATGATTTCCTCAAGCCTGTCATCCTGTGCGATAAGCTTGGAAGTACCCAAAATCTTCTCAGCTACAAAGCTCAGTTTAAATGTTTCAAAATGATAGGTCGCATTTTTCATCATATCGATGCCATCTAGCATCACTCTCCCCGGAATAAATACCCGGGTATAGTTACCTTTGAAGGTCGACATCGCTCCGCCATCTCGTCCTATCGCAAGTGCAACGCCGTTAGCCTGTGCGCGTTCCACAAGTATTGCGGCATCGAACTCAATCACGTTCCACCCAATTAACACATCTGGGTCTAAACGATTCACTTGTGTTACTAGCTCTTCTAATAACGCAATTTCATCTTCAACCCAAACGACATTGACGGCAGCATGCTGTGCCTCACCTATCATAATCACCAGCTTTTCCGTATCGGTCACTAAGCCCACCGAAAACAAGACCCCCTCGCCGTTACATTCTATATCGATAGAGAGCATTTCAAGGTGTGGCCTATAATCATCACAAGCTTTAAATTGCGCCTGAGTAATTTCGATGTAGCCTGACTTTTGCATGGCTTTACCTTTGACCCAAGCGGCTCCGCGAATAAAGCGCTCCATTAAATAGCGGTCGGAATGGCGAATATCTTCTTCATATAATGCGACTTTATTTTCAAGTAGCTGTTTTGCCTCATAGAAGTGATTCAAAGTACGAAATTTCACAACACCAACAGGGGCTTGATCGAAGTGCTTTAGTTGACTTGGCAAGATGCTAAACTGCAACTGAGCGCGACTTAGCAGCAGCTCTACTTCCGTTTTTTTATCTTGTTTAATGAAAAAAAGTGGCTGCTCATCCTCTACCCACACCTTGAGTAACTGATGTTGCGATTTGAGCCAATAACACAAGCGCAGTTGGCCATTTACCTGCATCTGCTGTCTCGATAAAACAAAGCCCTGATATATCGCTTGTGCCAACTCCAATACCACCCTAAAATAGACGAATCACTGTAATTATATCCACCTGTTTATTGAACATAAAGTCACAAACAGAATAAAACCTACCCATTAACGCAGTGATTAACTAAAAATCGAGACTCAAGTGGTAGGCTTGCTTCATATCAGAACTCTAGGCTAAATAGATTATGCTCTCAGACAAACTAAAAAAAACCATCCGCCAAGCACATCAAAATGTCGCCTCCGCTTTAGATGGCTTTCGTCCTCGTCCGAGTCAAAATTATCTGGTCGCCGAAATTGCAAAAACACTTTCAGGTGATTATCACCGCACTCAACGTATTTGCGTGATTGAAGCAGGAACAGGCACCGGAAAATCTTTAGCCTATCTACTCGGCGCGCTTCCTGTTGCACTCTCAAGTAAAAAGAAACTCGTCATTTCAACTGCAACCGTCGCTTTACAAGAACAGCTGATCAACAAAGAGTTGCCATTTTTAAAAGAACATTCAGGCATAGACTTTAAATTTGACCTCGTAAAAGGCCGTCAACGCTACATCTGTGTACAAAAACTGATGGCTGCTGTCAGTGATGATGAGATGCAAATGTCGATGATGCCGACAACCAGCAGTCCGCTTTCTCAAATGGAGCAAAAGTGCTTGAGAGAGTTAGCACTTGCATACCAGGAAAAGCGCTGGCAAGGTGACAGAGATAGCTGGGAAGACACAATTCCAGATAAAGTTTGGAATGTTATCGCTTGTGATAAACACGCCTGCCAACGGCAATTAAAATCTCATCACTTATGCCCTTTTCATTTGGCTCGACAAAAGATTGCACAAATGGATGTGCTAGTGATTAATCACGCTTTGTTACTGGCCGACTTAGAACTAGGTGGCGGAACGATATTACCGGAACCAGAAGAAACATTTTACGTAATTGATGAAGCGCACCACCTGCCTCATATTACCAGAGATTTTTCTTCTGCTGCGGCGACGATTAAAGGCACTATCGAGTGGCTTGAAAAGCTACTTAAGTTTAGCGGAAAGATGGCAAACACTGTGGTTTCGCAAAAAGCCATTGGGCAGAATTTCAAACTGAATGATGCAGCCAATGACGCTGCGAAATATCTCAGAGCGGTAAGGGATATACTCGATCAGAGCGACTTTACCTATAACGATGACGATACCTACCGCTTTAGTCATGGCGAAGTACCTGAAGCCCTCACCGTAAAAGCAAAAGATATCGCAGATGCCACGCAAGATGCACTGCGTTGCCTTACCAAGATGCATGATGCACTATCGGGCGATGTTTCAGACGGCGATGTGCAAGCTTTTTTAGCCGACCCGTTATTGGTTGAAAGCGGTCAATATATCAATCGGCTTGAGCAACTCAACAAACTCTGGTTTAGCTATGCGCGAAAAGGCGACAGCGTGCCACATGCGAGGTGGATAAAACGCTTAGAATACAAACACCATCACGACCATTTACTTTGCGATTGCCCGATCGAAGTCGGCTATTATTTGAAAGATAACCTCTGGCGAGAGTGTGCAGGCGCGGTGCTCTGCTCCGCAACCCTCAGCGCTTTAGGCACATTCGATCATTTCGCCCACGAAAGCGGGTTGGCAAAAGAGCCTGGTGTTAAATATATCAAGGCTGATTCTCCGTTTGATTATCCCAATCAAGCAACATTGCATTTGCCAAAAACCCAAACAGATCCAACGGATAAAGCCTTTAGCGATTATTTAGCGGATGCCCTGCCAACCTACTTAGACACCAGTAAGGCCAACCTTGTACTGTTTGCTTCTTATTGGCAAATGAACCATGTGGTAGAAAAATTAAGAGGTAAAAATCTCAATATTTTGGTGCAGGGTGAGCTTTCCCGTGACGCCCTACTCACTCGTCACAAAGCAAATATCGACTTAGGTCGCGGCAGTATCTTATTTGGTACACAAAGCTTATCCGAGGGGCTAGATTTACCCGGAAAATACTTAGAAAACCTCGTGGTGACTAAGATCCCTTTTGCCGTGCCAACGTCCCCTATTGAAGAAGCCCAAGCGGAATTCGTGCAAAGTAAAGGGGGGAATCCATTTTTATCTATCACTGTACCCGATGCTGCAAAGAAATTAGTGCAAAGCTGTGGTAGACTGCTGCGTAAAGAATCAGACTCCGGCCGTATCACCATCTTAGATAGACGTTTAGTTACAAAACGTTATGGCAAAGCCATGCTTGATACTCTGCCACCATACAAAAGGCAAATTGATTAATAATGTTTGAACTCGCTTTAGATCCCACAACTTGGGGGTTACTTTGCTTAGTCGCACTGGCTGCTGGATTTATTGATGCAATTGCAGGTGGTGGTGGGCTGCTTACCGTACCAGCTTTGCTTACTGCAGGCCTTCCTCCGCACTTAACCTTAGGTACCAACAAGCTTGCCGCGAGTTTTGGCTCTTTAACCGCGAGCTTTACCTACTACAAAAAGCAGTTATTCAAACCTAGCTTTTGGATTGGCTCTATTATTGCCACTGCGATAGGTGCTGTATTGGGCACATTGCTTGTCGACTTTCTCAGTATCGAGTTTTTAAATAAACTTATCCCCGTTATTATCATCGCTGTCGCAATTTATAGCTTAGTCGGTAGACTAAGCCCTACAGATTCCCATACTTTGCCTGAAGCGAATCGAGCACTCAAAATCAAGCAATGGGTGCAAGGTTTATCGTTGGGATTTTTTGATGGTATGGCAGGGCCTGGTACTGGCACGTTTTGGACTGCGTCTAACAGTATGCTCTATAAAATGAGCTTACTTTTAAACTGTGGTCTTGCTCGTTCAATGAACTTTGTTTCCAACTTTATTTCGCTTATCACCTTTGTAGCCTTGGGCCATGTTAACTTTATGCTTGGTGTCACCATGGGCGCCTTTTTAATGTTTGGTGCTTGGCTTGGCGCGCATTCTGCGATTAAGTTTGGTAACAAACTGATCAAACCACTCTTTAACACTGTGGTTATTGTACTTGCGGGCAAGCTCATTTTTGAGGCTTATTTCTCGTGAGTACAGGACTTATCAAGCTTGAGCAACAAGTCAGCCGCTTAAAGCAACAAGCAGCGCAATTTGACTCTGCGAAATGGTTTGATAAGAATCGTTATATGCAAGCACAGCCCAGCTTATTTGATGCCCGTGTATTTCGAACTAAAAGCTTAAAGCTCAGCGACTATGTTGAAGAAATAGCAGAAGCAATGTCTCACCTGCCGCCAAGTGAACAACGTCACGCCTTTACATTTGCCATCGAGCGGATAGGCTCGCAAATGGAAGCCGTGTTGAAGGTGTTAAAATCAACCCCGGTCTGGGCGAAAGAAAACAAACTAAATACACCAAAAAAAGCCAAAGTGTATAAGAAAGCAGTGCAGAAGATTATGCAGTCGTCCCATGAGTTATATCAGGAACTGTCGCAAAATCATGAATTTGAGCGTCGACTGCAAGAAATGATTGATCTCAGAAGACTACAGATGGACAAAGCAGATCCCACTCAGGCTGCCAAACTCAATGCCGAAATATTAGCCCTTCATGCCCGCCTTGGCCGCTGCAGAAAGGCTATTTCCGCCACCGAGCAAAAAATTCAAGAAGTTGAGAAAAGTCAGAGCCGTTAATGCTTTACTACCACCCTATTTATAGCGAGCTAAATCTACCTGAAAAGCATCGCTTCCCTATCAGCAAGTATAAAAAATTATACCAACGAATAAACGCCAGTAAATTTGCTAAATTTATCAAAGAGCCCGAGCAAAAAATCACAGCTGATGCACTGCAACTTTGCCACGACAGTAATTACGTTGATGCCTTTCTAAACGGCACGTTGAGCGAAAAAGCAATTAAGAAAATGGGCTTTCCTTGGAGTGAGCAACTCGTGCAGCGCACTTTGATTTCTCTAGGTGGCGGTTTAACAGCAGCACAGTCTGCGCTCGAATATGGATTTGGAGCAAACTTAAGCGGCGGCTATCATCACGCACATCGCGATTTTGGCAGCGGCTTTTGCATATTTAATGATTGGGCAGTGGTCGCAGCAACGCTCATTGCCCATCAACGGGTTGAGCGAGTGCTTATTTTTGATTGTGACGTGCATCAAGGCGATGGCACGGCAACGATCGTTGCAGATAGAGACGATATCATTACCTGCTCCATCCACTGTGAAAGTAACTTTCCTCGCGTTAAACCGCAATCCGATTTGGACTTTGCCTTACCTGTGAATACACAGGACGCACAATATGTGGCAACCGTCCGCGAAGCCTTACAACTGGCGGTTCGATTATACCAGCCAGACATCATACTCTATAACGCCGGCGCAGATGTGTATCAAGGTGATGAACTAGGACACTTTAGTGTTTCAAAGCAAGGCGTTAGGGCTCGAGATTCGATTGTTTTTGAGTATGCTCATCACCTCAATATTCCGTTAGCTTTTGCTCTTGGTGGGGGCTATCAGCGCGACGTTGATCGTCTTGTAGATATACATCAACAAACCTTTTTGGCTTTGTTCGATAACCCCGCTATTATGATATAAACTTAAAAGGAATGTGCAGGAGGCTGTATGAAGTTACATGATGATATTCATAATTATTATGAAAAGCTGGTAGTCGAACATATCGTCCGTCGTAAGTTAGATAAAATCTATGATGAAGACGTAATGGCCGATTTTTGTTGTACTGTTTTGAACCAACTTCCATCGCGTTATATTCGCTACGATGTCGACATGGAGTTTTACCTGCCTCAGCCCGAGCGTGTAAAAATGGAACAAGCGGTAGAAAGTGCGATTGATTTTGCCATTTCACAAATCGCTAAAAAGGAACAATTTCAAGTATGAGCACCCCTCTAGAACAAGCGCCAACTCATGTAAAACTTGCCGTCGACCTTATTATGTTGTTAGAAGAGCATGATCTTCCAGCAGAAGAAGTCATGGCTGCACTTGAAATTGTCAGATCTGACTTTCAAAAAAAGTTAAATAACCAACAAAAAAATTAACATTAAATATACATTCAAGTCATACTTCTTTTTTAACCTTAGATTCTAATCGATAGCGGTTGTGCAAAACGGCACAACTGCATTTATTAAGGAAAGCAGTATGACAACAACACAACTCCCTTTATTGTCCCTCGCAATTGTTGCAGCGTGTACACAATACGCTTACGCCAATGACTTTGCGGCATTAGACGAAGCCCTACCAGCCCCCTACATTATCAATGGTACCGAACCTGTGTTCGATTTTGACGGTGATGGTTGCCTGCCTAGTGCAGGGATCAGTAGAACTGGTGTGCAAAATTCAGGGCTAAAAACATCGGGTCGCATCACTGGTGATTGCCGAGATAATCAATTTTTAAATACTTCTAATACTGTGCATCGCTACGCCTGTAAAACAACGACTAGCGGCGAGTATTGTGGACACTTCTATGCACTTTACTTCAAAAAAGACCAAGTGTTTGATTACTTTGGTGGTGGTCACCGCCATGACTGGGAGTATGCAGCGGTATGGACTCGAGATGGGATAGTTACACACGGTAGTTATAGCGCACATGGCGACTTATTCACTAAACCTGCTAATGAGCTACCATTCGAGAATGGCCATTTAAAAATTGTCTATCATAAAGACGGTATTTTGACCCATGCACTGCGCTTCGCCAAATCAAACGAAATCGCTGAAAACAACTATTACCGCTTTGTCACACCCGCTATCATCAGTTGGTACAAAATGGCTGGAGATGGAATTTCGAACACGGAATTACGAGAAAAGCTCAATCAATATGACTATGGCTCCGCCACCTTGCCCGTTAAAGACAGTCGCTTCCTCAATAACCTTAATCGCTTTAAACCCAGTGACTACCCAGTGTACTCACAAAGTGATGTAGATAACGCTCAGTAATTGCGAAGACATACTCACCTCACCCATCGGTGAGGTGAGTCGATATGCTTATACCAATAGGTATTAACCTGCGTCTTGCTTTTGCCTAAGCTGTCTTGCTCGCTCTAGCTTATATTGTGCAAAGAAAATACTATCCATTTCACTTGTTTGCGGATCGATAAAATAAGCAACATCGCTTCGGTGTGGTTCAGGTGAAAAGTGTTTGCCGTCTTCCCAGTAGAGCACAGCGTGTTTTACTAATTCCCCCAGATAGGTGTGATCCCACGCATAGTGACAAAAGCCATGGTGCTCCCCCAAGTTAGGAGAGTATTTTTTTTCAATATGCGCCATTTGCCCAGTATTTTTGTAATCCGCAAATTGTTTAGCATCTTGCTCAGCAGATTGGGGATCGGTGAAATAGGCAATATCACGCCGAGGGGGTAAGGCTTGTGGCAATCCAAATTTGTCCGTTACGCCACTGCACTTTACGACGATCCACTGCACAAAATGTGCTCCGATAATATGGTCCCATTTTAACGCAACGTACATATAACCTCCTTATGAACATCATTTATCAATTATTGCAAAGAGCTGATCATACTCGGCTAAGTTTAGCCACTTCTATTGATCTTACTAGTACAAGTTCAGTTGCCTTTAATTCAGATCAAAAAGTTTTTCAAACTATAAAAAAGCGTTACAAGGTATTACAGAAATGCGCTTTGTCGCTTATTTTTGCCGATTTAGCGCTAACTTTAGCAAACGTGAATTTCACCTTACTGGCACTTTTTTTACATCCCACTACAATGCAGAAAAAGCAAGATTGGAATATACCAAATGAACGTGACACGCGGTTCGCTAAAAAATCCAGCGAGTGTAATTGTCATCTTGGTGTTGATTGTTTTATTTGGGCTGTTAAGTATATTTAAACTGCCCATTCAGTTGACGCCAGATATTGAGCAACCACAGATCACGATTTTCTCGGGATGGCGCCAAGCCGCTCCAGAAGAAATAGAATCTGTAATCATCGAACCGCTAGAAAATGCGGTCAAAAACACACCCGGCGCACTTGAAGTTAATACCAACATCAATCGTGGTAACGGCTCTATTACGCTAACATTTGCGGTGGGTGCAAATATGCAACAAGCAATGCTAGATGTGCTAACAAGCTTAAATCAGGCTCCGCCGTTGCCACTTGATGCGCTAGACCCAGTCGTATTCGCCGGCGGTAATAACGGTGAAGCTGCAGCCACTTTGCTGGTCACACCTAAAGACTATCAATCAAATAGTCTCGACTTTGATATGGCGCAGTTTCAAAAGCAAATCGACGAGTTTATTGAACCAAGACTTGCACGTATTCCCGGCGTGGCACGTGTCGATCTCGCGAGTGAGCGGCCAAAAGAGCTGCGTATTACTTTCGACCCGCACAAAGCCGCCGCGCTTGGTATTAGTTTAGATCAAATCAGTAATGTACTTGCGAGCTCTCGCGATACCTCTGGAGGTCTTGCCAACGTTGGACGTCGTCAATATACCGTACGATTCACCGGCCAATACGACCTTTCCAGTATGGCCCAAATGCGTGTCGGCTATTCAGGAGACAGGCCAATCTACTTAGGTGATATCGCAAGTGTGGAACGCACCTTCTCAGACCGTTTGGGCATGAGTGGCCGCAATGGTAAACCAGCCTACTATATTCGGATCTCACGGGCTAACGAGGCAAATACCGTTGCCTTACTTGATGAAATCAACCTTGCAATTGATGAATTAAACCAAGGGCCGCTGGCTGAGAACGGCTTATCGATTGAGCTCAGCTTTGATGCCTCCGTCCACATTCGTAATGCACTTTCTTTAGTAAAAAGTAATTTAGGCCTTGGGGTACTCTTATCTTGTTTAATCCTGTGGCTATTTTTTAGAGGCTTGAAAGCAACTTTGGTGATTGCAGCTACAATCCCCATTTCATTGATGGTCGCCTTTCTCGCACTGAATATCTTTGACCGTAGTCTGAATGTGATCTCGTTGGCGGGGTTGGCATTTGCAGTGGGCCTTGTACTAGACGCCGCTATCATAGTTCAAGAGAATATCTCACGCTTAAGAGCAGAAGGATTCGATAACAAAAAAGCCGCCTTAAAAGGCGCAGTACAAGTGACCGGAGCATTATTTGCTTCGACAACCACCAGCGTCGCCATCTTTTTACCGATTCTCTTTATGGCGGGTATTGAGGGACAACTATTCTCCGATTTAGCACTGACACTCTCTATTGCCGTTATTGCGTCAATGTTGTGTGCAATTACCCTTATTCCACTGGCAAACCATTTGTGGCCAGACTCTGAACTAAAACCAGATCCTTACCATCAATACTGGCAAAAACTCACCAATTTCATCATGAAGTTGACCAATAATAGAGTAAAGCAACTTACTTGGATTGGCGTATTACTGGGTGGCTCGGTCGTTGCAACCTTGACCATCCTGCCAAAAACTGACTTTATGCCAAGAGCCCCCACCGACGGCTTTTTCTTTAACCTAGTGACACCACCTGGTGGCAATGTGCAGTTTATGGAAGAAGAACTACTGCTGCGCGTGAAAAAGCGCTTAATGCCCTACTACCAAGGCGAAAAAGAGCCAGGTATTAAAGACTTTAATTTCTATGCGTTTGGTTCTAATGCTGGCGGTTTTATCTATTCAGCCGACCCTCAACGTGTTGAAGAACTGATGAAAGTTGCCAGAGAAGAAATCTTCGTCGACCTTCCCGATACTCAAGTGTTTTTCTTTCGCGGCTCCATGATCCAAGTCGCCAATGGCGGCGATGGTCGCGATATTAATATTGACCTTACAGGTCCCAATATGGACGACTTAATCTCAGCTGCTCAAGTGGCTTTGCAGGCAGTACAAACGGCGCTACCAGAGGCAACTGCCAGACCTCAGCCACGATTGGATATGGCAGAGCCAGAGCTTAGATTAACGCCTAACGATCGCAGGATCACCCAAGCGGGATTAACGCGTCGAGATGTATCTCAAGCGGTACAAGCTTATACCGGTGGATTATTCGTCAATGAGTATTTTGATGGTAACGAGCGTATGAACGTTATTCTTCGTGGTATCCCTTGGCAAAGCCCTGAGGAACTAAAAGCCTTGCCTATCGTAACACCTCAGTCAGGAATTCAAACTCTCGGCGAGTTGGCAAATATAGAACGTACAGTTGGCCCGACGCAACTGCGGCGTGTGAACGGTCGCCGTACGGTCAGCATTGTTGTCACGCCTCCGGCTGATATGAGCCTGCAGCAAGTGCAAACCATCTTGAGTGAACAGGTAATGCCAAAAGTGCGCGCAAGCCTACCAGCCAGTGCGGGTGCTATTTTAGCGGGGAATGCGCAAAAGATGAATTCCGCAATGGAAGAAATGGCGTTGAATTTTGTCCTCGCGTTGTTCATTTTGTTTTTGTTGATGACCGCGCTGTTTAAGTCTGCCAAAGACAGCGCCTTGGTATTATTAGTGATGCCACTGGCTATCGCAGGTGGCGTGCTGGCTCTGTATATCTTAAACCTCTTTACCTTCCAGTCCTTGGATTTACTGACTATGATAGGCTTTATCATCTTGCTTGGGCTGGTCGTTAATAATGCCATTTTGCTGGTGGATCAGACTCGCGTTGCGATGGCATCAGGCATGAGTCGTGAAGCATCGGTCAGACAAGCGGTGTTGCTAAGAGCAAGACCCGTTTACTTGAGCACCTTAACCAGTCTGTTTGGCATGCTGCCACTAATGCTCATGCCAGGCGTAGGCTCAGAAATCTACCGTGGCCTTGCGACCGTCATCGTCGGTGGCATGGCTATCAGTGCACTATTTACTTTAGTGTTAATGCCGAGTTTATTGCAACTTGGGCGGCAAACTCCGCCATCCGAAACAAACAAATCAACGGCCAAAGCCCCGCTCAGCCTAGTTGCCAATCAGTGAGTAGTGAGAACAGAATGAAATACCCAATAAAACAGACACTTCAGGCCCTAGCACTGTGTGCTGGGATCGTTGCGCCACACGCCGTCGCCGTCGTGCCAGTCACCGTAGCTGAAGTGACAAAAGCCCCCCTCACGAGCGAAATTGAAGTTAGTGGCACACTGTATGGAAAAGACGACGTGACGCTGACCGCTGGGGTTAGTGGCCGTTTGTTGTACGTAGCAGAACCCGGTACCAGTGTCGCAAAAGACGAAATCTTAGTACGTATGGACACACTCCCGCTGGAACTCGATAAGGCCCGTCAAGCCGAATTATTAAATCGAGCCAAGATCAATTTACGCTTATATCAACAAGAATTGACTCGATTAAAGAAGCTCGCAAAAACCAGCAGTGCGGCAGAGAGTCAAGTCGATGAAATGCAAAATAAACATGACCTAGCGCTGTCGGATATCGCCTTAGCGGAAGTCGAACTTAAGGTTATTGACGATAAGTTATCTCGCGCAACGGTCCGTGCTCCATTTGATGGTGTTATCAGTGAACGTTTTAAACGCGCAGGGCGAGAAATAAATCGCGCCGATGAACTGCTCACCATATTAGATATCCATCATCTTGAAGTTCGCTTATATGTGCCCGTTAAATACTTAAAGTTTTTGCAAAAAGGTATAGTGCTGCCAATCCGTTCTGGTGACTTATCCCAGCCAGATAATACGTCAGCGAAAGTCACAGCGGTGATCCCCTCAACCGATCCGCGCTCACAGACCGTTGAAGTGCGTGCAACACTGGCAGCAGATCAAACCCATACGTGGGCAATTGGACAATTAGTTGATGTGGCAGTGCCGCTCACCAGCAAACAACCCGTACTGCTGGTTGACCGTGATGCCTTGATATTACGCAAGCAAGGCACCCATATCGTCAAAATAGATAAGCAAAATAAAGCCGAACAAATTCCTGTCACCGTCGGCAATGGCAAAGGCCAATGGGTTGAAATTACTCCCCGTACCAAAGATACCTTACATGCAGGTGATAAAGTCGCCGTTCGCGGCGCAGAGCGCCTACAAACCGGACAAGACGTCGAGGTGACAAACCCTTAATAGCAACCAGTTACTAGCCCAATGAGCTCACTCATGGATGAGCGGCTCATTTTTAAAAGCATCACAGCTTCCGAAAGTAGTTGAATTAATTTTTCACAGCTTTGCGCCTACCATTTTTTAGCTGCTTGGGTAAGGTCAACAAAAACTCCACCCCTTTATCATCTGAATATGCCTTAATACTGCCCTGAAGCACATGGCTCACACTGTTAAATACAATAGTTAAGCCAAGTCCTAATTGCGCCGCTAGATTTGTACTAAAAAAGGGATTAAACACTTGCTCTGTATTATGATCAGGCAGGCCTCGGCCATTATCTTTATAGCTTAGCTGCCATGCATCGTCGTATTCATTCACACGGATGGTAATAAGAGGTTGGTCTTCTAAATGATTGTCGATAAATCCGTGTTGCACTGAGTTGTGCATAAACTCCTTCAATACCTCAAGCAAGATATTGGGATAGGTTTGTACCTCAAGGCTATCGTTATCCAACATTAACTTAGCGTTTGGCGCTGTGCGGATCAGCATCTCACGAATGTGCAAATTTAAAAAGTCTGATAATTCAATCGTTTTAAGTTCTGCACTACCAATTGAGGTATTAATTGCTTTAAACCTCTCGACTGTGGCATTGAGGCGATTGGCACTACGGTCAACAATATCTGATGCCACTAAAGCATCTCCTATAAAGTGATTAAGTTGACTAGGCGACAGAGTTTTTTGTTCAAATTTGTCTTGAACGTCGCGTAGCGAGCCATTAAGGGATGAGTTTGCGGTGATCACTAAACCTATTGGTGTGTTGAGATGATGCGCCATCCCCGAAACCAATCCAGCTAGTGACGACATTTTCTCCGCTTCAACGAGCATTTCTTGCGTGTTTGTTAACTCTTTTAATGTGGCCTGTAGCTTGCCATTTCGACGTCGAATTATTTGGATCACTAAGATAGTTGATACGGCATAAATCAACATAAATATGATAATACTCAACAGCCACTTTTGTTGTGCGCTTGCCTCTGCTGCTTGAACCGCCTGCACTCGTTTAAGCGACTCTATTTCTAGCTCTTTTTCAACCATTTCAAGTTCGTAAGAAGCACGAGATAAGGTAATATTGCGCTGCTGAGCATAGATCTCTCGCTCCACTTGGCTTAACTCCTGTGTTAAAGCCAGTGCGTGTTTGCTGTCCCCCTGAAGCTCGGCTATTTTCGCTAACACCGACAAAGCGCGTACCTGTTTATTTTTAGTGTTTGTTTGCTTCGCAGCTTCCAACACTTCTTCAGCCAGCTTTTTAGCTTCCGTGATATCTCCTTGTTTGATATCCAAGGTAATTAAATCGAGCTTAACGTCATTGACTTCGCGAACATTACCAAGCCGTTGAAAAGTCATGATGGCTTTCCTGAAATAGGCCGATGCAGCACCCTGTTGACCTCTAGCAAGCGCGACTTTTCCTCGAAACTGTGACGAATACGCTAGATGGTAGTCAGACTTGCTACTCTTTTGAATTTGCTGTGCTTTATCAATAAACTTTGTAGCATTATCGTATTCACTTTTAGCTATGTAGACTTTAGCAATGTTGTTATAAAGCAATGATAATGACAGCTCATCTTTGTTTGAATTCAGAAAGTGCAGGTACTCGTTATAGTAATCTAACGCGACATCATATTGGCCGAGCAAAAAATAAACGTCAGCAATATTACTTTTTGTTTGGTATACCATGTCGTCGCCTCGTTGCTCCGCAACAATCAATGCATCCTTGTACTGCACCAAAGCAAGCTCATACAGTCCTAGTTTAGAATAAACTCCCCCCGACAAATTATAGTAAGCATAAATCAGTGATTTATCTTGAGCGCCACTTATCAGTCGTTTGATTTCATTTATCGTGCGCATAGCAGCCGAAAATTGATTCAGCTCCATTTGAAACCAAGCTTTGTAATTCAGGATTTTGATTTTTTGATCTGCGCTCAAACGGCTAGTATTTAAGGCTTGTTCAGTGAGTTGAAGCGCAACTTTAGGGTCAACGGTATATTGCTCTCTAATTTGCAGCCGAAGAGACTCAAAATCCTCTTCATTCAGTTCTGCTTGAACGCAAAACGGACACAAAAGCAGCAGAAACACTGCAAACTTAAACATATATTTACCTTTACTAATAATAAAGAACTACAAACATACAGTAATTCATTTTTATTTCGAATAAAAGAACAATCAGATCCGAGCTGTTTGCCTTTATTCCTTCATATTGCACGCATCTATCGGTGTAATCTCCCTTTTTGATCTATCGTAAAACCAGTTAAACTAGCGCTATCTGAGAGTTAGGGGGTGTTATGAAACGAACCAAATTAGTGAATCAATTAACGGAATTACTGAAGCCATTTCAAATTAACGATTACTGTCCAAATGGTCTGCAAATAGAAGGAAAAGACGAAATCCAAAAAATCGTCACGGGTGTTACCGCAAGCCAAGCTTTAATTGATGCCGCTATTGAACGTGGTGCTGATGCCATTTTGGTTCACCACGGCTATTTTTGGAAAGGGGAAGATCAGTGTGTCACTGGCATGAAAAAGCGCCGACTACAAGCCCTGCTTGCCAATGACATCAACTTAATCGCATACCACCTCCCACTGGATGTTCATCCTGAACTCGGGAATAACGCACAGCTCGGTAAGCTACTTGGGCTTGAATATGAAAGACCGCTTGAACCTTGGAATAAAAATAGCGTAGCGGTAAAAGGTAAATTAACGACGCCAATGACTGCTGTTGATTTTGCCGCTTTAGTTGCAGAGAAACTCGGTAGAAAGCCGCTCTTAAATGTTGCAGGCGATCACCCGATCAGCACCATCGCTTGGTGTACCGGTGGCGGGCAAAGCTTTATCGATCTCGCGGCAAGCCAAGGCATTGATGCCTACTTAACGGGTGAAGCATCAGAGCAAACCATTCATTCATCAAACGAACAACAGATCCACTTTATCGCAGCGGGACATCATGCCACAGAGCGTTACGGCGCGAAGGCACTTGGTGAATATTTGGCTGCGCAATATGGTTTGGATGTTGAATTCATTGATATCGACAACCCGGTTTAACCGTTTGGTGTGATCTCGCATATGGCTAGAAAAAAGCAGCAGCAAAAACCAGCACCGACAGATAGAAACTTTGCTGAACTAACGCACAAGTTTAAAAACAATATCTATGGCACCAATAAAGGTAAAATCAGAGAAGCGGTGCTCAAGCGTGACTTAAGCGCACAAGTTGACTGGCTAACGCAATCAAGTGGCAAACGCATATTAGATGTTGGCGGCGGACAAGGGCAATTGGCGCTCTATTTAGCTTCGCTAGGCCACCATGTCACTGTGATTGATATTTCAGAAGAGATGCTTGAACTTGCCAAAACGCGCGCGCATGAAGCTGGACTAAATGACCAGCTTCATTTTATCCACGCGCCCCTGCAAGCGCTCGATACGCTGAACTTAGGACAATTCGACTTAGTATTGTGCCATGCGGTGCTTGAATGGCTGGTTGAGCAACAAAGTGCGCTTATGCTGCTAAAGTCGCAGCTAAGCGAAACTGGCTTGCTTTCGCTAATGTATTTCAACCATGAGGCGCATCTGATGGCCAATATGGTGTACGGTAACTTCGACTATGTGCAAAAAGGCCTTAAGGTAAAACAAAAAGTAGGTCTCAGTCCCAATAAACCAATTAGCCAAACTGATATGGCAACTTGGCTTGATAAAGCAAAACTCAGCGTTATGCAAAAAACCGGTGTTCGCTGTTTTCATGACTACTTAAGGGAGTTGAATAAGGCGGATGAAGGTTTTGATGCTTTGCTCGCCTTAGAGCTTAAATACAATCGTAAAGAGCCCTATGCGTCTCTAGGTCGTTACACCCACTTGATGTTAAAGCAAGCGTAAGTACAGCACTGCTTACGCTTCTTCCGCTCTTAGGGTTAACACCTCAACACCGTCATCTGTTACCAGCACAGTATGCTCCCACTGCGCCGATAGCCTTTTATCTCGGGTTACTACAGTCCAGCCATCTTTTTTGGTTTTAATTTTTGCGCTTCCCTGATTGATCATCGGCTCAATGGTAAAGGTCATCCCAGGCTTTAGCGTCATCCCGGTATTTGCTTTGCCATAGTGCAATACATTTGGCGCTTCATGCATTTCTCTACCGATCCCATGACCACAATACTCGCGTACCACACTGTAACCTGCTTTTTCCGCCACTTGTTGTACAGCCGCACCGATATCCCCAAGTTTTGCTCCCGGTTTAACCATTTTTATCCCAGCCCACATCGCTTGATAAGTCGTTGCCACTAACTTTTTGGCTGGGAGTAATGCGTCTGGCATCACGTACATTTTGCTGGAGTCGCTGATAAAGCCATTTTTCTCAAGCGTAATATCGATGTTTACAATATCTGAAGACTTTAAGATTTGTGATTTACTCGGCACACCATGGCACACAACCTCGTTTACAGAGCTATTGAGGACGAACTGATAACCATATTGACCAAGGCTGGCAGGACGCGCTTTAAGCTCATCAACAATAAAGTTGTGCACTTTATCATTAATCTCTAGCGTAGAAATTCCGGGTTCAATCCAACTATCAATGTAGTCAAACACCTGCGTAAGCAATCGTCCACTTTCGCGCATCAATTGGATCTCATCAGCGGTTTTGAAGGTAACCTCTTGCATCTCAATTTCCTTTTGGCTGTTGTGACTTCACTCGCGACATCTCTGCCGTAATGATCTCTGTAAATGTAAGCGTTGGATTGCGCTCGGCAAGTCGCCCAATTTTAATCCAGAACTCAGCCTGTGAATTGATTGAGCGCGACATCACAGTGCTCGCTTCACGGATCTCATCGTGTAGTTCATCTGAAATTTTTACGATACCCATTTATATAAACCATATACATATCATATATGCTTTATATAATAACGGAGTTGCGGAACAATGCAAAATCTAATGCCAATTTGCTTATTATTTTGAAGCAAAAAAATTTAAGGCAAAAAAATGCACCGCCTCGGCGGTGCACTCCGTATTTTAAGCTTAAGTCACCCAAGCTTAGGTTGACTCACTAAAAGCTATAGCGCATCCCTAATTGCCAATTGAACGGTTCGCCGTGCATTACATAGCCGTCCCAAGATGAAATACTGTTGTAGTAACTTTCATCCAGTAGGTTGTTGAAGTTAAGCGACACACTAAGCTGTTCACTCACTTCATATCTTGCCATTAAATTAAGTAACGCTCCGGAAGATTGTGTGATCTTATACGCCTCGCTACCGCCGCCCGGCAATGGCCTTTGTGGTATTGCATAAAAGCTACCTTGCCAATTAATTCCAAGCCCCGCAGTCAAGCCGTCAACAAACTCGCTAAAGTCATAGGTTGTATACAGGTTTATGAGCTCTTTGGGCTGATCCGTTAACAGCTCTTTGCCATCTTTTGATTCAGTTTTGTGTTTTGATAGCCCTAAGCTGATATTCCACTGCTCATTGATAGAGCCCGTAAATTCAACTTCAAAGCCTTCTGTCGTATCGCCTTCACCGCGCTGAATATATGGCCTATTGCCCTGCGGAGTTAGATAGCTGTCTGGGTAGTTTGGATCGACAATCGCAAGCCCATTTTCAACATTACGATACACCGCCGCCGTAAAGTTCAAGGTGTCATCAAGTAACTCACCTTTTACCCCGAGCTCATAGCTTTCGCCGGTGCTTGGGTCGAGCATTTTATCATTGATATCAAAGTAGGCTTGCGGCTGAAATGCCTCTGTGTAGCTTGCGTAAACACTATATTGCTCATTAATATCAACCACGAGCCCGGCATAAGGCGTAACTTCTGTATCCACCTTTTCATGATAGCGGTTACGAAGAAAGTTACCGTTATTAGGATCATAGAGGTCAATATCGTACTCCCAATTGGTGATCCTAGCGCCAACAATAAGCTTAACATCATCATGCGGGTTAATACGCACGGCCACAAATCCACCATTAGAGTCTGTTACCGTCAAACTATCACGGCCTAAATCTTTAAACGGATAGCGCGGCACGTCACCTGTCCAATCGTGAAAATTTAATCCTTCCAATGAAATCGCGGTTTGGTCTGCTTCATTGCCAAATGAGGTACGCTCTCGCTTGAATTGGTTGTAGCTGAAAATAACATCGTGCGTACGACCAAATAGCTCTACTGGGCCTTGGAGTGACAAGTCTATTGTCTTTTGTTCATCTTCGGAGCTACTTATTACAGCACTGTAACCGAATCCATTATCGCTGCTGCCATCAGGGTTGATAGGCCCATCTGGATAGACGAAAAACAGCTGCCCACCTTGCATCTCAATAGTATTGTAAGTCGCGATGGCATGGAGTTGCCAATCGTTTTCAAACGCGTGATCAAGCCCAACAAAATAGGTGTACTCTTCGATTGGCCAGCTACTCCATTTTGCCGTCATCCCAGTGTCACCACGGCGTCCCTGATAGCGACTACCATCAGCGTAAAAGTAAGGTTGAGAGTGGCTATTTATCGCCCCTTTTGAAGCAGTATCAGCATATTCCACACCGAGTCGTAATAAGGTGTAGTCGGTCAGATCTGCCTCAATAGTAGAGTAGATTGACGTCTTCTCTTGGCTATAACGCTCAATATAAGAATCTCTTTCATAATGTGCAGCAACAAAGCGGCCGCGAATACTGCCTTCTTGGTTTAACCCGCTCGCCACATCCACCTCTGCGCGGTAATTATCCCAACTACCAGCCGAAACCGCCACACTGCCCTTAAACTCATCGCTTGTTGCACGTTTTCTTACTAAGTTTACGGTGGCGGTTGGGTCACCAACGCCAGTTAATAAACCATTTGCACCACGTACAATCTCCACGCGCTCATAAGCAACCGCATCCCCGTTTACATTCGGTCTTCGGCCACCAGGAAACTGTTGCACACCATCTATTTGGATTAAATTGACATCACCGCCACGTACAGAAAAACGTGTCCTATCGAGACTGGCCCCCCGCTTTGCATAAAAGCCCGTTGCATGTTCCAAGATCTCATCAATGTTAACCGTTTGCCAATCTTGCATCATTTGATTAGTGATAACGGTCACCGCTTGAGGCGTTTCACGCTGTGATAAAATCATTTTTAATGCTGCTTTGTTCGCGGACTCAGTGTAATTTTTTACACTCGTGCCAGTCACATAAATATGCTCTAGTTCTTGAGCCCTGCCATCACCCGCGGCATCAGCAGCTAGCGTATCATCAGCGGCATGTGCATTGCCATGTAGTGAGAACAGCACAAAAGTGGCGCAAAGAGAGAGTTTTAAAGAATTGTTTCGTGTACGTGGAGATGAAGAGCGCATCGTTTTTCCCTAAATTAACTTTATTTTGAAAACGATAGTGATTATCATTTATATTAATGATTCTTTCAAGTCCCTTTTTTAGTGATATGAAGTTATTTTAAGCGCTATTCAAACGTACCAGCGACCAAACCCTATTGAGCTTTGCCGTTTACCTTTTGTTTTTACCCTCTACTATTTACTCAAAAAGTAGGGAACCCCTACTTTTCCACCACAGGTAAAGACTCCGCCAGCCACTTATTCATATCACCTTCTAGGTGTTTTAAGGTGTAACCTTTTGGCGCTAGTGCTTTAATGAAGATGCCAGCCCTACGCCCTGAGCGGCAGTACACTACGAGTGGTGTATCAGTCAATTTAGTCAGCTCTTCCTGATGCATTTCAATCTCATTAAAAGGAATGTTTATTGCCCCTTTGATATGTCCTGCGGCAAACTCTTCAGGGCTTCGTACGTCCACTATGGTGTAAGCGTCTGCAGACATTTGATTTACCATCAGTGCTTGCTGTGTGATCGTTTCCGATTGGGCATAGCAAATACTGCTAACAAACCACATAAAGCTAATAATCAGTTTTCTCATTCTTTAGTCTCCTTTTTGTATAATCCATCAAATACTATTTGCCACTCATCAGCCCCTTGCTTACTCTGCCAGACTTGACGTACCGTACCATCTGGATTCGCAGTCCATGTTATCTTATCCGTCACCTTAATACCTGCTGCATTTTTCCTATCCCCTTGTAATACCATTTTCCCTTCATGAAACTCACCATCCAACTGTAACAACAGCCCACTATTATCCACCCAAGTTTGATGCCAACGATGAGTGGAAGCATCATAAATATTTATACTCTCACCACGATACCCAAGTTCAGTGGTATAACTTTCTTTAATGACACAACCATCATACTCACGGGTAATGCGATTACGTCCAGACTCAAGGCCTCCTACGCTCGTTACCGACCAATCTCCAAGCCAAAAATCAAACTGTCTAAATACCTGGCCTTCACATTTAGCTAAGCTGCTGCAGCTAAAAAACAAAATACTAATAACCAACCATACCTTCATTTCACTGACTCCTTATAACCAACCTTGTTAGCTTAGCGGGGATTAACCAAACAGCTAAAGAAATCAGGAAATACTCCGATACAGTTAGAAATAGAGATAACAAGGATAACGTTATGGAAATTCAAACGAAGCTACATCACTTTGCCGACGCACTAAACGCAAACAACGACACATCCACTGCCACAAGTAACTCCACAGAAGAAACGGAAGAAAAACCAGCAAATGAAACCATACTGACTGAGTTTATGGATAAAAAGGCAAAGAAATACAAAGGTAACAACCCTAATTTTAAGCAACAATATGAAATGTTAGAACAGTCTGAAGCCCTAATGAAAGAGCAAATCCAACATTTACAACAGCTTATTAGCGAGTTAAAAAAGACACCTCTGCAGCGGGCCATAAAATTATCCACAGTAAGTGATATTGATGTCCCAACGACACAAGAAGATACCCTGAGATATGAACATACCGGCGCAAAACAGTACCGCGATAATGAAACAGAAAAAGAAATCGAGATTTTAACCCAACAACTTGATGAGCTTAAATCACAGCATGCTGATATAAAGCAACAGATGATCCAAATGGTACTTGATGAAATGACTAGGCAACGAGATAAAAGGTATGAAGTCTAAATAGTCCTAGCGCGTCTATTACTTTATAACGACTTAACTAAATCAATATTATGCAGATTTCTACAACTAAAATTTAGGTGAATTTTAATTCACTTAGGCTACATACCTCAACTTTGTCCTTCAACGCTATTTATAAGTCTCCATAACGTAAAGATTTTGAACAAAAAAGTAAGTGATGTGGCAAAGTTAAAAACCGGACATTTTTTAGAAAAGAAAATCACAAAAAGAGGATAAAAAACCACACCACCTTTCAGCTAAAAAATCACAAATCTAAAACACAAAATATAATCAACAAATAATACAAACTGCAAACATTAGCAAAAAACATTTAATTATTAATATCACCTGCTTTTCAAATACAATACCGCCCCTTTAAATATCAATCATCATCCATGGATTCATTGAGCTTCAATAATGCAGTTAAAAAAACTATCTATTTCTAACCAAATAACGTTAAGTTTCACCTTACTTTTTGTCATTTTCATTGGAGTTGGCTTGATGAGCTACCAAGGAATGAAAGAAGTAAACGCCAATCTGAACGACATAGTCAGAACCAGTATTCCATCGATGGAAACCATCAAAGACATTAAAATTGACTTAGCAACGATACGTAAAGATGAGTTTAGTACTGCATTAAACCCTGAAGACTCAGAGGTACAAAACTGGCTCGCTATATTAAGAGATCTGAAGAAGTCATTAAATGACAAGATAGCATTTTATCAATCATTACCGGTCAGCACAGAAGAAAAAGCGTTATTCGACGCATTTATTAAAGCTTGGCAGCGATACGTCAATGCGACCTATCATTATGAAAGCCTTATCTTAAGTGGCAACGCAAAAGAAGCAAATCGTATTATTTTGGATAGCTACCCCCTGTTTGCCAACGCCATGTCTGAGCTTAGTGAACTGGAAGCACTAAATGATAGCAGTGTTGAAAATTCTGAGCGCTCGGCTATATCAGCCGTTAATAGCACCCTATTTACTTTAGCGATTTCTGGATTACTCGTTGCAATAACCATAGTCATTATTTGTATGCTGTTGAGTAAAGCGATTAAGACACCGCTTGCTTTATCCGTGGATCTTGCGAGTAAAATCGCCCGTGGTGAGCTAAATCATGCGATTACACTTGAAGATACAGGCAAGAACGAGCTCGGTTTATTGACCCAATCTTTAGAAAAAATGCGTTCACAGTTACACGCCTTGATCACCATGATCAATGACTCAGCCATTCAATTAACTGCAGCGGTAGAAGAAGTAAATGCTATTTCTTACCAAAATGCCCAAGGCATGAATGTACAACAAAATGAGCTGCAATCCGTCGCATCCGCGATGACACAAATGCAAGCTGCGATTAGTGAAGTAGCTAAAAGTACAGAAATGGGCGCTGAGTCAGCAAATCAGGCAAGTGAAAAAGCCAGAGAAGGCAGCGACGCACTTAAATCAAATATTAATCATATTTCAGACGTTGCACAAACAGTCACATCTGCAGGCGAGCTTGCCAATAATCTCGAGAAAAACTCACACAACATTAATGTGGTTGTTGACGTAATCAGAGAGATCGCGGAACAAACGAATCTATTGGCATTAAATGCCGCCATTGAAGCCGCTCGTGCAGGCGCGCAAGGTCGTGGTTTTGCCGTTGTTGCGGATGAAGTTCGCTCACTGGCCCAACGCACCCAAGATTCAACCACGCAAATTGTTGAAATCGTCAACGACCTACAAACCAAGTCGAAGGAAACTGGCGTGGCAACCAAAAGCTGTGAACAAGGTATTGCACTTTGTGTTGAGCAATCGGAAGTCGCTGGCAATATGATCCATCAAATTGAATCTCAAATTGATAGCATCGCAGCCATGAGTACACAGATCGCGTCAGCTTGTCATCAGCAATCAGTGGTTTCAGAGGAGCTGAACAAAAATATCGAGACTATCAATTACTCAGCCGTTGAAATGACCGAAGGTGCCAACCAAACCGCGACGGCGTGTAATGAAATGAGTAAACTTGCCCATGACTTAAAGTCACAAGTCGACAAGTTTACGCTCTAAGATAACCCGACGAAATTAATAGCGCTTAGGCTTAGCTAGGCGCTATATAATTGAAACACTCTATCATCAGAAAACTATGCTCGGTAACAGACATAGCAAAAGTTGACTGCTGCGCTCACTTCAAGGTTGATTCTACAAATCTCTTAGCCACCTCATGGCTACTATCTAATTGCAATAACTGCCGATAAGTAACATGTGCATTGGCTTTATCTCCTTTAATTAGATACGCCTCAGCAAGACTGTCATAGGTATTCACGCTTTTTGGGTGTGCCGTAACATTCAATTTGAAAAATTCAATTGCGGCGTCGTAATAACCGACTTCCAATAATTGATACCCAAAGCGATTTAGCTGGCGCTCACTCAGCCCCTTCCCTTCGCGAACCTGTTGTTGATAGTTTTTAATCGCAACTTCAACGCCGTCAGATAGAATCGTTGCAAAAAGCAGCCGATATGGACTTAACTTAGGCGCTGCTACAGCCCTACCTGCAAGGATTTCAAGTATGCCATCAATCATCTGTGTCAATGGCGCACCACCTGTATTATCCAGCAAAATAATAACCGTTTTGTCCTCCAATACTCTTGCAATCTTAGCCCCAAACCCTGGGATTCCACCGGCATGGTGAATCAGCGTTTTAGTTTGACTGGCATCTTCTTTGTTGGTGATTTCCCAGCCAAACCCGTAATTTCTATGTTTAGAGGGGGTAAATAACAATGTCTTGGTCTCAGGCGTTAATAGTTTATCTGTGTATAATGCACGGTCCCACTTATACATATCTAGCACCGTTGAATACATTGCACCCGCGGAAAAAGGCACAGTCATGTCAATAAAATCGGCATGTTTGAACCCCTTTAACGTGGTATCGTAACCACTGGCTAGGCCTTTAATTACCTGCTCATCATCGGCAAATCCAGTTTCTTTCATATCTAACGGTACTAATATTTGCTTTTCAAGTAGTTGCCAGTAACTTTGTCCACTCACAAGCTCAAGGATACGTCCAAGTATAGTGTAACCGGCATTGCTGTAACGAAACGCAGAGCCCGGCTCAAACAACAAGTCTCCTGAGCAGAAATGGTCGATAAACTCATCGCGGTTATAAGGGTTGTGACTTTGCACTTGGCGAAATTCAGGGTGTTTAAACACATCAGGTAGGCCTGACGTGTGATTAAGTAATTGCCTTATGGTAATTTGGTTTCCCGTATCCTTTCGGTATTTAGGTAAATAACTGGAAATATTAGCATCAAGCTCAATCTTTCCTTTCTCAACCTGTTGTAATACCAAAAGCGCGGTAAACTGTTTGGTCACTGATGCTAGCTTAAATTTAGTATTGGGCTGATTTGCTATTTGCCACTCTACGTTGGCAAACCCATAACCTTGTTGCAGTAACACCTCAGATCCTCGAGCAACCAAAGCGGCACCATCAAACTCTTTAATTTGGTGATACTGCGCGATATAGTCATCTAGTTGTTTGTGCAGTTGAGTCGTCGCCTGAGCAGGCATAGAAAACAAGCATAAAAATAACAGTAAATGGGGTAATGCTTTCATGTAAATCCTTGTTTATTGTTATGACGAGTCTTACTCTACGTATCTAATGTTGGCTTGCCAGTGTGCTTTGGTGACATTGCGTGACGGAACAATTAAAAGCTTTTAAATCAATAAAATAAAAAATACAGGATTGATGACTTGCAGTATCAGTTGAATCAAAAATGGGACTTTGATGTATCTTCTCGCACCATCAGTCATCGCGATGTGTCTCATGTACTGACACCGCTCGCGCATAGATTGTTGCTGAACCTGATTGAGCATGCACCTCACCTTGTGAGCCACCAGCAATTAGAACAACAAGTTTGGCTTGGTCGAGTCGTGACTCATGATGCGATTAAAAAACAAATAGCAAGGCTACGAAAGCTCCTTGAAGATGATGCCAATAAACCAGAATATATCGTGTCTGAACGCAGCTTCGGATACCGTTTTAGCGCAACCGTTAATATGATAAATCATGAAGCGCAAGCGCCAGCAGTAAAACGATTTACTACTCTAGCCGGCGGAAGTATCGGCTTAATTCTGGTGTCTGCAATCTGTATATATCACTCCCCTTTTACCTCACCATTTTCTTCAACAAACTCGGACGCAACATTGAGCATCGCCCAGCAACACTTTACCCAACAAACTTTAGAAGATAATTTGCGGGCGATAGCGCTGTATCAGCAAAGCATCACAACATCGCAAGATGTAGATGAGAATTATAAGGGCTTGAGTCGAGCATTATTGAGCGACTACAACTTATATAATCAGGTTGCAGACGCGCTGACGAAAAGCCGGATCAATACAGAAAAAGCGCTGGACTTAACACCTGATAGTCCATCAGCAAATCTGCTTTTGGCTCAAGCACAGACGCTTCAAGGGCATTACCATCAAGCACAAAAACTTCTAAATGACACCATAGCAAATACACCTAATTGGCCTTTGTTAAAGTCACACCTAGCCGAGACCTATCTCTTGCAAGGCAATACCATTGATGCATACCCGCTAGCACGCCAAGCTTATGAGGCTTCTCCCACCGAACCCAAGGTAGTTGCTAGCTACCTCCACTGCCTGCGCAAAATGTATATGGCCAACTGGTTTAGCAAGGTACTTGTCAATGCCAGCCCTGAAGTAAAGGGCTCTCCTTGGATACAACTAGAACACATCCAGTTTTTGCAGCAACAAGCGCGGCACGAACAAGCCATCCAACAACTTAACTTATTAGCCAAAGCCGCACCAAATTCCCAGACATTAAACTGGTTCACAGCCCTTTCTTATCTAAGTAACAATCATCATGATAAAGCGACCGATGTTTTAGCGCTGACTGTTGAAAAGCACGGTAAATACGCATTATTCAGTCAATTATACTTGTCACTCCTCACTACTAAGCATCAATCAATAAGTAAATACACCAATGATATTGCCAACCAGATAAAGGCCGGCAACCAAGACCCTGAATTAGTCTTTAGCCTCGGTCTCATCAGCCTTTACCATCAGCAAAATGACAAGGCTCAGGACTATTTCAAACAGGCTATTCAACTGGGATTTAGTGACGAGTTTAGGTTTAAAGCATTACCCTTCAATATCACGGCAGATCAAGCTCATTTTTTAGATAGCATTGTTGAGCAGCTTACTCTGACTAACTTAAAGAAAAGAATAAAGCGCACACCAAAGTAGTCACTGTGCGCTGTATACCAATAAGTTAATTAGCAGGTCTTAGCGTTTCGATTACCTGAGCATCAACCCAAAAAATATCAGCATCTCGTGAAGGTGTGGTACGGTTAAAGAACAAATATTTACCATCGGGCGTGACACTCGCTGACGCCTCCCGCGCACTGGTATTCACTTTGTCTCCCAAATTAATCGCTTCGCCCCAACTACCGTCTTTCAAGCGGAAGCTAATATAAAGATCCGAGTTACCAAACCCTGAATCTCGAACCCCGTCCCATATAATGTAAGAATCATCGGGCGCGATAAATGGATGTGCATTATAAAGGCCAGTGTTAATTTCAGGACCTAATTTAACCGGTCGTTGGCGCTGACCGTTTTTCACCTCAGAGATCCTAATAACATCGCCACTTTTATAATCGTCAAACACATACGTACCACTCGCAGATGCACTTAACCGCATGATCCCCCAGCTTTCTTTATCAAACATAGGGCCTAGACTTTTGGCTTCAGACCAGCTCCCCTCTTGACGTGTCATAACATATTTACCCATATGCATGGTCACGCCATCTGGTGCTAATAATGGCCTGCCAACTCTTGGACCAACAACCGTATCATGCCACTGTTCACCTCGCTGCTCGTATGCAATTAAACTCCAACGGTTCACGTTCAGATCCTTTCGCGTAAAATAAAAGGTTTTCATGTCCGGGGAGAAAAACGCATTGTGATCTCTGTGCTCTGTTGACACCGTGCCAAGCGCAAATACTTGAGGTGTGTCCCCAGGAGGTGTTTGGCCAAGATAAGGACCGGATCTAAGCTGCGCGAAACTCTTAGCAGACATTGATATCATCAACAGCGCTAAACCAATGTTTATTTTCATTTTTATTACTCACTTTCTTCGGTTAGAGATTATTTTTTTGAGAGTGGGTAAGGTAACAATTTCAGCAAAATTCTCTTGAATTTCTGATGATTTATTAATGACCTTTATCTGATTTCTACCGTTTTCCTTTGCGTTTAAGCTCTTCTAACCGCTCTCGCTCCGCCAAAATCATCTTTAACATCTGGATGCGAAGCTCCGCTTCTTGCTGTTTAAATTCAGAGAGCTGCTCTTCAAGCACTTCCACTTCATCCACTTTTGTTTGGTCACGGTACTTTTTACTGCCTACGTGTTCGATTAAAGCTTGCTGCTCATCATTAGTCGCGTCTGGGTGTTGTTCGACTTTTAGAAAGCGCTGCTCTTGGGATTGCATCAGTTTATTAATTCTTTCTTGGAGTTTACGAATTTGCGCTTGAATAAGGTCCATTGCCTTTTCTAAGTTTTCATAATCCTCTTTAAATACAGGGTTATCTTCCTTATAACCAGCTGCTTCATCATCAAGCTCTTTGGAGAGCATCGCGGGCACCTCTGGCTTTTCTTCCGCATCGCTTGGTGATTTCGTTTTTAGCTGGTTGGAAGCAACTTGAGCCGAGCCTTGTGATTTCAATTCAGTCTGTTGCTTTAGCGGTGGTAAGCCACCTTGATGTATTTGAATATCCATTTTCACTCCTTGGGATAGATACTGTTTGCTATACATATCGGAAAAACTGGATAAAACTTAATTAAATTTACGTTGTGCGTTCCTAATTTCGTTTCCGCTGTCTTCAAACTGACATCAACTCGCGACCAATTTGTCATAAATACCAGCAAAAATACTCGATAAGCTAACTCGGCTAGGAAGTATGTTGGTATAGCCTCTTTTTTCGCGGGAGCGTTATGGAAAACAAGCAAATTGCGGTAGTAACTGGTGCCTTCGGTGGTATTGGTTCTGCTATTACGAAAACACTCATTGAAAAAGATTTTTTTGTTGTCGCGATAGCAAGCGAAAGGCGTAATGAGGCCGACTTTGATCTCTGGCTTAACACGCTACAAATCAATCCAGCGGCAGTAAAACCTCTATTCTTGGATGTGACTAATGCTGAGCAGTGCCACACAGCGATGACTCAAGTCCTACAAGAATTTGGTAATATCGATTTACTCGTAAACAACGCCGGGATCACACGCGACTCAGCGTTTAAAAAAATGACCCACGTGCAATGGAGCGAGGTGATCAACACCAATCTAAATTCCCTTTTTAATATGACCAACCCGGTCTTTGCGGCAATGTGCGCTAATAAGCAAGGTCGTATCGTTAATATCTCTAGCGTTAATGGCCTAAAAGGTCAATTTGGGCAGGCAAATTATTCCGCTGCGAAAGCGGGCATGATTGGCTTTACTAAGGCGCTAGCCTATGAAGGTGCGAGAAGCGGTGTCACCGTCAATGCAGTAGCACCAGGCTACACAGAAACGCCTATGGTGAGCGCCATGCGTGAAGACGTATTAAATAGCATAAAAGCACAAGTACCGATGCAGCGTTTAGCCACGCCTGACGAAGTTGCAGCTGCAGTTGCTTACTTAGCATCAAAAGAAGCCGGTTACATTACTGGCGAAACCCTGTCGCTCAATGGCGGCCTATACATGCAATAACCTAAGTACCACTGAGGGAGCGAGCTGTACCTGATGTTCGGTGGTGCCAACTATTCACTATCATCCATTGTGTTAACTTAATCGATAACAAGGAAAAGACCATGTACAGCGATTTATTCAAAACATTCAACGAACAAACTGAGCAATTCTTTGCACCAGCGGTACAGTTTAACCAAATCGTGGCAAAAAACATCGAAGCACTATCTAAAATTCAGCTGCACTCGGCTGAACAGATCACTAAAACATCCATTGAGCAGCTAAAGCAAGCGACTGAAATCAAAGATGCAAAATCTATGATGGATTTTAACGCAAGTCAGTTGAACGCGTTAAACGCACTAAGCCAACAGATGATCCAAGATGGTCAAAAGCTTTCTCAGTTAGGTCAAGAATTTAAAGACAGCTTAGAATCTCTTGGTAAAGAAACGCTAAAAACAGCGAAAGCGCAATAACCTGCAATTTTGGGCGGCTTAGGTCGCCTTACCCGTTCAAACAACACAAAGGATCTACCTGTATGGGCACTCAAGAAAATATTGAGCAAGGGTTAACTGCGTGGTGGCAATATAACCAAGAATTGTGGCAGCTCGCAGCGACAAATTTTGGTAAAGAGAATCCATTACAAAATGCATTAAATGAGCAAAACCAAGCCGACTTACAAAGTTGGCTCAGTGCACTCAATCAGCAACCAGAAACCTTTATTAAACAGCAAAATGCGTGGTGGCAAACTCAGTTTGCAATTTTTCAAAACAGTTTTATGCCACAAACGATTGATGAGAAAGAAGACATTATTAGCCCTGAGCGTGGAGACAAACGCTTTATAGACCCAGATTGGCAGGACAATCCTTGGTTTAACTACCTTAAACAAAGCTATCTTTGGTTTGGACAATCACTACAAAACACCATTGAAAATACCCCAGGTCTCGACCCAAAACTTAAAGAGCGATTAGCGTTTTTTGCAAGACAGTCCGTTAATTCAGTATCGCCGAGCAACTTTGTTTCAACCAACCCTGAATTACTCAAGCTGACGCTAGAAAGTAACGGGCAGAACCTATTCGATGGACTGGCGCGCTTAAAAAAAGATTTAGCCAAAAGCACTGAAATGCTCCGAGTCAGCATGACCAATGAAAATGCGTATACACTTGGAGAAGACCTAGCTTGTACACCGGGAAGAGTGGTATTCCAAAACCACCTGTTTGAATTGATCCAATATCATCCAACAACGGAGCAAGTATACAAGACTCCCCTGCTTATCGTGCCGCCATTTGTTAATAAATACTATATTTTGGACTTGAGAGCTGATAATTCCATGGTTAAATGGGCACTTGAGCAAGGCTATACTGTGTTAATGATGTCATGGAAAAACCCAGATCCAAGCATGGCAAATATTGCGTTTGACGACTATGTCGTCGACGGTGTGTTATGTGCTTTAGAGCAAACTGAAAAGCAAACAGGCGAAACTCAAATCCATACTGTGGGTTATTGTATCGGCGGTACTCTACTCACTACGTGTATGGCCTATATTGCTGCTAAGCGCATCAAGCAAAGAGTAAAAAGTGCAACCTTGCTAACTACGATTTTAGATTTCTCGCAGCCTGGAGAACTTGGCGCATTTATCAATGAGCCCACCATTAATGCGCTAGAGCAGTATAATAATCAAAATGGCGTGATGTCTGGGCACTTGCTCGGTACTTCTTTTAGTATGCTGAGAGAAAACAGCTTGTATTGGAATTACTTCGTCAATAACTACCTCAAAGGCAAAGCGCCCGCCGACTTAGATTTACTCTACTGGAATAGTGATAGCACGAACCTAACAGCGGCCTGCCACAACTTTATTTTACGAGACTTATATCTCAATAATCAGCTTATTGAAGACAAATCTGTCAGTATTCGTGGCACTAAAATTGACCTCAGTAAAGTAAAGCAACCTGTCTACTTTCTCTCTACCCGTGACGATCATATTGCACTGTGGCAAGGCACTTTTGAAGGAGCCAAAAAACTCAGCAGCCCGCTCACCTTTGTGCTTGGTGAGTCTGGCCATATTGCTGGTGTGGTCAACCCGCCAAATGCAAACAAATATGGTTATTGGTTTGATGGACAAGACCAAGAAAACCCCGCTGAGTGGCTGGCCTCGGCAAAGCATGAAAGCGGGTCATGGTGGTCCCATTGGGCACAGTGGTTACATCAAATAAACCCAGAGCAAGTCCCAGCCCGTGCCGCACAAAGTGATGAACAACCGGGGATTTACGATGCCCCCGGAGAATACGTCAAACAGAGTATTTAAGAAACTTACAATCAAATCAATTAGAGGCAAGAAATCTTGCTTCTAATATTTCCCGTTATTGACACATTCTATACATTCGGTCAGTCTAGGACGCAAAAATATAGGGAAATAACATGATTGGATTTCTTATACTTGTTGCGGCGTTCGTAGCCTTTGTTGGCGTATTACAATATCAAAAAGTAAAAACGACGGCACGTAGACGTAGTTTTATTCAAGATTACAACCTCACACATTTAAGGCCCAAACTCAGCCACCATTACCCTGAGCTTACCAATGAGCAACTGACACAGGTTGAGCTAGGCCTTAAGCAGTTTTTTCACGCGAACTTATTGCTCGAAGATCAATCCTTGGCTATGCCCTCTCAGGTTGTCGATGCGCTGTGGCATGAATTTATTTTACACACACAAGAGTATCATTCCTTTTGCTACCAGGCTTTTGACCGTTTCTTACACCATTGTCCATCTGAGGCAATGAAAGGGAAAAACAAAGCTCAACTCAGTTTGCGTAAAACATGGAGAGCCTGCTGTAGCATCGAAGGAATATCTCCGCGCAGGCCAGCTACTTTACCTATATTATTCGCACTGGATGCCTTACTTAACATCCCAAATGGCTATTACTACTCGGCAACTGATTTTCGAGAGCCCATTGCCAAAGGCGACTCCAGCAGCACAACCTATGCCGGGCACATCGGGTGTACGTCAATGGACAGTGGCGACAGCAGCACTTCCTCAAGCTCTTCAAACTCAAGTTGTAGTAGTGGTTCAAGTTGCGGTAGCGGCTGTAGTAGTTAAACACAAAGTATTTCTAGGATGCGGCCTTTTACATTCGTTAACGTTAAGGCCTTATATTGGCGCCAAAGATTAGCTACTATTTGTACCGGTTTAACTAGTTTTCTTTTGGTGATCCGGTGCCTATTTTCAACAAACATTACAGCCTGCTATTTTCAGCCTTACTGATGTCGGGATGCCACCAGCTGGGCGAAGGTCAATCTTTGTGGAGAATCGCCTCAGAAGGCATCATTTTTGATGGGCAGCTGCAAACGCACCTGTCAGCTCCCTCAATTCAATGTGAACAATGTGAAATCAAACGTCAGACCGATATGCGCCCTTCCGGTCCTGCGGATTACACGTTGGTGTCGGAAAACCACAAACTCAAAGCGATTTGGGGTAAAAGTAGCAATGCCGCTTTATATATTCCAAATAACGCAGGAAGAACCTTAATAAACTTGGCTCCGGATACAGAAACTGGTGTCTGGATAATGGATTTAGATAGCACACCAAAACCGCTCAAGGTGGGTAAGGTGAATTATGTGATGCTTGGCGCTGACACTTACCAAGTAGTGATCAGCCCAAATTCACAGCGCACAAACTTCGAGTACGCCGTACTTGTGAAATAGCTTTTATTGCGCTTCTAAAATCGTTACTGAGTCCGGTTTGAGCCTAACTAGATTCATTCCCTCAGTGACTTTGCTTGCATCAAACACTTCACCGTTTTCATGTGCTCTATGAGCCAAATAACGCTTCGTTTTCTCAATGTCTAACTCGAACTGCTCAAGTATTCCAGTCGCATAGGCTTGCTTTCCAATGGCGGACATTGGAAAAACCATATCGCCATCCCGTACCTTTACGTTTATTTCCTCGCCGTTATCTACTTTCAGTGTCATCCAACAACCACGCTTTTTACACACCTTGACCACCTCACCCGACAGCGTGATCTGACTCCCCACAAACTGCTCAGTATTTTTCAATACGTCTTTGCCCGCAACGAGCTTACTCATGTCTGCACCACCGCCAAACTGAGTATCACTTGCATAAGATATAGTACTAAGCAATGCCAACATCAGCAGCAACCTATTTTGTAATTTCATAAAACCTCCTTCTCAAAAATTACAGCCAGTATAAACAAATATGCCGACTTAAAGTCGGCATTTTTAACATCATTTTGGTTTTTGCTCGTTATAGTTTTTTCAGCTTCATATCAGTGCCAAATACAAGGCCATGATCTGCAACATCCATACTAAACTCAAACACCATATTTTGCTGTAAAACTGCATCCATACTATCAGTTATAGTGAGATCCGTCGCTTTTGCCGCTTCTAACATTGGTGCTAAAAACGCTTGCATATCCATGCTGAAATGCGTCATGCCATTAGTTTCTAGCGCTTGGTTTGCCATTTTCTCAGCAATAACCGTCGCCTTTTCACCCGTAAACAATACCAAGTGATCGCCTTTAACTGCTAGTTTAATATCTACATCTAAAGGCTGTGGAGATGGAATATACTGGTTAATTGAAACCGGAGTACCATCTTCTGGGATTTGAATTTGACCCAGCATAGGTGCAAGCCCTTTTATCGTATTAACAAGTACTAAAGGATCTTCGGCAGACAATGTGACTAGAGCATCAAACGTTTTAGGTTCTGGCATGCCTTGGTCGTTTGGCTCCATAATAAGATCAAAAACGGATGCACTCACGCCTTTAACCGAGTTCGCCATGCCTGTCATCATCGCAATAGCCATTGGACTGTTTTGTTTCGCTTGCTGCTGTAGCGCAACGAGTTCAGAACACTTGAATTCAGCTTTAGTAAAGCGGCCCCAAAGGGTGTTTACAAGCGGCGCAACTTTTGCAACATCAACACCATAGCCAAACCCTAGTACTTTCTCTTCACCGTTGGTGACGTGGGCAGGAATAAAGCCACGGATCGACCCAAGCGCTTTCATCAGTTCGGCATCTTTACCCACCACCACAGTATCAACTTCAAAGTCGATTGCAGAATTAGTAAATTGAATATTCTTGGTACCCAATACCGTTGCTGGCCACAGATTGGCGATTTCACTGTAGTCCGCCTGACACTCAGGAGCACGTACCGCTGCTAATTTCTCAGTACCACCACCTAGCTGCAATAGGTTATCTAACATACGAGTCAAATCGGACTGCTTATTTGCAGTAATGCCATCGACGATGGCCACATGGTTCAGAAACGCAATTGACGAACCATCAAAACTGAACTGCGTATTGTATTGCTCAAGTTTGCCAGATTGCGCCAGTGACTGGGTTGGTTTGGCAATACCCAAAGCGACTTTTAAATCTGCTTCGGTGTTAATTGGCGTGTTAAATGTCGTCGTTACCCATTGACCCTGCACGGATGTGATAAGCTCAATTTTAGCTTCTGGCGCGAACTCAAGCTGATAACGCGTTAATGCGACGCCATCAAGCGTATCTTCTTGGTATGTGATTTCGGCATCTTTTGCAGCCATTTTTATCGTGCGCTGAAAAGCTTCAGGATCTGCAAGCTCATAACGCAGTGTCGGTAACAAACCAACGGTGTAGAATACACTTCTAACTGTCTCACCCATACCTAAGATAGCTTTCATTTGCTCAGGGGATGTCATCGCTAGATTGTACTGCTCTAATAACGTCGCCAGAAAATTCAGATGTTTGTCATTTTCTTTTCTAAGCAGCCCAGTTACTTCTTCAAGGTTTTGTACTTTTCTAAGCGATTCAGGCATAAAAGATAAATATTTTTGCTGCTCAAAAGGCGTTAATTGCCCCCAAAATACAGCGGTATCAGCCGGAACATATTCCAGTTGTTCCATCGTAATGCTTGAAGAAGATGATTGAGTGGTTACATAAGCACCAACGGCAATAGCCACCGCACCTAAGCCAACGAGAAGTTTTGTATTCATAATTGATTCCTTGTTATCACCACGGTACATAGCCAAATACGTGGTAAATTTATTCTTCCCTACGAACCGCAACGATTGCGCGCGTCAGAGGTCGTTGCATAAAGACAATTGCATGCCCAAAAATGCAGCGGTATTGTACCTCGATTATTGTCTCAATTCCATTAATTGTGAATGGTCAAGTTACTCTCAATATTCGGTCAGTTTTAAAATGAGCTTGATCGTTACACAAATAACCACCAAGCTCTCATTTACAGAATTATTGACTTTCTGCTTGTAGAGTCAACCCTGAAAAAGCGGCGTAACCATAGAGCCCAATATGCCATGTTCCCGCATTTGGATTGGTGATTGTGCACGTTTCATTATTGCCATTTTCATAAGGCCGACATTCGTAGGTATTACTATTTGGTTGTTGACCAAAACGCAGATATAAATCAGCATCTCCAGTACCACCCGATGCCTTTACTTGCAGGCTCTGTGTTCCCTGTGCCACGTCAAAAGTATAATACTGCCACTGACCTTTACTGGCGGATTGATCTAACCATTGCTGGCTATTACCTTGATCTGGAGGAGTATCAGTATAAACCGTAGCCGTTAGCGCAACGCCTGAATAACTCTCATAGCCATCAAGCATGACATAGTAACGACCTGTTTGTACTGGAGTAATTGTACAGACTTCATTATTACCTGATTTATAGGGCCGACAATCGTAGTTTTGTGTCGTCGGATCCGCATTAAAGCGCACATACATATCTACATCCCCACTGCCGCCCGCCGTTTCAACTTTTAGCTGCGTTGCTCCTGCTGGCACATCAATGTAATAAAGTGCCTGAGAAGACTTAGCACCTGTGACATTCGCTTGTGTTTGACCACTGATAAGTTCAATTGCAGCTGGCGGCTCAACAATGGGAGTTTCTATCACAGATAGATTATTGCTTGCTTTGATCAGATTCA
Source organism: Pseudoalteromonas sp. OANN1 (assembly GCF_024124685.1). Taxonomy (NCBI): domain Bacteria; kingdom Pseudomonadati; phylum Pseudomonadota; class Gammaproteobacteria; order Alteromonadales; family Pseudoalteromonadaceae; genus Pseudoalteromonas; species Pseudoalteromonas sp. OANN1. Next base: position 422,905 of record NZ_JAMXSE010000001.1, read on the forward strand.
GTTCATCACCAATTTCTGCGGCATACCACCATGTCATATTCATAGGTAACGCGAGCGGATCGGCATCTCGCTGCGCTTTAGATAACGCGGTTGCATTACTTGAAAACTCAGCAGTTCGAACAATGAGCTTATCGTTTGTCACACTCAACACTTTAAACTGTTGAATACTCGCAAGGTCGATAGTCCAGCTTTTTGGATCATTGGCGCTTCTAGCCGGTGCCCCCCAGCTTCCCTCCCCCACATATACGGTGCCGCCTTGGGTCGTTGCAGTGAAGCCATTGCTGGTAGGCGTTAGTGCGTAAGTCAGTTTATTGATATGAGTATCGGACTCTACCACTAAGTTCATCGCATTATTATAGAAGTCTTGTGCCCACCAAGTGTGTAATATGGTGTTGTCTGACTTACCAGAATAGTGAGGATACATCGGCTTGTGATACTGAGCGATACGCCACGTTGCGCTGTTGCCCTGAGACTGTAAGTCGCTTTTCAGCCAATTGTTCATCGCCGTAGCATAGCTCGACCAGCCACTATTTTTAAATTGGCTGTTTAAGGTATAAACCCTTAAAAGCCCCGCCACGTTAAAAGCACCATAGGTATCTTTTGCTGTACACGCACCATCTTGGTCATAATCGACGCCAAATACTTCGCATAGCGTTTTGTAGTTATCGTCTTCGTGATTGCCATGTGTTGCTACAAATGGATAAATTCGCTTGTATGCAAGGCCATCTATCAAATCATCCGAAAAGGTTAATTGCCAATCTTTTAAGTACTCACGCATTTCAGAAACGGAGTTTGCATTGGTGTAATCGCCACCATGCATAATAAATAGCGGTCGAATTTTAGCGATCAACTCATTGCCTTTACGGCGTGTTGTCCAACCCGTGCGCGTATCACCACCAGCTACAGCAGTGATCCCTGATGCCATTTGCGGCGCAGTTCTGAACCACAAACGCTGACCGCAACCTTGTGAATCACAAACACGATAATAAACCGCACTATCTGGGGTTAAACCGGTTAATTTCACAAATGAACTTGAGAGGCCACCGTCAAAGGTATGCGTTGCGCTGACCGCAGCACTTTGCCAGCTCTGCTCATCCGTTGTGCTGCCATATTTAACAATATGATTAGTGCCTGATGTGGGTGTAAATCCTATTGTTGCTGAAGTGCTTGGACTGGTGTCCCACACAAGACGATGGTAGTCACTCGCAGCAAAACTGCTACAAGATAGGCCAACTGCAACCACAAAAGTTGCCATTTGAGTATATTTCATTTCCTTGGTTCCTAGTTTAGAGTAACAGGCTCAGCACGACTTTGAGCCAATGAGAGTGGTATTGACGGCGTAGCCACCAACATGACAAATGCGGCGTTTGCATAAGGGAGCGAAAGCGTCTCTGCAGAGTGAAAATTCACAGCTGTTGCCCCTAACTTTTCACGCTTAAACGACTTGGGTAACGGCACACCAGCCTCACTACTCCAATAGTCACCATTTTTAATGTGTGGGAAAAAATCACTTGCGATATGGGGCTTTCCGGGACTATTTGGCGTTTGAATTAAAGAGCGCAGCTCATCAGGTGTAGGTAAACGCCACTCGGCACTACCGCATAATCTAGCTTGGTTAGTTTTACGGATCAGATCTTGGCTGTCGCAGTGGGATGCTTCGAAATAACAATCACCTTGATCAGCATAACCAAATTGACCGTCATACCAAGAGTAACTCCAATAGCCATCGTGAATAGACTCATCATCTCGTTTTACTTCCCAGATCAGATTAAGCTTTTTGTCATAGACACAATGCCAAGGACCCTGCCATACAGACAAAAACTGCATGTCATTGGTGACTTTAATAAAGCGTGCGTGAGTTGGAGTCTCTCGCTCAGATGCGCTGAATAACAAGTAGCTCATCGCCACAGCGGCAATCGCTAAACTAAGTATTAAACGTGAGGCAACGGTCATCGCATATACCTCAATTGAATCGCTCTGTGGTGACGAGTATGCGCGATTTGCGCGTGATCAAATGCGGAGACCCACATGCAAACACCAGAGCGCAGTTCAACATCAAGGGTAGAATGCGTTTGGTGTTTACGTACCAGCTCTAGCGTCCAATAACCATCGTGCCACTCTCCCCTAGCCCTAACATCGGCTCTATCTCCCTCAAAGCGATTTGAACGGTACAACACGGACGGTAACTGTTCGCCAATTTTCGCCATGTCTCGTTGTGGGTTGTAGGTTTCGCTGGCAAACCAATCAAGGACTTTGCGCTCAGTGATATCTGGCGATGGGATTGGTATTCGCTTTGGCGTAACCTCAGTCGGTGAGTACCAGCGCCAGTTCATCACATAAGCACCGCTTTCTTTGCTATCAGGTTGATACCCTGCGGTGTAGCGTCTTTGCCCAAGTGCAACGCTTTGAGGCGGCCCAAAAAAATTATCATCGGCCAAGTACATGTCATTGGTTCTCAGCGCTTTCCAGTGCCATAAATCTCGCGTGCGGCCGTCCGTACTTGCATGATAGCCCTTGCCATGCCAGTTACGGGGCTTGCCTGCAAGCGGCGCATCGCCGTATTGAACGGTGCCATCACCTCCTAGTTCACAGGTAGTCGATAGCATAATGGCAAACTTATCTTCATAATAAGTGCGCTCGTCAAAGCGATAAAAGCCATTTTCTTGTACTTGCCAACCGTTCGAGGTTTTTTCCAGCGGCAGATGCTCTAGGCTTTCGGTCGGATCTTGCCAGCGGATCAGAAAAAAGGTTTCATCATGGTTGCTCAACGCTTTTATTTCGACCTCACTACTCCCATCCAAGAAGTTTGCACCACCAAATGTAGTTAACTTAATAGGCTTAGCACGCAACCATTCCGGCTCGTCTCCTTTACCGTCTATTTCAAGGTGGCTTTGCCTTGATAGCGGCGCAACTTCTAGCCGTAAATGCTGCTCTGCAACAATAAGCTTTATGCCAAGGCCGCAAAAATACACCAGGGCAACACTGCAACTGAGTAAAATAAGCGCGTTTCTAGGCAATAATACGCTCAGTACTTGCTTACCCTTAAACACGGTGTGCTTTATGCCATGTAACACCAAATACAAAAAAATGCCTGTCGCTGATAACCCATGAATGACTAGACTTAGACTCTCTGGATTGAGCCAAAGTAACCAACCTGTGGCTATACTCAGCACGATAACAAGATACCCAAAGTAGTTAACGGCTTTATCAAACTTGCTTGGTGCGCCATGAAACGGTGTGCGAATGGTTGCCACAGTAAAAACAATCGCAATCAAGGTGAGTAAGCAACCAAATAACACATGCACTGACAGCAACGCGCCTTGGGGAAGCAAAGGCGAAAGAAACGTAAGAAAATCATGATTGATAATGCCCAAACGAGGACCTGTCAGTAACCCAACCAAGATAACTATGACCGCCATAACATGAAAAATGGCAAAACTACTTCGACGCACAACCGCTCCCAAACAAATAAAGTAAATTTAGTGTAAACAAATAAATTTACATAAATATTTCATATTTGGAAAGATGAGACTTTCTCATCTTGTGAATTAGCGGCACGTGTAATGTCGTGTAACTTGATTGTTAATTAGTTTGTACTAAGGTAGTTGGTACTTCCACCGTCACGGACAGTTCAACATGAACAATAGACTAGTAATAAAATATGTAAGTGCGGCAGTGGCTTGCACATTGTTTCTCGCAAGTTGTAGCTCACCAAGTAAAAAACCTTCAGTGCCAAAAGAAACGCTCGACCCGGTTGCAGAATCTGGTCAAGTGCCTGAGCGAGTTTGGCTCAATCAAGGGTGGTCAGATAAACTTCGGCAAGACTTTTGGTTTACAGGCCAAGGGTCACAAATCATTCCCTATACTTGGTTTACTTGGTTAGAGCAACCCAACAGTAAAAAGCTCTTTCGCGATAGCGAACATATGGAAATGCTGCGCTACCTGCCCAGTAAAACCGCCGCCAATAACCCTTCAGGCTTGCCCATCGGTTTTGCCGTGCATAACAATCAAACCACGGGACAAGCTTGGGTCGGGATGACCTGTGCCGCATGTCACACTAACCAAATTGACTATAATGGCACAAAAATCTTGGTAGAAGGTGCGCCCACCCTCGCCAACTTTGTACTCTTCTTTAGCCGCCTAAATGCCGCGTTAGAAGCGACCCTTAACGATAATCAAAAGTTTAGCCGTTTCGCGATGCGCGTATTAAAAGAAGGGGCATCGCAAGAATTGATTGATGATCTACGAGACGATCTCAAGCATGTGGCGCTTGCAACCGCCGAGCGACAAACCGTTAATGACTTGCCCGAAGACTATCCAGACGATTTTACTAGCTATGCTCGACTTGATGCATTTGGCAATATACAAAACGCCGGCACGGCATTTGCGCTTGACGACCTTAACAATAAAAATGCGCCCACCGCGCCCGTCTCCTATCCATTTTTATGGGGGACGCACCAGTCAAATGTTGTGCAGTGGAATGCTTCCGCCCCCAATATTCCTGTGGTCGGCCCATTAGTACGCAACATTGGTGAAGTTGTCGGTGTGTTTGGTTCGTTATCCATTGAAGAAGCACCGGTTTGGCAGCGCGTTTGGGGAAAACATGCTCGATATAGCTCAACGGTAGACATGCATGCGTTAGGGCAACTAGAAGCCTGGGTAAAAACACTTCTGCCACCAGCTTGGCCTGAGCAATACCTTCCGGGGATTGACACCAATAAGGCGGCACAAGGAAAAATGCTATTCCAAGCAAATTGTGCCAACTGCCACCAACTCATTGATAGCAAAAACTTACTCAAGGATTACGAAGCAGTAAAAGTACCGGTAAAAGAGATAGGTACCGATCCGACTATGTCTAATAACGCAAGCTGCCACATGGCAAAAACACTGTTCTTGGAAGGCACAAAAACCGACATTATCGCGGGAGACAAATTCCAAGCAGTGGATAGCGCTATCGATATCCCAGTAAATGGCGTGGTGGGTCTAGTGCTAAAAGATCCCATCAAAGCAATCGAAGCGGGCTTAATAGCAGAGCGCACCGGGCCTGATGGTAAGAAAACCACCGTGAAAAAGTCCATTGAAGAGCGCCTCAAAGTCTATTTGGCAAATAGACAACAGTTAACGCCCAATACTAACGAAGATTGTGTTGATGGTTTTTACGACGCGGGGGTCTACAAAGCAAGGCCGCTAAATGGAATTTGGGCAACCGCGCCTTATTTACATAATGGCTCGGTGCCAAACCTATGGTCACTACTACAATCACCAGAGTCGCGCCCAGATACCTTCTGGGTTGGCAGTCGCGAATTCGACCCTATCAATGTTGGCTATATTACTCATCAAGGCATGAACGAGTTCAAAGTGAACAAAGCCAGCGGCGAGGTGATGCCGGGCAATGATAACAGCGGTCACGTTTACGGCACGACCTTGAGTGACAATGAAAAATGGCAAATCGTTGAGTTTTTGAAAACGCTATAAACGCCATGTAGCACTAAAAACAAAGGGCCGAATACAGGCCCTTTGACTTATAACCGAAAACGTTATTTAAAATGACTCGTGCAACACCACCAGCGCACTTAACTTGCTTGCGCCAAACGTCATCATTTTTTCAAAATCCGACCTTGCAATGGGTACTTGCTGGCAGTCGATAGGGTTTTGATCGTCCTCGACATCAGGGTCATTAAGATATAAACACAATTCATCCAACCCCGTAATAAGCACCCAATGTGGCGCTTTTTTGCCGTTTAGTCTGTAGGTGCTGATCAAAGCCAATACCGCACTGCCCTGTAACAACCATTGTTCAACCTGTTCAAGCTTTACATCGGCTTGATGAATAGCAATATCACGATATTCACACTCTTGACGGAATTGCTCATGAACTAAGGTCATCACCTGTTTTTTCTGCGCGCTTCTCACGCCATCTAAAAATAGCGGGCCCGCCGTATTCACCATCACCTCTGCCGCAAAACCACGGCGCTCCGCAGCCAATGCCAATCCAAATGGGTGACAGCCGCCGTGACCTGCGGTCATAAAGATGGTGGTCGCTTCACGCCATATCTCAAGCTCTAAGGCCTGATCGCCCATACAGCCTGGATCTATGCTTGCCATTGCCATCATCAGTGACGCCGGTCCGCAGGTAAAGTCTGTCGTTTGCTGATACCAAGGAGCTTGGTGCAACACCGCCTTTTGCGACAGCTTACGCACGCATTTTTGCATTCTTAGCGCATCGTCATGATCCGCGTAATAGTTTTGATACTCGCCAAATACACGATAACCCATGCGTTTATATAAGCCGATGGCCGCGTCATTGCGTTTAGCCACTTCTAAACGCATATATAACCAGCCCATTTCACCCGCTCTAACTTCAAGCTCAGACATCAATTGGCGTGCGATCCCTTTACCTTGATGATGAGGCGATACCGCCAATGAATAAAGCCTTGCTAGCCGCGTCCCTTGGTGCAACCAAAGCAATCCATAGCCCACAAGTTCCCCTGCTAACTTTGCAGTGAGCAGCAAGCTATGTTCAAAACTGATGTAATGCTTGAGTTGGCGGCGACTCAGTCTATCTGCACTAAAGCAGCTTTGCTCCAGCGCATTCAGTGAATTCAAATCCTGCAGTGTCGCCTTTTCAAGCACCAACGCGGCTTGCAACATTACTTTTTACCCCTCGCTTCAAGACGTCTTGAAAATTCAGACATCACCTGCATGTACAGCTCGTCACCGAGATATTTGTCTTCAACCCCTTGATCAATATTGGGGTTGTCGTTTACTTCAAGCACGTAGGCTTTGCCGTTGTGCTCTTTAATATCAATACCATACAAACCATTACCCACAACTGCCGCCGCTTTTAACGCTGCACGTAACACCGCTTTTGGCACTTCAAACGTTGGTAGCGTGTCAAACCCACCCGAGAAATTACGTTTTGACTCATGGTTATAGATTTGCCAATGGTTACGTGCCATATGGTAACGGCATGCGTAGATCGCACGGCCATTTAATACCCCAATACGCCAGTCGTAATCTGTGTATAAGTAAGCTTGCGCCAACACAATCGCGGAGACGCTCATCAGCTCTTGTAAACGCTCGCCAAGCTCTTCTTTGGTTTTTACTTTAAATACGCCTTTTGAGAACGAACTCTCAGGCATTTTAAGCACCATAGGTAACGATAACTCAGCAATAAGTTTATCGATTACTTGTTCATTACACTGACTCACAAATCGCGTTTCTAAACTTGGCACCTTCTTGTAATTAAAAGCATCATGTAAAAACACCTTATTACAACAGCGTAGGATCGAGCTTGGGTCATCAATTACCACTAAATCTTTTTGCTCTGCTTCTTGCGCAAGGCGATAAGTATGGTGATCAATCGCTGTGGTTTCACGAATAAATAGTCCATCGTATTGACCTAAGTTGTATAACTCAGCCGCTTCTAATGGATGGACTTTAATGCCAAGCTTTTCACCCGCTTTTACAAAGCGGCTGATCGCCCCTTTGTTACTTGGCGGCAACTTTTCATCATGGTCCACCAGCATCGCGATATCCCAGCGATACTTTTTGTGACTCTTACGTTTGTTCCACTGAGTGGCATGCACATGACCTAATACTTGAGTACAAAACTCAAGCTGCGCCACCTGTAGAGTCGAAAAGTCTCGACGCTGCACCTGCACACGCACGCCTTTATCTTGCTGCTGTAATGTCACTTTTAGTAAAGGCGCTGGAAATTGCTGAAATAAATACGCCGCCAACTTACTAAACTCAGGCTGTTGGGTTTCGCCCATACAAATGATCAGCTCAGCGTCATCGGCAATCGCAATCCCACGCTTATCAAACCAAGCTTGCGATAAAAACAACGCATTATCGCCATCACGTAAACCGTTAATAACTTTTAGACTCGGAAGTACTTGGTGATTACGCGCTTCAGCAAGTAAAGAGCAGTAATAACCTTGGCTTAAATAACGGTCACAGTCACATAAATTAATCACTCGAAGTTTTGATTCACCGAGCTTTGGGTACTCTTGCAAATACGTTTCAAACGTCACTACGTTATTTGCCAAAGGCAGTACATCTGCATTTTGATCAACAACGAATAGAGTAGATAGCATCTAAATAATCCTTAGGTGGCGATGCGTTGGCACATCATTACATGATGGTTTAGGCACCCCACGATTTAACATAGGGTTAGTGGGCAAATTCAAGGGCCCACATTAAAGTGGAGTAGTTGTAATCTTAAATATAGCACTTAGCAATTGAGTAATTTTGATTCTCAAGATAAATCTTTCTTGCTGTCGGCGGTTGGAATAAAAGGATTTATTTTCAATAAGTTAAAAATCACAAAAGCGTATACAATTAGATTTGATTGAAACGATTAAGATTTCTCGTGTTTACAAACAGATATCAAGGATGAAATAGCAAGCGGTAGGCATGCTTAGGAACACCACGAGCAATGAGTGCTTTGGTTGTAGTTGCTATATTTGAGAGCAGATGACCACTAAAGGATAAGCCTTAATTTCATCTGATGGGAAGTCGTGAGTAAACAGCGAGAGTGGACAGAGCTCCACCCTATTGATGATTTCAAGACAGGTATTTTTAAGCCGCTTGAATCGTTAAGAATACGAGCAATAGGGTTACTTGAGTCGTGGTCAAGAGAAAGCAATGCAAATGTGTAATGCAGTGTAATTTCAATTGTTAAAAATAAATGATAAAAGTCTGTTACAAATTTGCCACACAATGAAAAAATGAAAGATCTCGAATACCTCACCGGTGAAATTTAAAGTTGAGTATTCAGTTGTTGCAATCGTTGTGTCCGTAATCAGTGTTGCAGTTAGAGTAACCGTTTCCGTATAAGTAGCTATAACAAGCGCCTTAAGAATGGGTTCTAAAGCTTGGCTGGCACTCATTCTTCGCTAACTTTAGCCAAAAAAGTTATGCAATTTTAAACATGTCAATAGAAATTATTGGATATTTATGAAATCAAGAGATTTAAAAACAATATATGACGTTATTGTAACTGAATACATAATGACACATATCGGTGAAGGCCGATTCTTACACACATTTAAGCCGAAAACGACGAATACTTTATATCAGTTCGAAGCTAATGGTGTCGCAGAGATGGAAGAAGGCGAAAGGTACAACATCGGATTCCGTGAGGATAAAATGGTCGTAAGATCGTCGACTTGTCGTGTATTTCAAAATCAGACAGTGTAAACCCAATGTTATCCTATATGTATGCAAAAGAGTTTTCTAGAGCTAAACATACAGTTAACAAGCAGAAAAACGACGAAAGGGTTACACATAAAGGCACAGATGGTTATTTATGGGGTAAGAAATATGCGTGGCGTGAGTTTGGTCTGGTAATTTCAAAAGATGCTTTTTATGCCTACTTGAAGCAAATCGATCATCCTAAAGTGCCTTGTATAACGGTAAATCCAGATATGAAATTTAGTAATGAACCTTCAACAGCATACAAAGAAGAGGGATTAGCTGAAGCCATGGAACTGTTAATTACGATCGCTGAGAAAAAAACCAAAGCTCTATACAAATCACCTCATTATAGTAAACGTTTCTCTATTCGAGGCGTCGAAGCTATTACGGACAAAAAATAGCATAACAACTGTTTGAGAGTGATTCGAAACGCATGGCTTTTTTGTTATGAGTTGCTCTGAGTGTTTAAGGTTGTATGCGGCGGCATCAGTATTGCGTTACTCCGCCCCTAACAGGCGTTAGGAGTACAAATTAGTTGTTGTAAGTAAAATAGTAATAAAGGAAAAAAAATGGCTTATAGATATGATAGTGACTTAGAATTTTTAGGAGCGATTAAATCTGAAGATCTTAGTGACTTAGTTTATTGTTTAACTCATGATAAGGATGGTGAGGAGCGTTTTACTGAAGAGCTTACTCAGCATGCAAACTATAAAAGACACTATCCAGATCATTCGATGTACTGGGAAGAAATAGCTGCTGAAATACAATGTTTTGGTGCCAACACTTTTGTGACTCTCCTACGTGGTGGTAAAGGCGTCGAGTATAAGGAAGTGTTGACTGATGTCTGCGACAAGATGAAAGTAAATTACAATGAAAACTCTAGTGTTGAAAAGATTGAGCAAAATTTGCTAATGAAAATTCTCGAGGACGCTATTGAAAAAATGTCTCCGGAAGAGCTCAAAGAATTGGCATTGAGTACTGGTGTAGAAAATACTTCAGGTATAACGAAAGAAGCAATGGTTGGTCTTTTTCAGGCGGTATTCCGTGCCGGAGGTTTTAAGTCATACCAGCTAACACTAATTATCGTAAATGCCGTAGCTAAAGCTCTAATTGGTCGCGGCTTGACGTTCGCAGGTAATGCTGCGCTTACTAGAACAATGGCGGTTTTGACTGGACCAATTGGTTGGGCTATCACAGGCTTGTGGACAGCAGTTGATGTTGCCGGGGCTGCATACCGTGTAACAATCCCTGCCGTAATTCAAGTATCCGTTTTGAGGCAAAAACATATATATGAAAAACAAGCTGAAGAAGTTGAGTTTTCGTAAGACGCATCGATAACAACCTGTTCGAAATCAATTCACAAAGAGAGAGCAGATGACACCCATCACATATTTTCACCGATACTGGGAAGGTACTTCAAAGTTGAAAATGTTATCTTTTTGATACACAAACTTTAGGTGGGTGTCAGCACAAACTTTAACGATTAGTCTTCAATAAAATTAGCCGTATATTGCGGCATTATGTGCTAGGAGGTCAAATGAGCAAATATGGAGATGTTGCTGTAGGAGCTACTCATATCGCTCAAACTGGAGTCTGTCCAGTTGAAGCTTGGAATACAGCCGCAGAAAAAGAGTTCAAGGACAGTACTGCTTCCATTAAAAAAGGATGTCCAAAAAACGCTTTTCTAGGTTTAGCTGAAAATGGCTTTGTCGTCGGTGTGCCCAAAGGAAGCTATACAAAATCAGTTTTAAATAAACAGTATGCTTTAAGGGCTGTTAGGCTGTTAAACGAAAAGCCAGATATGCAAAATGACATCAAAAAACTTTGGATTCAGTCATGTGGCTCTGAGTCTAAAGTTCATAATAGCCAAATGGATGTTGTTGTGTCGTTGTGGTCTCAAGGATTACTGGAGTAAGCACATGGAGTCGATCATGAAGTCTGGAGTCAATGATACCCATCACTACGTTTCAGTATTAAAACTTAAATGACATTTTTAGAACATTAGAACACCCCAATTTGAGGTGGGTGTAAGCGATTTAGGATTTAGTGGAATAAGTGACACCCCCTATTATTTGTATCTATACTGGCAAAGTGAGATTAAAAAGCACGCAAATTTAAGGTGGGTGTCAGTACAAGCTTTAGATGACATCCATCACATATTTTTGCCGATACAGGGAGGGCACTTCAAAGTTGAAGCTGTCATCTTTTGAATACACAAACTTTAGGTGGGTGTCAGCGATTTAAGCGATTTATTCAACAGAGACCAACCTTATAAGACATAGCAAAAAAATGACAGTGACGTTTAGAGTAAACAATTGAACCAAGCACGGAACTCGGCTAAGGTTGATACCACAATGCAAAACGTATTAAAAACGAGCAATTCCACAGGCTCGTTATGTGTAAGTGTTTTGGGGTCATTTATTAAAACTAAAGGGAGTTGTTATGAAAGGTCAAATTAGTCTTGCTGATTTTATTAGTGAAGTAAAAAAGGAATTGGTTGAGGCTGTAAAAAACAAAAAAGAAGACGATGATCCATTTTTTACGCTTAATGCAGTTGAGCTTCAAACAGAGTTTGGATTAAAGGCCGAAGCAAGTGGCGGGTTTAAATTTTTTGTCGATTTATCGGCCAAAACCGAAGCAAATCAAAGACACTGTGTCACTCTTAAGTTTTCGCCAATACGACAGTCGATAAATCCCTCTTTACTTAGTGGTGGAGGAGGAAATAGCATCACAGCCCACGGCGATATAACTGTATCAACTCCAGAACAAGCAGTTGCAATTCGGCAATATCTGCAAGCACACCCTGAAGTTATAGATCCAGATGGTATAAATTTTCATGTTGTTACTATGCCGGTAGCTGGGAAATTAGAGGGTGAAGCGTAATTGCATATAACGAGAGACTATGGCGTCAATAACTGACTTTATGCTTTGCCGATTGCGACATGAAACGCATTGCTTATGAACAGAGCGAAAAGATGACACCTATCACTACGTTTCAGTATTAAAACTTAAGTGGCATTTTTAGAACACGTCGATCTGAGGTGGGTGTCAGCGATTTATTTCTCGGCTTAGTAGAAAGGGAATGAAAAAGTGCTAACAAGCCAAGTCAGGAGTATTCGTAAATAGGAAATCGATGACACCCACTATATATTCCCACTGCATATTTGCACCGAAGCTGGGAATTTGACTAACAAACCAAAACTTACCTACCTTCGGTTCTTCACTTTAGCTTTGACGGTGGTTTCCCATACCATTTTAAACACACCTTATTCAGCGCACTTTGTTCTGTAAAACCGAGTGCGTCTACAATATCGAGTAACCTTGTGTTGCCGATGAGTTGTTCAAATCTATGCTTTCGCTCTCGGTCGAGTAAGGCTCTAAAGCTGGTGTGTTGTGTTTTTAGCTTACGCTGCATCGAACGCACACTCATGTTTAATGCCTTAGCAATACTTGCTTGGTTGACTCCAGTCAGTGAGTGCTTTGCCGCAAGTAAATTGGCAACACGCGTTTTTAAATCATGATTATCACAAAGCGCTGATACGCTTTTGGCAACCGCTTGCTCAATATGCTCGTGCATTAGGCTGTCGACGGTAGCGACTGGCATGGTAAGAAAATCTAACGGAAACGACAGTGCATTTTCAGGGCAATTTTGCGATACGGGGCAACCAAACCAAGTTTGCAACCGCTGTAATTCTAGGTCACACACGCTAAAGCTAAGCTGGAGTTGGTTAGGCGATAAAGTTGATCGCAAAAGCTGCCGTGCAGCGCTCACCCAAGCGGTCATATTACGCAAAATGGCTTGCTTACCCAGCGGGGTTTTTGGTTGCCAAGTTAACTTGGCATTGTCACTATCACTTGTGAATACGGCGAGGCCAATATCGGCGACAATTGCGTCGTAATGCAATAATGAGGTTATAGCCTGCTGCAAGTCTTTACTGGTTTCGACCAAATAACCAAGCGCCCCATAGTCATGCAACTGAATGGCTTTACCCAGTTCAAAACCAATCAAGGGATCGCCGCTTAACTCCTGCCCTACCTCAAGCAACCGCTCGTACTCAACGAGTGTTACACGTTCAGGCCGTGACGCCACCAGCTCAGCAAACTCGCCTTGCAGTCTCTTGTCATCGGTAAAATGGTCATGGAGATATACCCACGCACTATAAAAATAAACAAACGAAGTGGAGTGCATTGCAGTTCCTTTTGTCGTATTTGGACAAATTGTTGGCGCAGTTTGGCAGGATTGTCAATGACTAACCCGTTACCCTTGTGCATATAAAGTACCAAAGCTTTGGCTAAAGAAGGAGCTGTATATGGTTGATGTATCACTAATTTTACTGGCACTCAGTCCCGTCTTTTTACTTTGTGTTGCCTGGGAATATATTAAGCACCACGAATACTATGATTGGCGAGACTCAATACTCAATGCCCTACTCGCCTTGCTCCATCAAGGCAGCGACGCGCTGGCTTTGCTTGTGCTGATGCCGCTCTTTTACTGGCTCCATCAATTTGCCTTATTCACAATCGAATTAAGTATCTTCACTTTGCTCTTTGGGTTTATCTTGCAAGATTTTTTGTATTACTGGTTTCACCGCGCATCACATTGCACTCACTGGCTTTGGAGTGCACACGTAGTCCATCACAGTTCTAACAACATGAACTTTACCACCGCATTTCGCCAAAGCTTACTTTACCCTATTGTTGGTATGTGGCTATTTTGGCTGCCTATGATACTACTTGGATTTACCCCGACTTTGGTATTTGCCATCGTCGCAATCAACTTGGCTTTTCAATTTTTTGTCCATACACAAACGGTTAATCGATTAGGGATGGTAGAGCGAATTTTTAATACGCCTTCCCACCACAGAGTCCATCACGCCAGTAATCCTGACTATATAGATAAAAACTTTGCTGGGGTGCTGATCATTTGGGATAAGCTTTTTGGCACCTTTGTTGAAGAGCGTGAAGACATAACAATTTGCTATGGAATAAGAGGTGCGGCGCCAAAGCAGACCCCTTTAGATGTAAACTTTGCTCAGTGGCGTCATATGTTCCACTGCTTTTCACAAGCAAACACCTTAAAGGGCAAATGGTTGGCGTTATTTGGTTATCCAACCCACTTACCCGACAAACCTAAGAATACAGCTTCAGTCAAGCCCTAGTGAGCTATTTATACCGCTCTGCCTTTTCTACAAGCGCTTGGCAGTACATTCTTAGTTTATCGCGCAGCACTCTCACGCTTGGGTTGATCATTTGCTTTGACGGGCAGATCAACCACAGCGGCTTACATTCAACGCGGTAGTCATTTAATATACTTTGCACCACACCTTGCTCTAATTGGTCTGCTACATCTATCGCGGAGCGCAGTGAAATACCCGCTCCTTGCGCACACCAGCGCTTTACCACATCCGCATCATTACTGGTTCTCCGCCCTTTAAGCACCACTTTGTAAGTTTGTTCATTTTTCGTCAGTTTCCACGTATCAAACTTACTGCCTCTGATCAAAAAGAACAGCCCTTGGTGCTCGCTTAATTCCTCATGATCCTTTGGTGTACCCTGTTTTTCTAGGTATTCCGTAGAGGCACACAGCAGCAATGGCACATCACAAATTTTAAAGCCGTAGAAGCTACTGTCTTCAGGCGCACCATAGCGCAGCGCGATATCAACACCGTCACGATAAAAGTCGAGATTGTGATCATTAAGAATAAGCTTCAGGGCAAGTTTAGGGTATTCATCAAGTAATTCGTCTAGCCAAGGAAGGAGGATATTACGACCAAAATCTGACGGTGCGGTTAACCTTAGCTCACCGTCAATTTCGTTGTCGTTGTCGAGCACCTGCTTTTTGCCATCAGCCAAAAGCGCAAGTGCCTGCTCGCAAATTGGCAAGTAAGTTTCACCTTGCTTTGATAGCCTTAAGCTGCGCGTAGAACGCACAAAAAGTTGAAAGCCAAGGAGCTTTTCTACTCGCTTTATCGCAGCGCTCGCTGTAGCAACCTGCATATCTAACTGCGCAGCCGCCGCACTAATATTGCCAAGCTGAGCCGTTTTCATTACGACGATTAAATCTTGTGTATTCATTTTCAAAAAATTTTTTAAACTATTTAACTCATTATCATCTTTTTATTGATTATGTAAATCCATATTATGTCTTTAAAGCAATTTTAGGAGTCTGATATGTACACATTACGCGATGCAATCCACAATCGTTATTCAACAAAAGCCTTTGATCCTAATAAAAAAATTAGTGATTCAGATATTGACCTACTCAAGCAGGCGCTAAGACTAAGCCCGTCTAGTACCAACGTTCAGCCATGGCATTTTGTCATCGCAAGTACTGAGGCTGGAAAAACTCAAGTGGCAAAAAGCACGCAAGAGAATTACAAATTTAATGAAGCAAAAGTACTAAATGCATCGCATGTTGTTGTATTTGCTGCAAAACAAAATATAGATGATACGCATTTAGATAAAGTGCTTGCCAAAGAAAGTGCTGATGGCCGATTTGAAAAAGGCTCTGAGATCGAGGCACAAATGAACAATGGCCGTCGCTATTTTGTCGGCTTAAATCAAACCAGCGATGAAGCAATCAAAGCATGGACTGGCAAACAAGTTTATTTAAATCTTGGACAGTTCTTGCTCGGTGCGGCATCTCTTGGCATTGACTCAGTTCCTATCGAGGGTTTTGATGCTGAAATCCTCAGCAATGAGCTTGGGTTAACTGAGCAAGGCTTTGACGCTCTTGCCATTGTCGCATTGGGCTATCGAGACGAAGGTGATTTTAATGCTAAATTACCTAAATCTCGCCTTGCTATCGACGATATCATTACCGAAATCTAATACTCAGTTTGGCGCTGATAATGGCTAGCTATATAACGTCAGTGCCACTCCAACTTCTGTTGGAATACCATTTCAAACACCTCAATGTAAACCAATGTGAATGAAACAATAAATTCACAACTACCCTCTCCCCAGTTTTGTATTAAATTTATCCATACTTTTCAATAACATTACAGTTATTTGAAATTATTGGTAATTTTTTAATGTGAATTTTTTAACTCTGTTGTGAAAATTCTGCTTGAAACATTGAATATATTATTGTTAATTAAAAGTGAAGAGTGAATTCACCTTTAAAAATAACGAAATGACAACAAGTAAACTCAGTCCTCGCCACTGGTTTTGTACCTGCCAACCGAGAGACTGTAGCAACCTCAACAGGAAGAAATAATGAAGCTACTATCACGCACACTATCTACAGGGTTACTCGCAGCAGCCGTAACCGCATCACTGAATGCTCAAGCAATGAATAAAAACCTAGCGGTAAGCGTTGATGTCGACACAAAAAGCAATGGCGATGTTATTGCGACGCTAAACATCACCAATCAGGGTAAAGGCAATCAAAAAATCTTAAGCTGGTATACAGACCTTGAAGAAGAGCATATTTTCAAAATTACGCGTGATGGTAAAGAAGTTAATTTCTTTGGTCCTCACTACAAACGCCCAGCTCCTACTGAAGCTGACTTTATCAAGTTAAAGTCTGGCGAAACGCTCACTAAATCATTTGAGCTTTCAGGCCTTTATGATCTTAGCCAGCCAGGTAACTACGAAATTAGTTATGATGTTGAATCATTTGATCTTTTCGGTAAAAAAGAAATCCCGAGCATGACTACAAGAACGATGGGTCAGCAATCGATGATGCGTGCCGATGTAGCAGAACTCAGCTCAAATTCGGTCAATCTCTGGCTTGAAGGCGTTGCGATGACGAAGGGCAATGTTCAAGTCAATGCAAAACCAACCGCAGGCGCGGCCGATTGTACTGATGGCACTTGTTTTACAGGTCGTTGTAGTAACAGTGAAAAAACCAGTATTTTGTCAGCACTAAATGCTGCAGACCAGATCACTAATGACTCCGTTGCTTACCTAAATAGCCACTCAGCAAGCAACCCATCTACGCGTTATCAAACTTGGTTTGGCGCAGCGACAAGCAGCCGTTACGCAACCGTGAAATCTAACTTCAACGCAATCAATGATGCAATCGACAACCAAGATCTCACTTTTGACTGTAGTTGTAACAAATCATACTTTGCTTATGTATACCCAAATCAACCATACAAAGTCTATCTATGTCGCGCATTTTGGAGCGCAAATGAGCTAGGTACAGATTCACGTGCGGGCACGATTGTTCATGAGCTAAGTCACTTTAATGCCGTTGCAGGTACAGATGACATCGTTTATGGCCAATCTGGTGCGAAAAACTTAGCAAACTCAAACCCAAGTCAAGCGATTCAAAATGCTGACAGCCATGAATATTTTGCGGAAAACACTCCGTACCAAAACTAATCTCAACTAGTTATCCCTGAACGAGTATCGGGTTTAGGCAACCGTCTAAACCCGATACTATTCACAGCGATTTCAGCTAACATGAAATATACTTCTTAAATTCATCTATTTGCTGAGGAATTTCATGACTTGGGTTATCGTCGCGCTGTGTGGTTTTATCCTACTTGCTACGTTATTGCCACTTGCTAAGCATCCGCACTGGAGTGTCAGAGCAATGGAGTTCCCACGGCTTCAGCTCGCTATTATTACTGCATTTACGCTACTGCTGTCCATTTTCTACCTTAATCTTCAAAGCGTAGCCGCGCTTGCTGTCATTGCTCTATTAGGTTGTTTAAGTTTTCAACTGTGGTGGATTTTACCCTACACCCCGCTTTGGCCGGTCGAGGTAAAAAAAGCGACAACCAATACTCACACAATCAGTTTGATCACCGCCAATATCCTGCAAACCAATCGACAGTTTAATCTGATATTGGAGCAAGTTAGGACACATCAACCTGATATTTTAGTCACGTTAGAAAGTGATGAGTTATGGGAGCAACAATTAGACTCGTTGTTAGATATACTGCCCTACAGCGTTAAATGTCCACAATCCAATTTATATGGCATGCACGTTTATTCTCGCTACCCGCTAGACGAGGCAAAATGTGAGTATATCGTTGAAGAAGGCGTGCCTTCGATACATGCAAGACTCAAGATCGCTCCCCATATCACTATCCAAACCCATTTTTTGCACCCAGCACCGCCGAGCCCCACCGAGAACGAAACGGCCATTGAGCGAGATGCAGAACTGGTGGTTGTTGCCAAACGCGTCATAAAGGAGCCTTTGCCTACCATAGTCACAGGCGATCTCAATGATGTTGCTTGGTCACCAACCACGAGGTTATTTAGGAAAATAAGTGGGCTTCTTGATCCGAGAGTTGGCCGAGGCATGTTTAACACTTTTCATGCACAGTACCCGTTTGCACGCTGGCCGTTAGATCATTTGTTTGCGAGTCACCATTTCACAGTGATCAATATTAAAAGGCTCAACAACATAGGGTCAGATCACTTTGCGCTTTATGCAAAACTCGCTTATCAACCCGTAAAAAATGAAGATGAAGCAGGTCTTGAGCTGAAAAAGAAAGATATACATCGCAGCAAAGAAATTATTGAAAATGCCGTGGCAAAGCCGAATTGCAAATTATGATAACCTGAGGTTTGGATAAGGAATGAGCTAGCTCATTGTTTTTTAATCACCTTAAACTATCTTCTTATCTAGCCAGAGAGTTTTGGGGATAACTCCGCTCTCGCGTCCTGCTACCGCCCAGGTACCTACATCCTTGTAGGCAAGGCGAATTTACGCACCAATAGCTGGCTATTGGAAGTGAATTCAACGCAGTTAGCGCTAAAACTGGCTGCTAGAAAGGCATTAATTCTCCGAAGCTCATATATGGTCTCCTCCCTTATTGCAAGGTTTCTTTAGTAAATAACAGGGACAGGATTGCTGTCATATATACGGTCTGTTAATGAGTTTTATTTGAAACTCTGACCTAGATGTAAATCGCGCA